>NZ_CP133319.1:1554545-1865454 GCF_038811545.1 Rhodoligotrophos sp. CJ14
CGGGAGAGCGGCAGTCCATGATTTGGGCACGTTTTCAGTGGATAGGAGGAAAGCACCAGCTTGCGATTGCGCCTTTTTGAAAGGGATCGGGGCTAAGGTGCGGTTGGTGTTGGTGCACATCCTGGTAAGGATGGCCCAGGAGAAGCGAGCGTGACGAGAGGGGCACTACCGAGCCTGGATTCGCTGCAGCAGGCGGCCGAGGCGGCATGGCTGTGGGATATCGCCAGAGTGCGAATCGTCTGGGCGAACGAAGCCGGTATTCGCTTCTTCGGAGGCGAGTTGCTGTTCGACCTCCTTGATCGGCGTTTTGACCGCGGCGAGCCCGGGGTTGCCCGCCTCATTGCTCTTGCCGATGAGCTGGTCCGACCTGGCCAGGCCTCGGAAGAGGTTTTGAGTTTTCCCTCGAGCCCGTTTGGCGAGCCGATTGCCTGCGATTGCTATGCCCACCGCCTGAGCGATGGCCGGTCGGGCCTTCTCGTGATTGCGAAGCCGGTCGCCCCTGCCGAAGATGTTCCGCCCGCAGATCTTGCCAGCGCCGTGATCGATGCCCTGCCTCAGGCGGTGCTCACGCTCGATCGCGACGGGCGAACATTGCATGCCAATGCACCTGCGTCTGACCTGTTGAGCGACGCGCGCCGGCGAGGCCTTTCTGAGCTTTTCGCCCATGAGCGCAATGCGGCGCGGTTTATCGAGCGTGTGATTCAGGCCGGCATTGTCGGGGAATATCGCCGCATCGAGACCCGTTACGGCGCGCGCGATGTTCGCATCGAGGCCCGTCGCATCGGCCCTCGTGGCGGCGCCGAGCAAAGCGCCAACGCGCGCATTCTCCTCCTCATCGAGGATGTTGCCGAGCGCCGCGCGCTGGAGCGCAGTCTCCAGGAAAATGCCGCCCGCCTTGCAGATTTCGTTGCCGCTGCGGCCGACTTCACCTTCGAGCTTGATCAGAACCTGGCGTGGCAGGCCATAGGCCCCGATTTCACCGAGGCAACCGGCGTGCCTGCGGAAGAAATCGTAGGTGAAACTTGGCAGGCCGTTGCGCAGCGCTTCGACTTTGATCGCGACGGCCTGATCGCCCAAGCCATGGCCGAGCGCAAGTCCTGGCGTGCGACCGTTGAATGGCGCAAGGCGCATGACGTGCTCGCCACCACCACCTTGAGCGCGGTTGCTGTCGATGGTGATGATCGCCGCCACACCGCCTATCGGGGCATCGGTGCCTTGGTGAGCGGGGCCTCGCGACCGGCGCCTTCCCCCGCGCCGCAATCTGCCGCTGCAGCGGGCCAAGCCTCATCAGAATCCGCCGCATCCGCGGAGCAAACTAGACCTGAGGCCACCGCGGTCAGTGATGGTGGCCCTGCGGCTAAGCCAGCCGATAAACCTGTCGTTGCGCTCTATCATGCTGAAGCCGGGACGGAGGCCATTGCCCCCGCGCCCCAGGACGATGCCAAACCGTCCCGGTCTGCCATGCCCGTAGCGAATACCGGCATCGCCGCACCCGCCGACCACATACCGGTAACTGATGGCGGGCACGCCATTGCGTCGACCGATCACACCCCTGCGGTTGACCCTACGCCCCAGCGCGAATCGAAATCCTCGACGCAACGCCGCCTCACCCCCGAGGAAGCGGAAGCTTTTCTTCGCTTGGCACAGCGAATCGAGCGCGATCTCGCCAGTGTGACTGCGAGCGAGCCGGATCTGCCGAAATCGGTTCGCGAAACCGCGCCCGCTTTGGCAGAAGTGGCAACTGCCGAACTTGCCGTGGTTCAACCAGAACCGGCCGTGATCGAGCCAGAGGCGGAACCGGTACCTGCTCCCGCCCCGTCGAGCGGCCACCCTAAGCCGGAAAGCCTGGCCGTAACCGTCGCACGCGAGCTGCTGGCGGGCATCGAGATGCCCTCGCTCATTCACCGCGACGGGCAGGTTCTGGCCGCCAACCAGGGCGCAGCCGAGGCCCTGGGCTATGACAACCCCGAAGCGCTAGAAGTGGTGGGACTGGATGCCCTGCTGCCCGATTGGCGCAGCCGGGGCGAGGAGGCCTGTTTCTCCACGCCCGAAGGTCACATTGCCAGCAATTCCATCACCGCCCGCTCCTTGGACTGGCCCGGCGGCCCCGTCCGTCAGCTGATCTTCACGCCGCGCGGCAAGCCGCTGCCCGGCAAGGATGCTGCGGCCGTGCCGGATGTCTGGGCCCCCAGCGATTCGACCCTGAAGGCCATTATCGAGACCGCGACCGACGGCATCATCATGCTGGAGCGCAATGGCACGATCCGCAGCATCAACGCCGGCGCGCAGGCCATTTTCGGCATTGATGCGCGCGAGGCCCTGGGTCGCCCTCTCAGCGATTTCCTCACCGCCGAGAGCGCCAAGACCTTCAAGGATTACCTCGCCGCCTTGGTCGATGGCACCCTCACCACAATCTTCAATGACGGGCGCGAGGTGACCGGCATCGAGCGCCAGGGCGGCGAGATCCCGCTCTTCCTCACCATGAGCCCCGTTGAGGATGGCGACCGTTTCTGTGCGGTGCTGCGCGACATAACCCACTGGAAGAAGGCGGAAGCCGACCTGAGGGCAGCGAAGGAAGAGGCCGAACGCACCAGCGCCCAGAAATCCGAGTTCCTCGCCAATATTAGCCATGAACTGCGCACCCCTCTGAATGCGATCCTCGGCTTCTCCGAGGTGATGAAGGCCGAGCGCTTCGGCGCGATCCGCAACGACAAATATCTCGGCTATATCGGCGACATCCATGCCAGCGGCGAGCACCTGCTGAGTCTCATCAACGACCTTCTCGATCTGTCGAAGGTCGAGGCCGGCAAGCTCGAGCTCAATTTCACCGCCGTGAACCTTGTCGATGTGGTCGACCAGGCCGTGCACATCATGCAGGATCAGGCCCGCGAAGGCCGCGTGCTGATGCGGACCAGCATCCCAGCCGATCTGCCGCCCGTGGTGGCAGACCAGCGCTCGATCCGGCAGATCGTGCTGAACCTGCTGTCCAACGCAGTGAAATTCACCGAACCCGGGGGGCAGGTCATCATCTCCCTGCTCACCACGCCCCAAGGCGAAGTGAAGCTGCGGGTCAAGGACACCGGCATCGGCATGACCGAGGATGAGCTTCAGGAGGCGCTGAAGCCGTTCCGCCGGGTGGAGACCAAGCGCCGCCGCGCCGGCGGCACGGGCCTGGGTCTGCCGCTCACCAAGGCGCTCACCGAAGCAAACCGTGCCGGCTTTGCCATTTCCAGCCGGCCGGAGAGCGGCACCATGGTCGAGATCACCTTCCCGACGACCCGGGTCTTGGCTGAATAAGCGGTATGACAGGCACGCTGCCAGGAACTGGCCTGACAGCGCTTGCCCCGGAAACCCGCAATTCAGCGGATGGGCCCTCAGTCCTCCAAGGCGGCAAGGTCCTTATAGAGATCCAGCGCTTCCGGATTGGCGAGCGCCTCCCGGTTCTTGACCTCACGTCCATGGATCACGTCACGAACGGCGATCTCCGTGATCTTGCCCGATTTGGTGCGGGGAATATCGGCGACGGCGATGACCTTCGCCGGCACATGCCGCGGTGATGCCCCCGTGCGAATTTGCCTCTTGATCCGGCTGATGAGCTCTTCATCGAGCTTCACCCCGTCTCTGAGCCTGACGAACAGCACGACCCGCACGTCATTATCCCAGCTCTGGCCAACCGCGATGGCCTCGATCACCTCGGGGATCTGCTCGACCTGTGCATAGATTTCCGCGGTGCCGATGCGCACCCCGCCCGGATTGAGCGTCGCATCCGACCGTCCGTGGATGATCATCCCCTCATGCTCGGTCCACTCGGCAAAATCCCCATGCGCCCAGATATTGGGAAACCGCGCGAAATAGGCGTTGAAATATTTCTCGCCCCCGGGATCGTTCCAGAACATCACCGGCATCGAGGGAAATGGCGCGGTGCACACCAGCTCACCCTTGCCTCTCGCCAGCGGCTTGCCCTCGTCATCGAACACATCGACCGCATTGCCCAGGCTCGGTGACTGGATCTCACCTTCATAGACCGGCAGAAGCGGATTGCCGCTGACAAAACAACCGCAGAGATCCGTGCCGCCGGAAATAGAGGCAAGATGGATGTCGGACTTGATACCGGAATAGACGAAGGCGAAGCTTTCCGGCGCCAGCGGCGAGCCCGTCGAGAACATCGTGCGCACGCTGGTAAGCTTATGCGTATCCATCGGGTGCCATCCGGTCTTCTTCACCGCATCGATATATTTCGCCGACGTCCCGAACTGCGTAATGCCAACCTCATCCGCATAGTCGAACAGCACCCGCTCCGATGGCGCAAACGGCGAGCCATCATAGAGGATGAGGGTTGCTTCCGACATGAGACCCGACATCAGCCAATTCCACATCATCCAGCCGCAGGTGGAGAAATAGAACAGCCGGTCGCCGGCTTTGATATCCCCATGCAATTGCTGCTCGGTCAGATGCTTGAGAATGATCCCGCCAGTGCGGTGCACGATGCATTTGGGAATGCCGGTCGTGCCGCTGGAGAACAGAATGAAGATCGGATGATCAAAGGCCACCTGCTCGAAGGTGATTTCGCCACCGGGCTCGGCGCCGAGGAAATCCTCATAGGTCTTCGCATTGCGCAGCTTGCGCACCGCATCATTGCCCGCGCCGATATAGTCGATCACCACCACGGTCTCGACCGATGGCAGCTGCTTCAGCACTTGCCCGATCTTCTCCGAAATATCGAGCGCCTTGCCGTTGTAATAATAGCCGTCACAGGTGACGAGCACCTTGGGCTCAATCTGGCCGAACCGATCGAGAATGCCTCGCTCACCGAAATCCGGTGAGCAGGACGACCAGATGGCGCCGATCGCCGTAGCGGCGAGAAAGGCCACCGTGGTTTCCGGCATGTTGGGAACCGCCGCGGCCACCCGGTCCCCCGGCTTGACCCCCGCCTGCCGGAGCGCCCGCGCCATACGCCCGACCGCATCGTAGAGCTCGGCCCAGCTGAGCTCGGAGCGCACCTTGTCCTCACCGCGGAAGATGATGGCAGGACTGTCATCCCGGCGGCGAAGCGCATTTTCGGCATAGTTCAGCCGGGCATCCGGGAAATAGCGTGCGCCAGGCATCTTGTCCGCATCGATCAGCACGCGCGTGCCACGTTCCGACGCGATGACGCCGCAGAAATCCCAGACGGTGTTCCAGAAATCCTCCTGGCGCTCGATCGAGAAGCGATGCAGCCCGTCATAATCGCTGATGGGCAAGCCGTAACGCTCACCGACCGCTTTCATGAAAGCCGCCATCCGGCTCGTCGCCTTGCGCTCCTCCGAGGCAGTCCAGAGGGGTTGCATCATCTTGCCACTCCAGCGTTTCCATTCACTTTTGCGCGCACCATAAGAAAAGATCAGCCTTATCCCAAGCGCTTTTCAGAGGCAGGTCTCGTCAGCAGTTTCGAGGCCGCAAGCATTGCCTTTGCAGGAATGCTAAAGTAACTCACTCGAATCAGCCGAACGCGCCGGTCGCAAATCTGCCTTGACCTTGGCGTAACGGGGGGCGTTCCCCCGCCTATTGAAGAGGAAGCGGCTCTCGTGAAACGTCTCGTTATTGGTCTGACGGCTGTCGTCCTTGTGGCGATTCTTGCGCTTGCCGCCTTGCCCTTCGTCATCAGTGCCGATTTCGTCGCGCGGCAGATCACCGAGGCGGTGCGAGAGCAGACCGGCCGTGAGATCACCTTGGGAGAGCCGCCGAGTCTCAGCTTCTACCCGGACTTTGGGATCGAGCTCAATGATGTCGCCCTGAGCAACCCGCCTGGCATGCCATCCGGCAATGTCATGTTGACGGACAGTCTCCGGGTGAAGGTGGCGCTTCTGCCGCTCCTGTCCGGCAAGCTCGACATCAAGGCCTTCGTTGTGGATATGCCCCGGCTTAATCTGCTGATCGATGGGGAGGGCCACAGCAACTGGGTCTTTGACAGCAGAGGCCAACCCGCCACCAACGATCAGCAGAGCGAAGCTGCCGCTGCGGATGAGGAGCCTGCCGACGCCTTGGATGCGCCCACCGATCCCACGGATTATCCGGATACGGCCGCACAAGCGGTAACTTTCGCGCCCATCGAGATCCGGAACGGCACCGTGCGCTACCTCGACGAGCGCAACGGGGTCAACTTCATGGCCGAGCAGGTGAATGTCACCCTCACGCTCGCCAATCTCGATGCTCCCTTCCAGGCGAAGGGATCTCTCATCTGGAATGGCCAGCAGGTCTCTTTCGACGGCACGCTCCGCCAGCCGACCCAGCTTGCGGCCGGGTCCGCATCCGCAGCGGATCTGACCCTGACCTCGCCGCTGATGAATGTCGGCTATGACGGGCAGATCTCGTTGAAGGACGGGCTGTCCCTTGCCGGGGTGATCGGCTTCACCACGCCAAGCCTGCGCGAGCTCATGCAATGGGCCGGAAAGCCACTGCCGGACGGGCGCGGACTGGGCAGCTTCCGCGCGGAAAGCGCCATCGGCCTGCAGCACGACGTGCTGACCCTGAAAGAGGCGGAGATCACCCTGGATGGAATGCAGGGCCGAGGGAACGTCCGCGTCGAGCTGGAAGGGCCCCGCCCGAAGGTGATCGCGACCTTGGGCGTCGATACGATCGACGTGAATGTTTATCGGGCCAGCACGGGGCCTCAGACCGAGCCGCAGGGGGAGCGGGAGCCGTCCGCCCTCGTGGATGGCTGGAGCAGCGAGCCCATTGATTTGTCTGGGCTGAAAGCCCTTGATGCGGATCTGACACTGAACACCGGCCGGGTGATCTTCGGAGATCTGAAGACGGAAGCTGGCGGCCTCAGGTTGCTCATCGACGACGGCCTCTTGGAGGCGCAGCTCAACGATCTGTCCCTCTATGGCGGGACCGCGGCCGGCAATATCCAGATCGATGGCTCCAAGGAGGTGCCGGTCCTTCGCATGGTGCTCAGCGCCAATAATTTCGACAGCTACGGCCTCTTGCGGGACTTCTCCGGGCTCGATCGCATCGAGGGACGCGGAGCAACGTCGATTTCCCTTACCGCGCAGGGAAGCAGCCAGGCAGCGCTCATGTCCACAATGCGTGGCCAGGTTACCTTTCGCCTCACAGACGGGGCGGTCCGTGGCGTGAACCTGCCGGGAATGGTCCGCAATGTGGCGGCTCATGTGGTGGATGGTTGGCAGGGCACCGGCCAGGATCTCACCGATTTCAGTATTTTCGAGGGCACCTTCGACATTGAGAACGGATTGGCCGCCAATAGCGATCTCACCCTGATGGGGCCCTTGGTTCGTGTGACGGGTGAAGGCTCGATCGACCTGCCGAGCCAGACCATCGATTATCGCATCGATCCGAAGCTCGTGGCCATGCTGCAGCCGAAGGAAGGCGAGCAGGCATTTGAGGGCTTCAACGTTCCCATCGTGGTGAAGGGTCCCTGGGCCAGGCCCAAGATCTACCCTGATTTGGAAGGTATCCTGAAGGATCCACAGGCCGCCTATCGGCAGTTCAAGGGGCTGGTAAAGGCGGCTGGCGCGATCAATCCCGCGGCCGGTCAGAAGCTCCTGGAGGATGCCATGGGTGGCGCCGGCGTGCTGCTTGGCGACAGGATTCGCACGGGATTGGGGGGTCAGACAGAGAGCTTGACCGGCGATGGGGCTAGCCGGTTCATCGAAGGCTTGACCAGCGGCGGTTTCGGCAAACCCGCCGAGGTTAAGCCGGAGGAAAAGGCAGCATCGCCTGATGCTCCACAAGAGCCAGGATCGAAGGGGGATCCGATCGGCCAGGTGCCATTGGCAGCACAGCCTCCCGGAACCGCGCCGGGCGAGACTGGAACGATAACGCCCGATGCCGGTACCCCAAGCGAGCGATCCGGGAATGCCGCTCGCCAGGACACCCCTGACCAGGCGACGCCCCTTTCGGGGACAGCACAGGGCGCCCCCCTCCAGGCCCCGCCGCCCGCGGCAACGGCACCCGCGCCGGCACCATCCGGGGTGACCGCCGCCAAGGGCGACCCGCTTCAGCAGCCGCCGCTGGGCGGAGCGGCCGCCAAAGGCGACTTGCCGCCAAACGTTGATCCCCAGCCACTGGCCCCGCAGCAGCAAGCCCCACAATCACCGGTGCCGCAGGCGGATGGCAAGGGCGATGCCCAGCATTGATGAGGCGCTGGGCGAAGGCAGGTGAGCATGATCAGGGTTCAGGCTGAAGCCTTTGATGTTGGCCGGGAGCTCGCCGCGCTCAAAGCTGGCAACACGGCCATCGGTGGCATCGCGCTTTTTGTGGGCACCGTTCGCGACGCCTCCGGTGGGACGGCTGTGGCCGAGATGACCCTCGAGCATTATCCCGGCATGACCGAGAAGGCTCTGGCTGAGATCGAAGAGGAGGCTCATCGCCGCTGGCCGCTTGAGGCGTCCCTGATCATCCATCGTTACGGGCGGCTCACGGTCGGCGAGGACATCGTGCTGGTGATAACCGCATCGGCCCATCGCGAGGCCGCCTTTTCCGCTTGCGAGTTCCTGGTCGATTGGCTCAAGACCAAGGCGCCGTTCTGGAAGCTGGAAGCAGCCCCTGGTCAGGCCGGTGAGGCGCGTTGGGTTGCCGCGCGCCAAGAAGATGACGAGGCTGCGCGCCGCTGGCACGAGCCGTCGCAACCTGAGGGGTAAACATGGCTGAGGCAGCCGAACATCTGACCCTCGCGCTCTGGGCGGTCAATCTGGGACGGCCGCTTAACGGGCTTTCAGCCTGGGTGGCCGGCATCGAAGCTAAGATGCAGGAGCTGAAATCAGAAGGCGTCGACCTCCTGATCCTGCCCGAATATGCCTGCGAGCAGTGGCTGTCCTTCAAACCCGAAGGTCTCGAGCCGACCGCGGAAATCGCCTGGATGGCCGAGCAGGCGGATCTCGTGCTGCCGATGCTCGAGCCGCTGGCCCGCAACTACGATATGGCTTTGCTCGCGGGCACCATGCCGGCGGCTCATGAAGGCGGCTTCCGCAATCGCGCCTGGCTGTTTCTCCCCGATGGCCGCAGGATCGGTCAAGACAAGCTCTGCTTGACCCCCTTCGAGAAGGACCCGGCAGCCTGGCTGCTCGAGCCCGGCGAGCTTATTCATGTGGTCGAATGGCGCGGCGCGCGGCTTGCAACCTGCATCTGCCTTGATGTGGAACTGCCGGCCCTATCGGCAAAGCTCGCCCCGCTTGAGCCTGACCTCGTCCTGGTCCCCTCGATGACCGCGGGCTTGTCCGGCTATTCCCGCGTGTTCGGCTGTGCCAAGGCCCGCGCGGTCGAGCTTATGGCGGCGGTCGCTGCCGTGGGCGTGGTCGGGGCAGCCCCCGGCACGACGCAGAACGACACCAATGTCTCGGGCTGCTCGGTCTTCCTGCCCTGCGAGCCGAGCTTGGGCGAGACCGGCCTTTACGCTGAGATTGCACCGGTTGCGACCCATGACGGCGAAGGTCCGCTGCTGATCGCACGCAATGTCCCCATCGGAGCCATTCGCGCATTGCGGGCCAGCGCGGCCGAAGTCTGGCCCGGCGCCTTCTCGGCCCAGGCGCTCAAGACCGCGATCGTCTAGAATATTGGCGGAAAAAGGGATCCGGTCCTCAAAGCGCGCGAGCGCGGCCTCGGTGGCGTGATCACTTATCCCAATGGCGCGGGCGATTGGCCTTCCATTCCCGGCCCGCCGTCGGGCTCGGGCTGTCGGTCGCGTGCGACTTCGAGCTGCGCATGCCATCCACGTGGCTATGCTTCTCATCCCGCTCGCCACCGCCGCCAGAAACCTGGCTGACAGGCGGATTGGTCGATGATCCCGCGGGGCGAGGGTCGTGCTTCTCCGGCATGGGCTTGCTGCGGTCCTCGTGACTGGCACCCGGACCGCCCCATCTCTTGGTATTCGGGTGTTTCTCAGGCATGACTGTCTCCTCGATCAGATACCGCCTTCAGCCGCGCCGAACCTTGCGCCCGCCTCGCAGCCATAAGCGCTCTAATGGTCAACCTGATCTGGGGCCGGTCGTTCCCGAGTAAGCCTTCAGGCTTTTTGCTTAGCCTTCTCCGACACCCGCGCCATGAACCTGTCGACGTCGATGATAGCGCGTTCGTGGAAACCCTCACCGATGAAGCCGGCCTCATCCCTGCAGATCACCTTGAAGCGCAGCTTGCGCCCCTCGATGGCGATAAGCTCGACCTCCGCGGTCACGGTCATGCCGAGCGGCGTGGCCGCCGCATGGCTTACATCCACATGCGTCCCAACGGTCCGCTCATGCGCATCGAGAAACGGCCGCAAGCCTTCGATGCAGGTGCATTCGATGAAGCCCACCATGAAGGCCGTGGCAAACACCGGCGGCATGTCGGCAAAGCCCGCAAAGGCCTGCGATACGAACGGTACCGTGAGCGACTGATCCACCGTGATGCTTTGCGAATGCCGCAGCCCGACCACTAATCCCGACTTCATGAGACCCCCGCTTGAGCTTAGAGCAATTCCAGGCAAGTCCGGAATTGCACCAGAACCAAGAACTTGGCCCTCAGGCCAGCCAGCGCTTGCGCCGGCGATAATGCTTCACATCCTTGAACGAGCGACGTCCGGCACCGGAGATGCCGAGATAGAACTCGCGCACATCCTCATTCGCCCGCAGATTATCAGCCGTGCCGTCCAGCACGATCCGGCCATTCTCCATGATATAGCCATAATCCGCATAGCGCAGCGCTATACTCGTGTTCTGCTCGGCAAGCAGGAATGACACCCTTTCGGTCTTGTTCAGGTTCTGAACGATCGAGAAGATCTCCTCGACGATTTGCGGCGCGAGCCCCATGGACGGCTCGTCCAGCAGCACCATGGCGGGCCGGGACATGAGCGCCCGGCCGATTGCGCACATCTGCTGCTCACCTCCGGAAGTATAGCCGGCCTGCGAGCTGCGCCGATCCCTCAGGCGTGGGAAATAGCTGTAGACCATCTCCAGATCGCGCGCGATGGCAGCCCGGCCATCCCGCCGCGTGAAGGCGCCCGTCAGCAGGTTCTCCTCGATGGTGAGATGCCCGAAACAGTGGCGCCCCTCCATCACCTGAATGCAGCCGCGGCGCACCAGCTCGTTCGGTGAGAGCTTCTCGACGCGCTCACCCCTGAACTCGATCGAGCCCTTGGTGACCTCGCCGCGTTCGGCCTGCAGCAGGTTCGAGATCGCCTTGAGCGTCGTCGTCTTGCCCGCGCCATTGGCACCCAGCAGCGCGACGATATGGCCCTCAGGCACGCTCAGCGACACGCCCTTGAGCACTAGGATGACGTGATCGTAGATCACCTCGATATTGTTGACCGAAAGGATCGCCCCGCCGGGGGCATCCGGCACCGCATCCCCTGCCCTATCTGTTCCCGATGCTGTCGCAGCGATGGTCTGGCTCATCATTGGCTCCGGGGCTGTTTGGAGATCATCGCACGGGCATCCGGGTTCGGGAGCCAGAACCCGTGCGATGAACCAAGCTCAGTTTGTAGCGCAAGCCTCCGTCCGCTCCGGCCAGGGCTGGTTCGCGGCCACATATTCCTTGGCCGCCTTGTCGAGAAGCGGTTGCACCACGTCCGTCATCGGCGAGAACCATTCGCTGGCCTGCTCGTATTCCTTGCCGTTCCAGCGCTGGATATAGAGCTGCGTATGGCCGGAATGGTCGGTGCAGGTGAGCTTCACCGGCTGGGCGAAATTGGCAAAACCGATCTCGGCCCAGCGCTCAGGCGTTATCTGGAGGTTCTCGAGGCCAATCCGCATATCCTCGCCCGTGATCACCTTCTTGCCCGTCAGCTTCTGCGCAGTGCGAATGGCCTCCGCGATCAGCACCGAGTTATAGACGCCGCGGTTATAAAGATTGGTCCCGACGAGATCCGGGCTCGAAACCTGGCTGAGGCCCTTGTCCACCACGAACTTGCGGATATCGTTCAGGGCCGGGAAATCCGACCGCGCCGAGTGGAAGTTGAGGATCATGAAGCCCTTCGCCCCCTCGCCCGTCTGGCGCGCGTCATCCTCCGTCGGCCACCACATGGAGATCAGCTTGTCCATGGGGAAGCGGGTCTTGGCGGCCTCCTTGATGGCCGTCGGGTTCATGGCACCCCAGCCTTGCAGATAGACCCAGTCCGGCCTGTCGCGGCGCACATTGAGCCAGGTCGATGACTGGTTCTGCATCTGCTGAGCCGGCACCGGATATTTCAGGAGCTCGAACCCATATTTGCTGGCCAGCTGTTCGAGCAGCGGTATTGGCTCGCGACCATAGCCTGCATCAAGAAAGACGAAGCCGATCTTCTTGCCCTTGAGCTTGTCGAGCCCCCCTTCCGTATTGGCGATGTGCAGGATGATTGCCGATGCGCCATCCCAATAGGTGTCCGGCGGGTTGAAGATCCAGGGGAACACGTTGCCATCCGCGGCGGCCGAAAGCCCATAGGCCATGGAGAGGATCGGGATCTTGTCCTTGGCCGCAAGCGGGATCAGCGGCAAGGTAATGCCCGTCGACCACGGGTTGAACACCACCGGCTTGCGCCCGCGCATGGCTTGATAGCATTCGACGCCTTTTTGCGTGTCATAGCCCGTCTCGCATTCCTCGATTTCGAGCCTCACGCCGCCGATGCCCCCGTCGCGCTCGTTGAGCATGGTCAGGTAATCGCGCAGTCCGTTGGCGATGTGGGTCCCGGATCCGGCGAACGGCCCGGTGCGATAGGTCGGCAGCGGGATAAAGATCGAATCCTGCGCCTTCACGGGAACGCTAGCAGGTGCCGATAAGGCGACCGCCAGCGCGGCGGCGAGCCCCAACAGTTTCGCTTTCATCTGCCTTGAACCTCCTCCCTTGATTGCACCGCATCTTCAGGCGGTGTCCGCGGCCGCGCCTCAATAAGGGAACGGCCAAACCCTGAGTTTCTGCTTGCCCACCTGCCACAGCCGCGCGAGCCCATGCGGCTCGACGATGAGGAAGGCGATGATCAGCGCGCCGATCACAATGAACGACAGATGCTCGACCGTTTCAGCCCCAATCGCGATGCCAAAGACGCTCGGTATGGCGCGCAGGAATGCCGGCAGGATCCAGATGAAGGCGGCCCCCAGAAACGAGCCGACCAGCGAGCCCAACCCGCCGATGATCACCATGAACAGGATCTGGAACGACAGATTGATGGAAAAGGCGGTTGGCTCCGTTGCCCCCAGCCAGAAGAACACCATCGCAGCCCCGGCGACCCCGCAATAGAAGGACGAGACCGCAAAGGCGAGCAATTTGGTCTGGAAGAGCTTGACCCCCATCAGCTCGGCCGCGATGTCCATGTCGCGCACCATCATCCACGACCGGCCGATGCGCCCGCGCACCAGGTTCGAGGCGATCCAGGTCATGACGACCACGATGGTGAGCACGACCAGATAACGCGCGGTCGCATTGGCACCGGGTCCGGTGAGGACGATGTTCAGTCCACGCCGCGCAGGGGCCTCGATCGCGCCAGACGGATTGTAATTGTAGAGCCACGGGATGCGGATGAAGCACCATTCCAGAAAGAACTGCGCGGCAAGCGTCGTCACCACGAGATAGAAGCCCTTGATCCGCAGGGAGGGCAGCCCGAACAGCACCCCAATGGCGGCGGACACGAAGCCCGACGCCAGCACCAGGAGAATGATGTCGGCATCTGGAAAGAAGGTGGTGAGCTTGTAGCAGGCATAGGCGCCGACCCCCATGAAGGCGCCGGTGCCGAGGGACAATTGCCCGGCATAGCCCGTGAGAAGATTGAGCCCGATCGTGGCAAGCGCCAGGATCAGGAACGGGATCATGATCGTGCTGATGAAGAAATTTGTCGCAAACAGCGGGATGCCGATAAAGGCGACCGCCAGGATGATGGCAATCCCGATCCGATCCTGCAGGATCGGAAAGATCGATTGATCCGCCGCGTAGCTCGTCTTGAATTGACCGGCTTCCCGATAGAACATCGCTCACACCCGCTCGATGATGCGCTCGCCGAACAGGCCCTGCGGCCGGAACAGCAGGACGATGAGCGCGATGAAATAGGCAAGCCAGGTCTCGATCCCGCCGCCGATCAGCGGCCCCCAATAGATTTCGCCGAGCTTCTCCCCGATCCCGATGATCAGCCCGCCAACGATGGCGCCGGGAATGGAGGTGAGCCCCCCGAGCACCAGAACCGGCAGCGCCTTGAGTGCCACGATCTGGAGCGCGAAGGATACATCCGACCGCGCGCCCCACATGATGCCTGTGGCCAGCGCCACGATGCCGGCGGCAAACCACACGATCACCCAGATCTGGTTGAGCGAGATGCCGACCGACAGCGCCGCCTGGTGGTCGTCCGCCACCGCCCGCAGCGCCCGGCCGATGCGGGTCGAATGAAAGAACACCGCGAGTGATCCCACCATGATGATGGCGATCACCGCGGCCGCGATATCGATCTGGTTCAGGATGACGAGCCCACCGAACAGCTCGAGATCATAGGAGCCGGTGGGCAGACCCAGCTCTTGCGTGATCATGACCTTGGGCTCGCCGCCGAAGATGAACTCACCGAGCCCGATGAGCAGATAGGTGAGCCCGATCGTCGCCATGAGCAGGATGATGTCCGGCTGATTGACCAGCGGCCGCAGCACCACCCTTTCGATCGTCACCGCCAGGAGGAACATGATGCCGATGCAGATCAGCAGGGCAAGATAGGCCGGCACTCCCGCCTCGTGTAGACCCACCAGCGAGAGCACTGCGAACACCACCATGATGCCTTGGGCGAAGTTGAACACGCCCGATGCCTTGAAAATCAGCACAAAGCCGAGCGCGATCAGCGAATAGAGGATGCCGGCGACGAACCCTTCCCAGAGCACTTGGAGGAAGAAGTCCGGGGTCGTCGCCATCTGCATGAAAGGATCAACGAACAGGCTATAGAGCAGGCTCATGCGTCCGGCACCCCCAGATAGGCATCGATCACCGCCTGGTTCGTCCTGACCTCGTCCGGCACCCCATCGGCGATCTTGCGTCCATATTCGAGCACCACCACCCGGTCGGAGAGGTCCATGACCACGCCCATATCATGCTCGATCAGGGCAATGGTGGTGCCGAACTGGTCGCGCACATCGAGGATGAAACGGCACATATCCTCCTTCTCCTCGACATTCATGCCGGCCATCGGCTCATCCAGCAGCAGAAGATCTGGTTCGAGCGCCAGCGCCCGGCCGAGTTCGACGCGCTTCTGCAGCCCATAGGGAAGCCTGCCCACCGGGGTCTTGCGGATATGCTCGATCTTGAGGAAATCGATGATCTCTTCCACCCGGCGCCTATGGGCGATTTCCTCCGCCCGCGCCGGCCCGTAATGGATCATCTGCCAGAAGAAGCCGCGATGCATCTTGAGCTGCCGGCCGGACATGATGTTGTCGAGCGTGGTCATGCCCTTGAACAGCGCGACATTCTGGAAGGTCCGGGCAATGCCGCCGGCGGCTGCCTCATGGGGCCGCATTTTCCGCCGCGTCTCGCCCTTGAAGGTGATCGTTCCCTCCTGGGGCGTGTAGAAGCCGTTGATGATGTTGAGCATCGACGTCTTGCCCGCACCATTGGGGCCGATAATGGCGCGGATCTCGCCCTTGGCGATATCGAAGGAGACATCCGAGATCGCCTTGATGCCACCGAACGACAACGACACATTGCGCACGTCCAGCAGAATCTCCCGCCGTGCGGCCTCCGGCGCGGGCGCCCGCGTGGGACTGGGAGCGGTCTTGACGGCAGCCTCGCTCATTCCGCAGCCTCCCGGAGCGACATGGGTTCCACCTCCATGTCCCGGATTTTCACATTGGCGCGGATAACGCCCTTGCGACCATCCTCGAAGGTCACCTCGGTGGCGATATCGCAGCTCTGAGCGCCGCTATAGAGCGCCTCGATCAACGGGCCGTAGCGCTCGGCAATGAAGCCGCGCCGCACCTTCTGAGTCCGGGTGAGCTCGCCATCATCCGGGTCGAGCTCCTTATGCAGAATGAGAAAGCGGCGGATCTGGCTTGCCGCCATCTGCGGCTCCGCGACGAGATCCGCATTCACCCTCGCGACGTCCGCAGCGATCATGTCATAGACCAGCGGATGGCCGGCAAGTTCCTGATAGGACGCATAGGCGATATTGTTGCGCTCGGCCCAATTGCCCACGGCCGTCAAATCGATATTGATGAAGGCGGTCACAAAGTCTCGTTCATTGCCGAACGCCACGGCCTCCTTGACCCTCGGGAAGAACTTCAGCTTGTTCTCGATATATTTCGGCGCAAACAGCGCGCCATTGTTGAGCCGACCCACATCTTTTGCACGATCGATGATCTTGAGCTGCCCATCTTCGGTGAAAAATCCGGCATCCCCCGTTTTGACATAGCCATCCTCGGTGAGGAGCTGCGCCGTGTTCTCCGGATCCTTGAAATAACCGACCAGCATGCCGGGCGACTTGAACTGGACCTCCCCGCTCGGCGCGATGCGAATATCCACGTCCCGTAGAGGCGGCCCCACCGCATCCGAGCGCACTTGCCCATCATGCTGCATGGTGAGAAAGACGCTTGCCTCGGTCTGCCCGTACAGCTGCTTCAGGTTGACCCCGATCGAGCGATAGAAGGAGAAGAGGTCCGGTCCGATCGCCTCTCCCGCCGTATAGGCGACCCGGATGCGCGAGAAGCCGAGCACGTTCTTGAGCGGCCCATAGACCAGGATATGCCCCAACGCATAGTTGAGCCGGCCAGCAAGCCCTACTGGCTCGCCATTCAAGATCTTCTCGCCATGGCGCTTCGCCACCGCAAGGAAATGGTGAAACAGACGCTGCTTGAGCCGGCCCGCGTCCTCCATCCGGATCATGACGGTCGTGAGCAGGTTTTCGAACACCCGCGGCGGCGCGAAATAGAAGCTCGGCCCGATCTCCTTCAGGTCCTGCAGCACAGTCTCTTCGCTTTCGGGACAAGAGATGCAGAACCCTGCCCAATGCGCCTGGCCATAGGAGAAGATGTGATCGCCCGCCCAGGCGATCGGCAGATAGGCGAGCATTTCCTCTCGCTCGGTGAGCTGATCGAGCAGGCAGGCGTTATGCGCGGTGGTGATCAGATTGTCATGGGACAGCATCACGCCCTTGGGACGTCCCGTGGTGCCGGACGTATAGAGGATCACTGCGGTATCTGATCCCTGCCCCTCCGCGATACCCTCCTCCCAGCGTGTTCGCGCCGACGGGTCATGAGCCAGGGCCTTGGTGCCGAGATCCTGAACCTCGGCGAAGCTCTTCAGCCGACGATGGTCGTAATCCAGAAGGCCGCGTGGATCGTCATAGATGATCTGCTTGAGCGCGAGCCCTTGGGGAAGGGAAAGCAGCTTGTCGACCTGCTCCTGGTCCTCGACCACCGCGAAGCGGGCTTCTGCATGCTCGAGCACATAGCCCATCTCTTCAGCCACCGCGTCCGCATAGATCGGCACCGGGATCGCGCCGAGCGATTGTGCGGCGGTGATGCTCCAGTAGAGGTGCGGCCTGTTCCGGCCGATAATGGCAAGCTTGTCGCCCGGCTCGAGCCCGAATGCCTTGAGACCGAGGGCGAAAGCCGCGATCTCATCCAGCACTTCGGCCCAGCTCCAGCTCTGCCAGATCCCGAGATCCTTATGCCGAATCGATGGACGCTGCCCCCTTTCACGGGCATTCCGCAGCAACAGTTTGGGAAAGGTATTGCCGGCGGCGCCGACACTGCCCTTCGCATTGGCCATGAGCCTGTTCCCTCCAACTCGCGCCCATCTCTTGATGGATGGTGCGCCGCTGCACGTCCGGCTTAATGCCGCTCATGCCGCTGTGTTCTGATGGACTTGAGCCCCCACGCCGTGGCGGTAAGTCTCTTTTTCTGCGATCATGCGCCTTTGCGCAGGCCGCGCAACCCCGACGAAGGGCGGGTTGCGCTCGGCGCCTAACGCATGTTAGGTTCTACGGCCCTAACATCTGTTAGGTCAAGCTTTATCGCCACAACAAGCGCACCCGCGACGCTGCAATGAGAGGACCACGATCGATGACCCAGCTCCAGGCCAGCATGCCGGCGTCCCGTACGTCGTTTTCTCCGTATTTCGGAGAAGAGCATGAGATGCTGCGCCAGCAGGTGCGGCGCTTCGTCGAAACGGAGATCAAGCCCCATGCCGCCGCCTGGGAGGAGCAGGGTTTCGTGCCGCGCGAGGTCTTGCGGCACATGGGAGAGCTTGGCTTCTTTGGCATCCGCTATCCCGAGGACTATGGCGGCAGCAATATGGATACCCTGGCGACGGTGGTGCTCGCCGAAGAGCTCGGACGCTCGACCTTTAGTGGCGTCGCCATCACCGCGCTGGTTCACACCGACATGGCATCCGTGCATGTCTATAACTACGGCAATGAGGCCCAGAAACAGCGATACATGCCCGGCATCATTGCCGGGACCATCATCACGGCTATTGCCGTCACGGAACCGGGCGCCGGCTCCGATGTCAAATCGATCCGCACGACAGCCCGCCGCGAGGGTGATCATTACATCCTGAACGGCGCCAAGATGTTCATCACCAATGGGGTGCATGCCGACCTCTATTGCGTGGCTGCGAAGACCGACACCTCCGCCAAGCCCTCGCAAGGCGTGTCCATGTTCCTTGTGGAAAAGGGAACGCCCGGCTTCACCGTCTCCCGTGCGCTGGACAAGCATGGCTGGCGCTCATCCGACACGGCCGAGCTTGCCTTCCAGGATTGCCGCGTTCCCGCCGAGTGCCTGCTCGGACAGGAAGGCCGCGGCTTCTACGCGATCATGCGCAACTTTCAGAACGAGCGCATCGTCATCTCGGCCATGGCCATGGGCGAAGCGCAGGCCGCCCTCGATCTGACCCTCGATTATGTGACCACCCGCCAGGCCTTTGGCGCCACCCTCTATGAGAAGCAGGCCATCCGCCAGCGCCTGGCCATGCTGTCAGCGAAGGTTGAGGCCGGCCGCCAGCTCGTCTATCGCGCCGCATGGTTGGACACCCAAGGCATTGATTGCGTGCGCGAGGTCTCCATGGCCAAGGCCTATTGCGGCGAGCTGGTGAACGAGGTCATGTATGCCTGCGTGCAGTTCCATGGTGGCATGGGCTTCATGCGCGAAAGCACCATTGAGCGCATGTCGCGCGATGCCCGCGTCCAGGCGATCGGCGGCGGCGCAACCGAGGTCATGCTGGAAGAGGTGGCCAAACGCCTTCACATCTAGGAAAAGCGGAAACGCTTTAGCGCTTCAGGCGGTGCTCGCCCTGCCGCTGGTGACGATGGCCGAAAAGGCGGCCGCAAGCTCCGCCACGCTGAGACGCCCCGGCTGGTACCAGTCTGGTGTCTGATTCATGGCACCCAGCAGCATGAGTCTCAAGGCTGCCGGTGGCGCATCTTTCGGCAGGATGTTCTCCGCCTCCAATTGCGCCACGAGCTCACGCCAGATCGCCTCGTATTCCCGGCGCGCCGGCAGCGAGCGCTCTCTCACCGGCGCGGGCACCGTGGCGAAGGCCTTGATACTGGCCGAGGTGTAATCGCCGTGCTCGAGAAGAGCGGTGAGATGTGCCGTGATCGCCGCCTGGAGCCGCGCCTCCGCTGTGGCATCATCCGGCAGCGCCGCGAGCGCTGTCCGCACCGCCTTATCGACGACCCGCACCCCTTCGGTCAGCACCGCCTCGACGATCTCATCCTTCCCTGAGAAATGGTGATAGATGCTGCCGGCCTTGATCCCCACCGCATCGGCAATGTCGCGCAAGGTGGTCGCCTGGTAGCCACGGGTCCGCAGCAGCTTTGCCGTCGCATCCAGGATGAGACGCGCCGATCTCCCATTGTTGGCCGTGAGTTCCACAGCTGATCCCATCTCGCGATCCGACAGGGTCTTGCCCCTTCCACCATCCGCCAGGATGAACCCAAAGATATTCAACCGCGCGCGGAGCGTCGCCGGCCCGGAGCCTTCTCTCGCTCGCAAACGACGCTGGCCGCGAAATCATGCGCGATTTTCTGAATGCTGAGCCGGCCGGGGCGGTACCATTCGCCCGCCCAATTGACCGCACCGAGCAGCATCAAGCGCACCGCGTCCTCCGACACGCCCTCCGCCAGCAATCCGCTCCTGTCGGCATCCGCGATGATCTCCCGCCAGATCTCTTCGTAATTGCGCCGCTCGACCCGGCAGTTCTCGCGCACGTTGCGCGGCAGGAAACTGAAGGCACGGATGCTGGCCGAGGTATAATCGCTATGCTCGAGCGATGACAGGAGGTGTGCACGCACCGCCGTCTCGAGACGCAGCCGCGGGCCCGCATCGTCGGGCAGTGCCGCTAAGGCCTCGGTCACCGCCTCGTGCACCACCCGAACCCCCTCGTTCACGACCCGCTGGATGATGTCGTCCTTGGTGGGAAAGTGATGATAGATGCTGCCGGCCTTGATGCCAACCTCGAGCGCGATGGCGCGCAGGGTGGTTGCCTCATACCCCTTGTGACGGAGAAGCCGCGCGGCCGCGTCCAGGATCTGGCGGGCAGCACCCATCGGCTTGAGCCCGCCGCCGGACTGGCTCGTGTCGGCCACCCTCTCGGGGTGAGCGCGCCCCACGAGCCCTGTTGCACTGGCCTTGCCCGTCATCCCGTCTGCACGCCCTCATCTCCCTCTGTCACGGCGCCCCAGGAGCCGGAAGGATGCCGCTCGCGCCGCATCAGCAAGCGCGCGGTGCCCTCTTGCACCACTCTGTCATCCTGATCAAGGATCGTGAAAGCGAGCCCCAGCAGGCCCCTTTTCGGGTCTTTGACGTCCCGCTTTTCCGTAACATCGATCACAGCCCGGATCGTATCTCCTGCGCGAACCGGCGCCCGGAAATCCCAGGTTACACCCAGCAGTGCCACCACCGTGCCATCGATGAGATCAAGCCGCGAGGCAAGTCCGAACGCGATGCCGATTCCCATCGGCCCATGCGCGATCCGGCCGCCGAACGCCGTTGCCCGCGCGAAGACCTCATCCGTATGCACCGGATTATAGTCGCCGGTCAGCCCGGAGAAACTGGCGATGTCGAATTCGGTGATCGTCCGCGCCGGCGTCACGAAACGCTGGCCGACCGAGAATTCGCCGAACAGGCGTCCCATTACGCAAACCTCCACCGGTCCCGGGCTATGATCCCGCCCATCATCGCTTGGCCGCCGCCTCTTCGCGCAAATCCTTGCGCCGGATCTTGCCGGTAATCGTCATCGGCAGGGACTGGCGAAACTCGATCTGCCGGGGATATTCGTGGGCGGAAAGCCGGGAGCGGACGAACCCCTGGATCTCCGCTTGAAGGGCCTCGTCAACCGCGATCCCGCTCTTGGGCACGATACAGGCTTTGACCACCTCGCCGCGGATGGGATCAGGCACGCCCACGACGGCCACCATGGCCACAGCCGGATGGCGCATCAGGCAATCCTCGATCTCGGTCGGCCCGATGCGATAGCCGCCGGAGATGATGACGTCGTCATTGCGGGCATGGAACCAGAAATAGCCCTCCTCATCCCGTTGGCCCGTATCCCCGGTGAGCAGCCAGCCATTGCGGATCTTCTCTTCCGTGGCCTCGGGCTTGTTCCAGTAACGCAGGAAGAACACCGGGTCGGGCGCCTTGACCGCGATCGTGCCGATGGTGCCTGGCGGCACCGGCTGGCCCTCATCATCGACGATCTCGACCACATGGCCTGGAATGGCTCGCCCCATGGAGCCTTCTTTCAGGTCCATGATCGAGGCGCAATTGCAGACCGTGAGATTGGCCTCGGTCTGCCCATAGAACTCGTTGATGGTGAGGCCGAAGGTCTCCCGGCCCCATTCCAATGTCTCATCCCCCAGCCTTTCCCCACCGCTCGCGATCGAGCGCATCGAATAATCGAAGCGGGATTTGGGGTCCGAAACCTGCCGCATCATCTTGAGCGCCGTTGGCGGCATGAAGGCATTGCGGATGCCATGCTGCGCGATCAGCGCGAAGGCCTGCTCCGGATCGAATTTCTGCAGGCGCTTGGCGAGCACCGGGACCCCGTGAAACAGCGAGGGGAGCAGCACATCCATGAGACCGCCCGCCCAGGCCCAATCGGCTGGTGTCCACATGCGGTCTCCTGGCTGGGGGAAGAACTCATGCGGCAGCTCCACCCCCGGCAGATGGCCCAGCAAGACCCGATGCGCATAGAGCACACCCTTGGGGTTGCCCGTTGTCCCCGAGGTATAGACGATGATCGCCGGGTCGTCCGCCGCCGTCGCGACGCGCTCATGCTCGGGCGAGCCCGCCTCGATCAACCCGTTCCAATCGTGCACCCGGCCATCTTCCCGCTCATCGATGCTGATGAACAGAGGTGCAGACTCGAGCTTGTCCGCGAGGGCAAGCAGCTTCTGAATGCCCTCCTTATACGAGATCACCGCCTTGGCGCCGCTGTCATTCAGGCGGTATTCGATCGCTTCCGGTCCGAACAGGGTGAACAGCGGCAAGGCGACCGCGCCGATGCGGTAGGCGGCCAGATGCGCGATGAGCGCCTCCGGACATTGCGGCAGCAGGATCCCGATCCGGTCGCCACGCCCGATGCCGAGACCCGTGAACGCATTGGCGAGACGCCTCGAACGCTCCTGGAGCTGTTCGAAGCTCATTTCGGATGTCCCGGAAGCCCCATCGAAAATCAGCGCGGTCCGGTTCGCGCCGACATGCCGGTCGCAGATCGCCTCTGCGATGTTGAAGCTCTGAGGGATGTCCCAACGAAAATTCCTGAGGATTTCCTCGTATGTGCGCCCAGCAAGCGTCATGTGTTTTCTCTTGATCGCCTTCCTAACGACTGTTAGGTATAACGCCTACAGAAAACGGTCGCAAGCCGCTTCGGACTTAAGCGAGCCATGGGAGGACGCCAGATGAGGAAACCCTTTTGGATCACGACACTCGGCGCTGTACTTTTCGCGACCAGCGCTGCGGCGCAGGTCTCGGACGATGTGGTCAAGATCGGTGTGCTGAACGACCGCTCCGGCATCTATTCCGATTTGTCCGGTGAGGGATCCGTCGTGGCGGCCCGCATGGCGGTCGAGGATTTCGGTGGCAACGTGCTGGACAAGCCAATCGAGATCATTTCCGCCGACCACCAGAACAAGCCCGACGTGGGCTCTGCCATCGCCACCCGCTGGTATGATGCGGAAAATGTGGACGCGATCGTCGACGTGCCGGTCTCATCCGTAGCCTTGGCGGTGCAGGAGGTGGCCAAGCAGCGCGAGCACATCGTGATGTTCTCATCGGCCGGCAGCTCCGACCTGACCGGGAAAGCCTGCTCGCCCTATGGCACCCAGTGGGCCTTCGACAGCATTGCCCTGGCGAAAGGCACAGCGACAGCGGTCACCAGATCCGGCGGTGACACGTGGTTTTTCCTCACGGCAGACTATGCCTTTGGCATCGCCATGGAAGCCGATGCCAAGCGCTACATCGATGAGGTCGGCGGCAAGGTGCTCGGCAGCGTGCACCATCCTCAAGCAACCGTCGACTTCTCCTCATATCTCCTGCAGGCACAGAATTCCGGCGCCAAGGTCATCGGCCTCGCCAATGCCGGCAACGACACCATCAACGCAATCAAGGGCGCCTCTGAATTCGGCATCACCTCCAGCGGGCAGAAGCTCGCAGCGATGCTGATCTTCCTGTCGGATGTGCACTCCCTCGGCCTCGATGTCTCCCAGGGCCTCAACCTCACAGAAAGCTTCTACTGGGACATGACCGACGACACCCGCGCCTGGTCGAAGCGCTTCGCCGAGCGCATGAACGGACGCATGCCCACCATGGCCCATGCGGGCGTCTATAGTGCGGTCACCCATTACCTCAAGGCCATCAAGGCGGCGGGAACCGATGAGGGCAAGGCGGTTGCCGCGAAGATGCAGGAGATCAAGGTGTCAGATCCCGTCCTGCCCTCCGCCGAGGTGCGCAAGGACGGCCGGGTGATGCGGCCCTTCTATCTCTTCGAGGTCAAGGCGCCGGCCGAATCGAAGGGCGAATATGACTATTACAAGCTCGTTCGCGAGATCCCCGCGGAAGAGGCCGCCCGGTCCCTGAGCGAAAGCCCCTGTCCGCTGGTCAACAAGTGAGCGGGCCTTATCACGACATGAATGGATGAATGTGGAGAGTGGCGGAATGCCGGTGTTGGAAAGTTCAGCGCAGCTCGGACCGAAATTCGAGGCAAATGACCGCGCCTATGCGGAACTGCTCGAGACCTTGCGCGACCGCCACCGGCATGTGCTGAAAGGCGGCGGAGAGCGGCTGCGCCAGCGCCATATCGAGCGCAACAAGATCCCCGTGCGCGAGCGCATCGACCACCTCCTCGATCCGCTCTCTCCCTTTCTGGAACTCTCGCCGCTCGCCGCCTGGGGCCTCTATGGCAATGAGGTGCCCTGTGCCGGCATCGTCACCGGCATCGGCATGGTCGCGGGCGTTGCCTGCATGATCATTGCCAATGATGCGACAGTAAAGGGCGGCTCATTCTTCCACGAGACTGTCAAGAAGCACCTCCGCGCCCAGGAGATCGCCTTCGAGAACCACCTGCCCTGCATCTATCTCGTGGATTGCGGCGGCGCCTTCCTGCCCGAGCAGGACCGGGTCTTTCCGGATCGGGATCATTTTGGCGGCACCTTCTATCAGCAATGCCGCATGTCTGCGGCAGGCCTGCCGCAGATCTCGGCGGTTTTCGGCGGCTGCACCGCGGGCGGCGCCTATATTCCAGCCCTCTCGGATGAAGTGGTGATGGTGCGCGGCACGGGCCGCATTCATCTCGGCGGACCGCCCATCGTCAAGGCGGCGATCAACGAGATCGTGGATGGCGAGACCCTGGGCGGGGCCGAGATGCATTCCCAGGTCTCCGGCGTCTCCGATTATCTCGCACATAGCGAGCTGGAGGCGATCGCCAAGGTCCGTGATATCGTAGCCGCGCTCAACTGGCCGGCCAAACCCTCCTTGCGGAGCCGACCTCCGAAGCCGCCGCGCTATGACCCCGCTGAAATACCGGGGATTGTCGGCACCGATCTCAAGCAGCCCTTCGATGTGCGCGAGGTGATCGCGCGCATGGTGGACGACAGCGAATTCCAGGAATTCAAGCCGGCCTATGGCGCGACCTTGGTCTGCGGCTTCGCCTGGATCCATGGCGAGCCCGTGGGCATCCTCGCCAATAACGGTGTTCTCTTCTCGGAATCCTCCGTCAAGGGCGCCCATTTCATCGAGCTCTGCGACCAGCGCAACATCCCGCTCCTGTTCCTCCAGAACATCACCGGCTTCATGGTGGGCACGGAAGCCGAGCGCGGCGGCATCGCCAAACATTCCGCCAAGCTCGTCTATGCCGTCTCCAATTCCCGCGTGCCCCGCTATACCGTGATCATCGGCGGCTCCTACGGCGCGGGCAATTACGGCATGTGCGGCCGGGGCTTTCAGCCCCGTTTCCTCTTCGCCTGGCCCAATGCGCGTATCGCCACCATGAGCGCGGATGTGGCCGCAACCGTCGTGACCGATTTGCGGCGTGCGAGCCTCACCCGCGATGCGGCGGATGAGGAAGAAATAGCCAAGCTCGACCGGAAGACCCGCGCGCAGTTCGAGGAGCAGAGCACCCCCTATTACGCCACCGCCCGCCTGTGGGATGACGGGATCATCGAGCCTGCTCAGACCCGTGACGTGCTCGGCCTCTGCTTGGCCCTTGCCGCGCGCGAGATCGATCTGCCCGGCAATCGCCCCGTCTACCGGATGTAAGCCTATGATCTCCTCCCTGCTCATTGCCAACCGCGGCGAGATCGCCGTGCGGATCATCAGGACCTGTCGCAGGCTTGGCATCCGCACCATTGCCGTCTTCTCCGATGCCGACCGCAACGCACCCCATGTGGCGGCCGCTGATCAGGCGGTGAGGATCGGTCCCGCCGCAGCGCGCGACAGCTACTTGAGGCTCGACGCGATCATGGATGCGGCCGCCAGGACCGGTGCCGAGGCCATTCACCCTGGCTATGGCTTCCTGTCCGAACGTCCGGAACTCGCGCTAAGCTGCGCTGAGGCCGGCATCGTCTTCGTCGGCCCCTCCGCCGCCTGCATCGAGGCCATGGGCCAGAAGATCGGCTCCAAGCTCATTGCGGAGAAGGCTGGCGTTGCGAGCGTCCCCGGCTATATCGGCGATGATCAGTCAGCCGATCGCCTGGTAAAGGAAGCGCTGCGCATAGGCCTACCCGTCATGGTCAAGGCTTCGGCAGGCGGTGGCGGCAAAGGCATGCGCCGCGTGCTGACGGAGGCTGAACTGCGGCCCGCAATCGAGATCGCCCGGCGTGAGGCCGAGGCATCTTTCGGTGATCCCTCGCTGCTGATCGAGAAGCTCGTCATGCGGCCGCGACACCTCGAGGTGCAGGTCGCAGGCGACAAGCACGGGCACGTCATCCATCTCTTTGAGCGCGATTGCTCGGTCCAGCGCAACAACCAGAAGCTCATCGAGGAAGCACCGGCCCCCAACCTTGATCCGGCGATCCGCGAGAAGCTGCTGGAACGCGCGGTCCGTCTTGCCCGCGCCATCGACTACGACAATCTCGGCACGGTCGAGTTTATTCTCGAGGATGGCGAGGCCGAGCCCTGGTTCCTCGAAATGAACACGCGCCTTCAGGTGGAGCATCCCGTCACCGAGGCGATCACCGGCTTCGACCTGGTGGAATGGCAATTGCGCATTGCCTCGGGCGAGCCGCTGCCGGTCGATCAGGACCGGGTGCGCGCCAGGGGGCATGCGATCGAAGCCCGAATCACCGCCGAGCAGGCCGACCATGACTTCCGCCCGGATGCGGGAGCGATCCTCGCCTATCACGAGCCCCCCAGCATCCGTGTTGACAGTGGCATAGAGGCTGGCAGCGAAGTCACCCTGTTTTACGATTCCATGCTCGCCAAGGCGATCGCATCGGGCGAGGACCGGAACGAGGCACGCACCAAGCTTGCCTCGGCGCTGCGGGATTTCACGCTGCTGGGTCCTGCGACCACCATTCCCTTCCTCGCGGACTCGCTCGAACATGCGATCTTCGCGGAAGGTCGCGCCACCACCCGCTTCATCGCCGAAGCCTTCCCGGATGGCTGGCAGCGGCCCAAGCCGAAGCTGCGCCTCGCCCGCGCCGCCGCAACCCTGATCGCTGGCGAACGAGCATCGGAGCAAACGAGCGCCTCTGCCTGGACGCAGCTCCAAGGTTTCCGGGTGCTTGCTCCCGCAGGCGGACGCGCCGAAACCCATCTCGTCATCTCCACAGCGGGAGCACCTCCGGCAAAGGTCACCGTTTTCGCCGAGACCGGCGGCGCGCGCGGCATCCGCGATGATGAGGGCGAGTTGATCCTGAACCTGCGCCACACCGGCAACCGGCTAGAGCTTGAAACGGCCGATCAGGTTCTGCGCGGCTTTTTCGATCGCCAGGGCGGGATGATCCGCCTGGGCTTTGGCGACGAGACCTATGCCTTCGAGATCGCATCCGCTGCCGCGGCCGCCCTCGGCGCCGCAGCCAAAGGTGCAGGCTCCGGTGCGATCACGGCTGCCCTTCCCGGCCTCATTTCCGAGGTCAATGTGGCCGAGGGCGATCACGTCGAGGCGGGCCAGCAGGTGATTGTGCTGGAATCGATGAAGCTCTTCATTCCGCTCACCGCCGATGTGTCGGGGACAGTGAGCGAGATCGCCTGTCGGCCGGGCCAGACCGTTCAGAGCGGCCAGCGGCTTCTCGTCATCGACCCCGATCCCGCGTGAGGGGCGACCGCGTCCGAGAGACAGAGATAGCCATGCAGCAGAATGTGCTCATCACCGGCGGAACCTCCGGCATCGGCCTTGCAACCGCCATGCGCTTTGCCGAACAGGGCGCGCGCCTTATCGTGAACGGGCGCAACGCTGAGCGGGGTGCCGAGGCCTGCGCGGCCGTTCGGGCGCACTATCCCGATGCCGATATCGAATTCATCGCCGCCGATCTGTCGGAGCAGGATGAGGCTGCAAGTTTGATGCAAGGATCTGCCACTCACTTTGGCGGCACGATCCATGTCCTCGTGAATTCGGCCGGCGGCGACTTCACACCGGCTTTGTTCCACGAGACGGACCTCCAGACGATCGAGCGGGTCGTGCGCCATTGGCTGCTCTCGGCGATGTTCAGCTGCCGCTGCGCCCTGCCCCACATGGCAACCGGGAGTGCTATTGTGAATGTTGCCTCCGACGCAGCGAAAGTCCCAACCCCGGGCGAGACGGTCATCGGCGCAGCCTTGGCCGGCATCACCATGTTCTCGCGCACGCTTGCCATGGAGGCGAAGCGCCAGGGCATACGGGTGAATGTCGTAACCCCCTCGCTCGTGGCGAACACCCGGACCCATGCGCGTATCACCGCCGGCGGCTTCAGCGCCAAGCTGTTCGAGAAAGCGGCGCGGGCGGCCCATCTGGGTGTGCCGGAGCCTGAGGACGTGGCCGATCTCATCATCTTCCTGGCAGGCCCGCAGGCAAAGCGGATCACCGGCCAGGTGGTCAGCGTCAACGGAGGCATCTCCGCAGGCTGATATGCGCGTATGGCATATTGGCCCCTGCCAACCAGCACTTGACCCGCGGCGCATCAAGGCGGACGCTTTCGCTGACCCGCGTCAAACAATGCGGGATGTGACTGCGCAAGGGAGGGCGTGAAATGCCTTTGGCGTTCGATCGGCGGCTTGTCAACCTGTTGGAACTTGAGCATCCCATCATCCTCGCGCCGATGGCCGGTGTGGTGACCCCCGCCTTGGCGGCGGCGGTCTCGAATGCGGGCGGACTTGGCTCCATGGGACTGGCAACCAGCACCGTCGATGCCGCGCGCCAGATGATCAATGCCTATCGCGCCCAGAGCAACCGTCCCTTCAACGTCAATCTCTTCTGTCATAAGCCCGCGGTCGCGAACCCCGCCGTCGAATCTGCATGGCTGGCGCGTCTACGCCCGGAATTCGAACGCTTCGGCGCTGAGCCGCCCTCACAGATAACGGAGATCTACAAGACCTTCCTCGACAATGACGAGATGCTCGCCATGCTGCTCGAGGAGAAGCCCAAGGTGGTCAGCCTGCATTTCGGCATCCCTTCAGCGGATAAGATCAGGGCGCTGAAAGCCGCGGGAATTACCCTGTTCGCAACCGCGACAAATCTGCGGGAAGCACAAGCGGTAGCGGCAGCAGGCGTGGATGCCGTCGTGGCGCAAGGCTATGAGGCCGGTGGACATCGCGGCGTATTTGATCCCGAGGCGCCGGACCAGCAGCTGGGCACCATGGCCTTGACGCGCCTCCTCGTCCGCCACCTCGATATTCCCGTCATCGCCGCTGGTGGAATCATGGACGGCGCCGGCATTGCGGCCGTCCTGCGCCTCGGTGCCGCCGCAGCCCAGCTCGGGACCGCCTTCATCGCCTGCCCGGAATCCCAGGCCGATGACGGCTACCGCGCTGCCCTGCGGAGTGAGGCTGCCCAGCACACGGTCTTAACCTCCGCCATTTCGGGAAGACCCGCTCGCAGCCTCAGCAACCGCTTCACCGCCCTTGGCGCCACCGTCTCGCCCAAGGACATTCCCGCCTACCCCATTGCCTATGATGCGGGCAAAGCCCTGATCGCGGCCGCCAAGGCCGCGGGCGAGACCGGCTATGGTGCCCATTGGGCAGGTCAAGGAGCACCGCTTTCCCGAGCGATGCCCGCAAAGGAGCTGATGCAGGAGCTGGTGACCGAGCTCGAGGCGGCCTGATCTCGAATGGCAGCGCAGACGGCAGCGCCTTAATGCTGCCGCCCCAATCACAAGGTAATCAAAGAAAAGCAAAAAAGCTTTAGAAGCTTCCCGCTGTCTCATGCCCGCTGGTTTGCAGGATTGATCTCATGCCCTTCTTTTCGCGTGCCCTCTCCCGGGTGAAGCCCGCCGCCACGCTCGTCATGTCGCAAAAAGCCCGTGACCTTGCCGCGCGAGGCCGTGAGGTGATCGCGCTCAGTGCCGGTCAGCCCGATTTCGACACGCCCGACAACATCAAGCAGGCTGCCTGGGAGGCGATCCAGCGCGGGGAGACGAAATACACCCCCGTCCCCGGCATCCCCGAGTTGCGTCAGGCGATTGCCGCAAAATTCAAGCGCGAGAATGGCCTCGATTACAAGCCGAGCCAGACGATAGTGGCCAATGGCGGCAAACAGATCATCGCCAATGCCATGCTGGCGACGGTCGACGAGGGCGATGAGGTCCTGATCCCTGCCCCCTATTGGGTCTCCTATCCCGAGATGATTGCCCTTTGCGGTGGGACCAATGTCTTCGTCGACACCGCGGAGTCGAATGGCTTCAAGCTCACGCCTGAGGCGCTGGACGCGGCCATCACACCCAGAACCAAGTGGCTGGTCCTCAATTCTCCCTCGAACCCCTCCGGAGCAGCCTATACCGAAGCCGAGCTCCAGGCCCTGGGCGAGGTGCTGCTGCGCCACCCCCATGTCTGGGTCTTTGTGGACGACATCTATGAGCACCTCGTCTATGGCGATTTCCGCTTCACGTCCATGGCCAAGGCCGTGCCTGAGCTCTTCGACCGGACCCTGACCATGAATGGTGTCTCCAAGGCCTATGCCATGACCGGCTGGCGCCTTGGCTATGCCGCGGGTCCGGAACCGCTGATCAAGGCCATGGAGAAGGTGCAGGGCCAGCTCACCTCGGCCCCCTGCTCGATTGCCCAATGGGCGGCTCGGGAAGCGCTCGACGGCCCCCAGGATTACGTGCACAGCGCCCGCGCCATCTTCGAGCAGCGCCGCGACCTCGTCGTCTCCATGCTCAACCAGGCGCAAGGCCTGCACTGCCACACCCCGGAGGGCGCCTTCTACGTCTTCCCCTCCTGCGCCAAGCTGATCGGCAAGATCAGTCCGACGGGCAAGGTGATCCGCACCGACGAGGATTTCGTCAGCGAGCTTTTGGAGGCCGAAGGCGTCGCCGTGGTCCATGGCTCAGCCTTCGGTCTCGGACCGAATTTCCGCATCTCCTATGCCGCGGCAACCGACCAGCTGGAAGAGGCCTGCCGGCGCATCCAGCGCTTCTGTGCGAGCTTGCGCGACCCCTCAGCAACTTAGATCGGTTTCGCGATTCAAAGAATCGCGGAGACGCCCTAGACATTTTCGAGCAAAGCTTGTGCGCGCTCAGCCCGCAGGATCTGCCTGCCCGGCGCACTCTCCGTGATTATGAAATGTCCAGCGGATCTCGGCTGATCACCACCAGCTGATCCGCACTCAAATCACGATCAGGCTCGGGCGCCAATTGATGGGCGGAAATGACTTCAGTCTCGAATTTCTTCAGCATCGCCGCGTTATCTGCCTTGAATTCCTCATAATCCCAACGATCGGCCTGCTCGTACCGAAAGTCTCGCTCTTGTTCGTCATATGCACCGACCCGATACCCAAGCCACGCATCAACACGCAGAATTGCCGATCGAATGCCCATTCACGATCTCCCTTTCCCAGAAAGGGGCGACATGCCGGGCCATCGCGGCAAAAAGGGGCTCAGTGGGCGGCGAAAGAACGGCCTGCCTGCGCTCCTCTGCGGTAGGCGTCTTAAACCGCCATCGCTTGCAGCGTGGCGCCATTCGGGATCTGGATGTCGATTTCCAGCGTCGACACGTTCTCGCCGCGATCCATGGTCACCTGCACGTCATCCAGGTCGATCTGAATGTGCTTGGCGATCGCAGCCATGATCTCCTTGTGCAGCATGGCCACCAGGTCGGGCTGGTCCCTATTGTTGCGCTCGTAAGCCAACAGCACCTGCAGGCGCTCGCGCGCGACCGGCGCGCTGCCCCGGCGTTTGATCAGGTTCCAAAGATTCATGCTGCCCTCCTTCCCAGGAGCCGACCGAGCAAACTCTTCTTTTCCATCGGCACGACGAGCGGTAGGTCCTCGCCCTGCAGGCGTCTTGCGGCATCGCGATAGGCGCATGCTGCCGGATTGTTGGGATCGCTGAGTGTCACCGGCGAGCCCAGATTGGAGGCGCGCAGAACGCCTTGGCTCTCAGGCACGATGCCGAGCAGCGGCGTCGACAGGATCTCCAGAACGTCTTCGATCCTGAGCATTTCCCCCCGTGCTGCCCGGGCCGCATCATACCGCGTGACGAGGATATGCTTGGTGATGCTCTCACCGGTCTCGGCTTTCAGCGTCTTGGCATCGAGCAGGCCGATGATGCGATCGGAATCGCGAACGGAACTCACCTCCGGATTGGTGACGATCACCGCTTCATCGGCAAAGCGCATGGCAAGCTGGGCACCGCGCTCGATCCCCGCCGGGCTGTCGCAGATCACATAATCGAAGACCTCGCGCAGGCTTTTGATGACCTCGGCGACACCCTCCTCCGTAAGAGCATCCTTGTCGCGCGTCTGGGAAGCCGGCAGCAGGAACAATGTGTCGACCCGCTTGTCCCGAATCAGAGCCTGCGAGAGCTTGGCCACGCCCTGAATGACATTGACCAGGTCGAACACGACCCGGCGCTCGGCCCCCATCACGAGGTCGAGATTGCGCAGACCGACGTCGAAATCGACCAGGGCCACCCTTTTGCCCGTCTGCGCCAGGGCAGCACCAAGAGCGGCCGATGAGGTCGTCTTGCCGACGCCTCCCTTGCCGGATGTGACCACAATGACTTTGCCCATACATGCCTCCAATCCAACTAACTGAGGGGTGCAACCCAGATCACGCCATTCTCGAAATATGCCTGTATCGCCTTACCGCGCGAGGATGTGTCCATGTCCTCCGCGGTCCGGTACCAGCCGTCCACTGCCAGGAGTTCGGCCTCATTCCTCAGGCAGAAGATACGAGCCTTGGGATTTCCCGTGGCACCCGCGATCGCGCGTCCACGCAGCGTGCCATAGACGTGAATGGACCCCCCTGCGATGATTTCCGAACCGGAGCTGACCGAACCCAGCACGATCACATCCCCATGCGGATGAAAGATCGATTGGCCTGAGCGGATTGGTGAGGCGATGGTCAGTGAATTCGGCCCTTTCGGCTCCTCCACCTTGACCGGAGGAGCAGTCTTGGGAGCCGGGCCCGCCGGCATCTCAACGCCGGCGAGTGGGACCTCCTTGGCGCCTGTGAGCAACGGAGGCAGATCGGTGCTCAACGTGGCCATGTCACTGGCCTCGATCGCATAGATGCGAATGCCACGCTCGGCCAGTTTTGAGACGATCCCCCCGATCTCGCTCGCCTTCGGCTTGAGGAGATTCAGATCAAGCACGACCGGCCGGCCGCTGAAGAACCCGGGAGAATTCTCGGTCCAGCGGTCGAGGGTCTCGAGCCACTCCGCAAGGGGTGGCTCGGGCGTGAGCGCAAAGGCAACGAAGGAGCGCGCTCGAAAGCGTATGGACTTCTTCTGAATGGGATTGGCGCAATTCACGGAGGCGAACCCTTACTGACTGGTTAATGCTAGGCGCGCCATGGTTAATTAAAGGTAAACTGAAGAAGCCTCTCCACCTCGAGATAGGCTGGCCAGAAGAGATTTTCGGTTACGTCCGCATGGGTCCGGTTGGCTGATGGGGAACGCGACCAGGTGGTCGAAGCTGTCCGGGCGATGCCAGCCGTGAGAGCAGCCAAGGGCTCAGCCGTCCAGCCATGCTGCCAGCCCGTCCAGCGTCTGCAATCCATATTCCACCGCGCCGAAGCCGATGACCACCTGACGCCGCTCGCGGCTGGGATGGAGCTGCCGCATGGTCAGCACCGTCTTGCCGTCCGCCTGCTCATCGAAGGTCACTGTCATGCGGAAACGATCGGGATCTTCGGGGTCGGGCGTGCCATAGTCCATCACGATCCGCTCATTCGGCACGACCTCCAGAAAGCGCATGAGGTTGGGGAAGCGCTGCTCCCGACCCTCGAACACGCCCACCATGTCGAAGCGCCAGACCCCGCCCTCGCGGATATCGGCCTCGTGGGTCTCGATGCTGAGGCCGGCCGGGCCGTACCATTGGGCCAGCGCCTTGGGGTCCATCCAGGCGGCAAAGACCTTCTCGCGTGGGTGGTTCAGCAGCTTGACCAGCACGATTTCGCGATCGAGCGACCAGGTCTCAAGCACGTTAGCCATGTCCGTCATCCTCTTCCGCCTTATCCAAATAGACTTCCAGCCGCTCTAGCCGCTCGGCCCAACGCCGGCGTTCCGTTTCCATCCAGTCCGCCGCCTCGTCAAAGCGCGCCCGCACCAGTCGGCACCAGCGGCTGCGTCCTCGCTTCTCGCTGACGATCAGCCCGCAATCTTCCAGCACCTTGAGATGTTGCGCGAAGGAGGGCAGCGCCATGTCGAAGGGCTCGGCCAGGACGCTGACCGGCAGTTCGCCCTCAGCCAGCCGCGATACCACCGCGCGGCGGGTTGGATCGCTGAGAGCGTGAAAAGCGAGGTCCAGCGGGGTCGAATGGTAAGGCATATGCCTTAGTACGACAGCCGGGAGCGCTGGTCAAGGACAATAAGGTACTTACCTTTGTATCCAGCCAGAATACAAAGGGCGGCGCAGTCTTGTGCGCGGCATCCCGCCTAGGGGACGATCTGCGCGGCTTGGAAGCTGGCCGCACCGTCAAAGCAGAGACGAGTTGGTCTGTTGATGTGAAGTTCTTATACGGTCACGCGTGCGATATAGGCCGCAATCATCAGATCGAGATCTGCTCCGCCGTCATTCTTGAAGACGGTAATAGACGCTTCCGAGACACGCGCCGACGCGGATGAGGCTGCAAGATCGTAGAGATCGCCGATCACGTGCTCGCGCGTGACGACCCTCCAGCGATGCACCGCCGCTTTCAGATCGCATACTACAGCAACATCGATTCCCGATTGTCCAAGCGTAGCGACCAGCGCCTCGACCTGTTCGGGCGGCGGGCCCAATCGAGATCCGATCCAGATCGGGGAAGACAGCGCCGTAGGCGCGGACAAGGCCCCTGCGACGCTCTCCCGCTCCCACGATGACGAGATGGCGGCTCCGAGCGTGCCAGAAGTTTGGCACCAAGAACCGAGTCGCTTGCGGTCTTGTATTCTGTGACCAGTCTGCTCTCGATGATCGCGCGCACCGAGCCTGTTTCGGCATCGAACAGCAGCATCGATCCTTGCACGGAAGGACGTCCCCGTGCGGCACGAACACGGTTTCCGCTTTTACCGCATAGCCGAGACCCTCGATGAAAGCGGCGCGGTTAAGCTCCTGCGCCCAAGCAGAAGGACGCCCAGTTGGGGCTTAGCTAGAAGATGGCCTTGACGCACCTCCCCTTAGCGGCCGCCCATGTGAGACAACTGACATTCTCGTCGTAGTCAGCAAAGGCGCTACGCGGCATTCCGGCGGCATTCGAAATATATTTCCTCCATCACGTACAAACCTAATGCCCTTCAATCGTTTTTCTCTCAACCAACTGGCTTTGATTCAGATGAAGTGACTACTATCGGTTGCTTCTTTAATTATTAAATTTTATTCGTTTTAATAAAAATAGTATGATGATACTTTATAAACTCCTTTCGGTTGTTTTTCCGATTCTATTAGTTTGACCTCTTCGATTTGGAGACTGTCCGCGACTGCTTCCGGTTCGAATTCCTTTATAAAGTTAAGGGCCTCTTCTTCGCCGTCGGCCACCACGTCATAGGTAGTAAAGAACTTAGGAATTTCTTTTTCACCTTCAAACGGCTCATGCCATTTACCATGTAGCATGATGCGCATGTATTTTGCGTTCTGATAGTTAGTTTTCCTGATTTCGCGCAACAGGAATTGCGCATCTTGATTTTGCCTGTCGAAATGAATAGCCCGCAACGCGGCACCAATAGCCTCTTCCTTTTTCTTGGTTTTCCAAAACGCAGTTGACAACTCGGAATAAATTTCAGATAGACCATTACTATACACATGATGTAAATGATAATCTCTGAAAAATACTTCAAACGCGTATTTGGTGGCATCGTAATTTTTTTGCTGATTGTTCAGATTCATCAGAAGAGAAAAGCCTAATTGTATTAATTCTTTACTAGATTGGCCAAAATGCTGATCCGCAAAAGCAAGCTGCAGTTTATTCATTGCCGCATCCACTTTCCCATAACGCGTTAACGCATTAGCGTAATTATAATATAGGGAAACCATATCCGAATTCTTTGTTTTCAAACCGTTCTCAAATGCATTTACCGCTTTATCGTAATGGCCGAGATCGGATTCATAATTTCCAAGCAACTGCCAAAGCAGCCAAGCTTCCGGAGCTAATTTTACTCCCTTTTCTAGAATCTTTACGGCTTTATTCTTTTTGTCCAGCCTCGCGCAGGCTATAGCCTGTATCTCGAAGGCACCGGAATAGCGCATTTTTTCGAGCCGCATTCCTATCTTTAAAGCAGTTTTGGGATCACCTGCTTCAATCAGCTCAAACGCCTGCGACACAAGGGTTTCAGGATTTTGATCTGGTTTCATACTTGTATTTCCGTACGCGGAGAATGTATTGTGTCTCTAACTCGATAAGAGTTTATTTTACGAAATGCCCAGAGGCTACGAGGTCGCTTTACATGCGGAATAAAAATTCTTGACACTTTTGTTGTTTACAGATCTACGGTGATTTACAGAAGAAAATCACCTCAACAATGCATATATTAATTAATTTTTGAGGTGTGTGGGATGGTTTTCTATTTAGATCGAGGCTCCACAGCCTCATTCTGCGGGTTCTCAAAAACCTCGCGGAGATAACTTCGACAGAAATAAACTGGCGGAGGGGGTGGGATTCGAACCCACGGTACGCTCGCGCGCACAACGGTTTTCGAGACCGCCCCAATCGACCACTCTGGCACCCCTCCGCGGGATAGGACGGCAACGAGCCGCCTTGGTCGCATTGGCGCGTTCACATAGCGCCGAATGAACGCTCTGCCAAGCCCTTGCAGCCTCCCTGCCGTGAAATCTCCTCAGCCAGGCTTCCATCGCCGAAAAAGCCGGCGCATTTCTTGACAGCGGAACCGTTCCGCGTATATTGCGCCGCAAATGCCGGGCGCAGGCTTTTGCGCGCGGCCTGACTTGTTTCTAAGCCAGGCGGATTGGTCAACATGTACGCAGTCATCAAGACGGGCGGCAAGCAATATAAAGTTGCCGCGAACGACGTGATCGAGGTCGAGCGGCTTTCCGCCGAGCCGGGCGACGTGGTCGAGATCACCGACGTCCTGCTCGTGGGTGGCGAGGGTACACCCGTGGTCGGCGCGCCGCTGGTTGCCGGCGCCAAGGTTTCGGCCAAGGTGCTCGAGCAGCATCGTGGCAAGAAGATCATCGTCTTCAAGAAGCGCCGCCGCAAGCACTACCAGCGGAAGAATGGCCATCGCCAGCTTCTGACAAAGCTGCAGATCACTGAGATTCTGACCGACGGTAAGAAGGCTGCCGCATCGGCCTGAGGTCTTCGGCGCCAGCCGGTCTCTTGAATAGCACAGGCGCCCGACGCGCCATCTGAACTCTACGGGAGCATATCATGGCTCATAAAAAAGCAGGCGGTTCCTCGCGCAATGGTCGCGATTCGGCTGGCCGCCGTCTCGGTGTGAAGAAATTCGGCGGCGAGCACGTCATTCCCGGCAACATTGTTGTGCGCCAGCGCGGCACGAAAGTGCATCCGGGCAACAATGTCGGCCTCGGCAAAGACCACACGATTTTTGCCCTTATTGAGGGCACGGTGGAGTTTCGCACCGGCCGTGGTCAACGGACCTATGTATCCGTAGTACCGGCCACCTGACGGCGGATGAAAGTTCAGATCCGCCGGCGTCCCATTGAACCGGCGGATCGGATGATCCATATCGCGAAAGCAAACGGGGAGATGGCGGCGCCTTCTCCCCGTTTCTTTTTGCTGCCTGATAAGGATCGTCCCCATGGATATGGCAGTCAGATTAGCCGCTCCTGCGCCATTCATTGAAACCGGCAGGTTGATACTCACGGCCCCCGCCTCAGCCGACGCCGGGCGTATCGCAGCCCTGTGCAACGATCGCACGGTTGCAGAAAATACCGCGCTGATCCCGCACCCCTATGCCATCGATGATGCGCTCTCCTGGCTTGCGAGCCTCGAGTCCAAATCCATCGCCGATGCGCTGGTGCTCGCGATCCGTCTGAACATTCCGGACCCCGTGCTGATCGGCGTGGTCGGCATCGAGCGGAAGCATACGAATGGCGAGCCCGAGCTGGGCTACTGGCTCGGCGCCGGCTATCGCGGCCGCGGTTTTGCAACCGAGGCGGCGAAGGCTGCCATCCGCTATGCCTTCCAGACCTGCGGCCATCCCGCAATCGCCGCGTCCTGCCGGCTCACCAACATCGCCTCGCGCCGGGTGATCGAGAAATGCGGCTTCAGTTATGCCGGCCTGATCCGCACCCACATGCATGCCCTGGGCAAGGAAGAGCCCATGGACTTCTTTCGCCTCAGCCGCGATTACTGGCTCAGGCGCCAGTCGGGCTCGAGCCACGCGTGATCTTGCCCCGTCGCTGTCTCGGCCCCGAGGCAGCCACTTCACACCCGAATCGCGGGATTATCCCGATCCCGGCGATACTACAGTAATCAAACTTCAACCCTGAGTTGTACAACACCCTGAGTTTGGTAGAGTTGTGTGGTCGCTGACCGGCGCCGCACCAATTCAGCGGAACGTCTCGGTCCATTTCAGCACCTAAGCAAGCGGGGATTGGCGTTCGTCATCCCCGCTTTTCGGAACGGCAAATGATCCGGACCACGATCGATATTGATTTATCTCGCAAAGAAGTCATCCAAACCGAACACTTGATCTTCCGTTGTTTGGATCGTGAGGACATCCCGCAGCTGATGGAACTCACTCGCGATCCCAAGCTGATCGAAAATGCCATCATGCGCGTGGATTTTACGGAAGAAAGCTTCGGCGAATTCCTCGACAGCCTGCCAAAGACGCCAACCCCCGCGGTCACCATGTTCGGCATGTTTATGAAGGATGACCCCACGGAACTCTACGGCATGATCTCATACACGCTGATCAGCCTCCAGGAGGCGCCTCGAATGAGCCTGTGGATCAGAGAACGCCACCGCCGCCGCAGAATGTTTTCGGAGGTTGTGCCCGCCCTTCTGGATTTTGCCTTTCTCGTTCACCGCCTCGACGCCATTCACGCCGACGCGTTTCCATGCCAGCGCATGACGCCGACGATGGCGTTGAAATACGGATTCAAGTTCATCGGCTACCGCCGCGAATTCGCTGCCATGCAAGGCCGCGAGATCATCATGTCGGTTATGGAACTCACCCGGACCGATTGGCTTGCCAACCGCGAGCAATTTGTCCGCCGCTCCTCCATGGTCCACCCCTTGCCGCAGCGTAGCCTCAGCCCTCAGCTCTCATCCCTCGCATAGGAGATCACCGACAGGAATCGAATGGGGAGCGTAATCATTTCCTCCGGTCCATGCGGCGCATCCGCATCGAAGAACAAGCTATCGCCCGGCCGGAGCGTGTAGAGCTGGTCGGCGTGGCGATAGACCACCTCCCCTTCCAGCACATAGATGAATTCCATGCCCTCATGCTGAAAGAGCGGGAAGACATCTGAGTCTTTCGTCAGCGTGATCAGATAGGGCTCCACGACCACGCGCCCCATCAGCCCGCCACTATGCCCGAGCAGTTGATACTGGTGGCCTGCCCGCGTACCACGCCGCTCGATGACCAGCCCCTGCCCCGCCTTCACATGCACCGCATCCCGTCGCTCCTCGTAGCGGCGAAAGAACGACGTCACGGGTACCCCGAGCGCCTGTGACAGCGTCTGCAGCGTCGTCAGCGATGGCGAGGTCAGCCCGTTTTCGATCTTCGACAACATCCCTGGCGAAAGTCGTGCCGCGCTCGCGAGATCTGCGACGGTCATCCCGAGCTTCGTGCGGAAGTGGCGCACCTCCCGACCGATTGCAACCTCTAGAAGATTCGCGCGCGCGCCGCCGATTTGATGTGGATTTTGTCCGTCTCGTTCTTTCAACATGCTTGGCCTTTTCTGCCGGACAGCTTCTATAGTCTTGGTACGATCTGAACAATTTTGTGCGCCGCAGCAATCACGAACGATTGACAGCGATCCCGTCTCTCATCACACTTTCATAACAAGAAAAAAAGTTTCTCCACTATCCGAGAGCGATTATGTCTAGGGAGAAGGAAAATGTCAGTAACTCCAAAGCAGGTCGCCGATGATGGCGGCATGCCTATCCTGAGCCTTGAGCAACGCATCGACAGAATGCATGGCCGCGACCGGCTCGGAGCTCTGACCTTCGTGGCGGTTCTGTGGGTGGTCGTGCTCTTTGTCCTCTACACGATCTGGCCCGCCGTTACCAACCCGACCATCCACGCCATATTGGTCATCGCTGGCGGCCTCGTCCTCCTCTTCAACTCCGCTGCCATCTTTGCGATGCTGAAGCACTATATCGAGGATAAGCACTTCATTTACGGCCTCGACATCAAGCATCTCGACGCCATGCGGCGCCGCAACCGCATCTGAGGTGCCCCATGGCCAATTATCAACCACCCAAGCAGAGCCTTATCGGCCAAGTGATCGATGTGGTGATCCTGCTGGTGCTCACCGTTGGCGCGCTCTATCTCCCGCTCTATCTCGGCTTGGCCGGTGCAGCCAAGACCCCCAATCCAATCGAGAATCCCACCTGGGAGGCCCTGAACCAGAATGCTGGCGAGCAGGCCCAATGGGCACAGCTCGGCTATACGGACCCCGCCGCCGCCCAAGACATCATCACGGCCCGGTTCGACTATTCCTTCAACTGGCTCGCACTGCTGGTGATGACGGTCCTGATCGTCGGTTACTTCATCATGGTGGTCCGCCTGTCCGACCGGGAATACCGCGAGGTCATCGCCGAGCGGTTCGGCGAGCGATAGGGGGCACAGATGGATCTCTGGAACATCCTCGAATATGCCGCCTGGCTGCTGTCGGCCGGCTTCGCCGCGATGCTCGTCTACGACATGGTGAAAGTCGACAGCACCTATGACAACGAATTGCTGACGTCCTCGCGCGAGGGCGAGCTCGAAGCTGCGCAGGAACGTCATGAAATCTGAGGGGGAACACAATGGTTGATCAGACAGCCGCCCCTGAAACGGGCGAAAGGCTGAGCCTGCTGCGTGTGCTGGGACCCGGCCATGTATGGGCGCTCGGCGTCGGCATCGTGCTCGTCGGCGAATATATGGGCTGGAACTTCTCCGTCGGCAAAGGCGGGATGATCGCCGGCCTCGTGGCCTGCTGGGTGGCCGGCGTGCTCTATACGTGCGTGGCCATGATCGATTCCGAGGTAACCTCGACCGTCGCCTCCGCTGGCGGCCAATATGCCCAGGCCAAGCACATCATTGGGCCGCTCATGGCCTTCAATGTCGGCCTGTTCCTGGTCATGGCCTACACCATGCTGGAATCGGCCAACGCCATCACCGTGGGCTTCCTCTTGGATGCGGTCGCCAATATGAGCGGCCATCAGGGCCTTGATCAGCGGCCCTTCATCATCCTCGCCATCATGTTTCTGGCCTGGCTGAACTATCGCGGTGTCTTGGCCACCCTGACCTTCAACTTCGTGATCACCGCCATCGCCTTCGTGGCCATCATCGTGTTGTTCCTCGCCGTTCAGTTCGGCGTTTCCGCAACACCCCTGGATTATTCCGCCATCACCGAAGAGCCGCTGCCCTATGGCTGGGTTGGCATTCTCGCCGCCCTGCATTTTGGTCTCTGGTATTATCTGGGCATTGAAGGCACCTGTCAGGCGGCTGAGGAAGTTCGCTCCCCTGCCCGCTCCCTGCCTCTCGGCACCATGTGCGGGATCATGACCCTGCTGATCGCGGCAACCCTCACCTGGTATGTGTGCTCGGGGCTGTTGCCTTGGGAATATCTCGGCCAGGCCGGCACCCCCCTGTTCGATGCGGCCCGTGTCACCGGGAGCTTCGGCCTGATGGTCCTCCTGTTCATCGGCACCATCTTCTCCACCTTGGCCTCCGCTAATGGCTGCATCAACGACAGCTCACGCGCATGGTTCTCCATGGGCCGTGACCGCTATCTGCCGGCTTGGTTCGGCGCCGTGCACCCGCGATACCGCACCCCCTATCGCGCCATCGTGTTCCTGGTGCCCATTGCGCTGATCTTCGCTCTCGGCGCGCCGCTGGATCAGGTTGTGACCTTCTCGATTCTCTCGGGCCTGCTCGGCTATACGTTCATGTCCTTCAACATGATCATCTTCCGGCGAAAATGGCCGTTGGGCTCGATCCAGCGCGGCTATGTGCACCCCTTCCACCCGATCCCCGCCGTCGTGCTGCTGGTGCTGTGCTCCACGACCTATGTGGCGGTGTTCTTAGGCTATGGAACGCAGCTCATTGCCATGCTGCTCTTCTATATCGTGGCCTCGCTCTGGTTCCACTTCTGGCGCTATCGCTTCGTGAAGCGCGGCGACCAGTTCACCATGCCTTGGCCTCGTCCGCGCGGCTATTGATCAAAGCCTGGTGCCATCCGCTGATGGATGGCGCCAGGCCTGCAAAGAGATCTGGACCGGGATGTTCGAGACAGTCGCATTCCTCGCTTTCACCCTTGCCGGCACCGCCGGGCTGTTCGCAATGGGCTTGCGCGATCAGCGACAGGCCCGGGCGGCGCGCGCCAGGCTGCTGGATGACGCCGCCGGTGCGATCGGATGTTCCCGCACCTCTCTCGGTCCGGATGGTTTTCCCATCCTGACCGGCTGCCTTGCGGATGGACGAGGCGTGAGGATCACGCTCATTCACGACACTTTGGTCACGCGCCGCCTGCCGCAACTGTGGCTCTCCGTCACCTTGGCCGACCCCGATGAGCAATGCCCCAGGATCGGCATCCTTGCCCGTCCGACGGGAGCAGAGTTCTACAGTGCGGTTCACGCCATGCCCTCGCGTTTCGATCCACCGCCGCCTCTTGACCCCGCCCTGCTCATCCGCGGCGGATCCGAAACTGATATCCGCGCCGTAAGAATGGCCGCCCCCCTCCTCGCTGGGCTCTTTGCTGATCCCAAGGTGAAGGAGGCCGTGGTCGCGCCTTCGGGCGTGCGGATCATTCGTCAAGTGGCGCAAGGCGATCGTGCCGCTCATGTGGTGCTGCGCCAGGCCCGCTATGAGATCGCGCGGGTCCCACGTGATCTTATCCATCGCAGCCTGGCGGAAGCCGATGCCCTCAGCGCCATATTCCGCCGGCCGCATGTCCTTCAGCGTGACGCCGAGTGGCGGTCGGTTTTTGAAGAAGAATCGTGCTCAAGTCAGGACCTGGAGCGGAATGGGGGCGCGCCGATACCTTATCCCTCTCAGCCTCTGTCAGCCTGATGCACCGCCCCATAAATCCATACCTGGTGCTCGCCTTGGCAATTGTCTTGCCGGGTATGGGCCATGTCGCCATTGGCGCTCCGAGGCGCGGCCTGGTCTTCGCCTTCTTTACGGTCTTCTTCGGCGTGTTCACCTACCTGTTCTCCTCGCCTGACCAGTCCTTTATCGCCCGGCACGCTGGCGGCATCTTCATCTGGGCGCTCTCGATCCCAGACGCGTATCGACGAGCGCGCCTTGCCTATGAACTTGCTGGACGGAGGGAATCGTAATTCATCTCGGGAAACATTATTTCTTGTCAGTTGAGTTGGCGCAGCCACCCTGCTAGGGTGCCGGCCATGCAGTTTTTGGAGGAGGTGACGCCATGTGCGGCATCGTGGGCTTGTTTCTGAAGGACAGGAGCTTGGAGCCAAAGCTTGGCGCGATGCTGGCGCCAATGCTGGCGAGCATGGGGGATCGTGGGCCGGACAGTGCCGGCTTTGCGGTTTATGGTGACGACGCGGGCGCCTTGAAGATCACCGTGCAGTCTGCACATCCCCAGGCGGACTTTCCGCGCCTTGAAAGCGCGCTCAAGGAAAGGCTGGGCGCGCCGGTGAAGGTGACTGTGATCGAGACCCATGCGGTCATCGAGTTGCCTCTTGGCAAGGAGGAGGCCGCCCGCGAGGCTTTGCAGGCAATCAACCCTGACCTTAGAATAATGAGCGTCGGCACCGCGATCGAGATCTACAAGGAGGTCGGCCTGCCGATCGATGTCTCGCGCCGCTTCGGCCTCGACCGCATGACGGGCACGCACGCGATCGGCCATACCCGCATGGCAACCGAATCAGCCGTGACCACCCTGGGCGCACATCCCTTCTCGACCGGCGCCGACCAGTGCCTGGTGCACAATGGCTCGCTTTCGAACCACAACAACCTCCGTCGTCAGCTTAAGCATGATGGCATGCGGTTCGAGACGGAGAACGACACCGAGGTGGCCGCCGCCTATCTCACCTGGCGGATCAAGCAGGGGCTTGATCTCGGTCAGGCGCTCGAGAAGAGCCTCGAGGATCTCGACGGGTTCTACACCTTCGTCGTGGGCACGAAGGACGGATTCGGCGTGCTGCGCGATCCCATCGCCTGTAAGCCCGCCGTTCTGGCCGAAACCGACCAGTATGTGGCATTCGCCTCTGAATATCGCGCGCTCGTCGACCTGCCGGGCATCGAGAAGGCCAAGGTGTGGGAGCCCGAGCCTGCAACCGTCTATTTCTGGAAACATTGATCCATGGTGACCATCAATCTCGCCGAGACGTCGCTGCGCGAGCTCAATCAGCAACTCCATCGGATCGATCCCGGCACCAATGACCGCGAGTTCATCGTGCTCAATCCGCGGGGCGCCCATGCTGTGGCCGTTGGCGTGGACGCCCCGGTGAACATCGAGATCAAGGGCAGCGTCGGTTATTACTGTGCCGGCATGAACAAGCGCGCCACCATCGTCGTCGATGGCAGCGCCGGCCCAGGCATTGCCGAGAACATGATGTCGGGCACCGTGGTGGTGAAGGGTGATGCCAGCCAATATGCCGGTGCCACCGGTCGCGGCGGCCTGCTCGTCATTGAGGGCAATGCCTCGTCCCGCTGCGGTATTTCCATGAAAGGCATCGACATCGTGGTGAAAGGCAATATCGGCCACATGTCCGCCTTCATGGCTCAGTCAGGAAGCCTGGTCGTGCTCGGCGATGCGGGCGATGCCTTGGGCGATTCGATCTACGAGGCGAAGCTCTTCGTTCGCGGATCGGTGAAAAGCCTCGGTGCCGACTGCATTGAAAAGGAGATGCGGGCTGAACATCTGGAGCTGCTCACCCGCTTGCTGGACCGTGCTGGCGTCACCGACGTGAAGCCGCAGGAATTCAAGCGCTACGGCTCGGCGCGCACTCTCTACAACTTCAACATCGACAACGCTGACGCTTATTGAGCGGGACAGGAAATGACGTATCACAATCCGCCCACCACACCCCGCAAGTCGGCGACATTCGACGACTACACCCTGTCGGAGATCAGGCGCGCCGCGGCCACCGGCATCTACGATATTCGCGGCGCTGGCGCCAAGCGCAAGCTGCCTCATTTCGATGATCTCCTATTCCTCGGAGCATCGATCTCGCGCTATCCGCTCGAAGGCTATCGTGAGCGCTGTGCGACCGATGTTGTGCTCGGCAGCCGCTACGCCAAGAAGCCGATCGAGCTCAAGATCCCGATCACCATCGCCGGCATGAGCTTTGGCTCTCTGTCCGCCCAGGCGAAGGAAGCCTTGGGGCGTGGCGCGACACTGGCCGGCACCTCCACCACCACCGGCGATGGCGGCATGACTGAGGAGGAGCGCGGGCATTCCCAGAAGCTCGTCTATCAATACCTGCCCTCCCGCTATGGGATGAACCCGGACGATCTGCGCCGCGCCGATGCGATCGAGATCGTGGTGGGCCAGGGCGCAAAGCCCGGCGGCGGCGGCATGCTGCTGGGCCAGAAGATCTCGGATCGCGTCGCCGAGATGCGCACATTGCCCAAAGGCATCGACCAGCGCTCCGCCTGCCGTCATCCTGATTGGACCGGACCGGACGACCTCGAGATCAAGATCCTGGAAATCCGCGAGATCACCGATTGGGAGAAGCCGATCTACGTGAAGGTCGGTGGTGCGAGACCCTATTACGACGTCGCCCTCGCGGTCAAAGCCGGTGCCGATGTGGTCGTCGTCGACGGCATGCAGGGCGGCACGGCCGCAACCCAGGAAGTGTTTATCGAGAATGTCGGCCAACCGACACTTGCCTGCATCCGCCCGGCCGTTCAGGCCCTGCAGGATCTCGATATGCACCGCAAGGTTCAGCTCGTCGTCTCCGGCGGCATCCGCTCCGGCGCCGATGTTGCCAAGGCTCTTGCCTTGGGGGCCGATGCGGTCTCGATCGGCACGGCCGCTCTGGTTGCCATCGGTGACAACGACCCGGCCCTCGAAGAGGAATACCGCAAGCTGAACACCACCGCGGGCGCCTATGACGATTGGCACGAGGGGCGCGATCCCGCCGGTATCACCACGCAGGATCCGGAATTGGCAGCCCGCCTTGACCCGATCAAGGCGGGGCGGCGGCTGGCCAATTTCCTCAAGGTGATGACGCTCGAAGCACAAACCATCGCGCGCGCCTGCGGCAAGAACCATCTGCATAATCTTGAGCCGGAGGATCTCTGCGCGCTCACGATTGAAGCAGCTGCCATGGCGCGGGTGCCGCTGGCGGGTACCAGCTGGATACCGGGCCAGACGCCGTTCTGACCTGAGATCGAGCCGCTGCAAGCCTCGCTTGCGGCGGCTTTTGCATTGGATGGACCTTTGGCATAGCTTTCCCAAAGCAAACCTGGCCGCCAAAGGTCGAGCAGTGAAATTTGGGGTGGGAGTGATATGGCTGAAGATCTGAGCACTTATGACGTTGTCAGCCGCGAGCCTGGCGATGAGCGGAGGGGTGGGACGAAGATGGCTAAAGATCTGAGCGCGTTCGCCAAGGAAAATGGCGTGCGCTACTTCATGATCTCCTTTACGGACTTGTTTGGCGGCCAGCGCGCAAAGCTGGTGCCCGCGGCAGCCATTGCCGACATGCAGAAGGACGGCGCTGGCTTTGCAGGCTTTGCAACCTGGCTCGATCTCACCCCCGCCCACCCCGACATGCTGGCCGTGCCCGATCCCTCCTCCGTGATCCAGCTGCCCTGGAAGCCCGAAGTCGCGTGGGTTGCTGCCGATAGCGTGATGGAAGGCAAGCCGATCAATCAGGCGCCGCGCGTGGTGCTGAAGCGGGTCATCGCCGAGGCCGCCGAACAGGGCCTGCATATGAAGTCGGGCGTCGAGCCGGAATTCTTCCTGATCACGCCCGATGGCAAGGCCATATCCGACGAATATGACCATGCCACCAAATCCTGCTACGACCAGCAGGCGCTCATGCGGCGCTATGACGTGATCGCCGAAATCTGCGATTGCATGCAGCAGCTTGGCTGGGGGCCATACCAGAACGACCATGAAGATGCCAACGGTCAGTTCGAAATGAACTGGGCCTTTGCGGATGCGCTCGTCACTGCCGACCGGCATGCCTTCTTCAAGTTTATGACCCGCTCGATCGCCGAGAAACACGGGCTGAGGGCGACCTTCATGCCCAAGCCCTTCCCCGGCCTCACCGGCTCCGGCTGCCACGTGCATCTGTCCTTGTGGGACAAGTCCGGCAAGAAGAATACCTTCGCCGATGGCAACGACCCGCTCGGCCTCTCCGCGCAAGGCTACAATTTCCTTGGCGGCATCATGAAACATGCCTCGTCCATGGCGGCGATCACCAACCCGACGGTGAACAGCTACAAGCGCATCAACGCGCCCCGCACCATCTCAGGGGCCACATGGTCGCCCAACTCGATCACCTGGACCGGCAACAACCGCACGCACATGGTTCGCGTGCCCGGCCCCGGCCGCTTCGAGCTCCGTTTGCCCGATGGCGCCGCCAACCCATACCTTCTGCAGGCCGTCATCCTTGCCGCCGGTACCGCCGGCGTTCAGACCAAGGCCGAACCGGGCAAGCGCTATGATATCGATATGTATGCCGATGGGCATAAGGTGAAAGGCGCGCCCAAGCTGCCGCTCAACCTCCTCGATGCCTTGCGCGCCTTCGAGAAGGACAAGGGCCTGCGCCAGGCCCTCGGGGATGACTTCGCCAACGCTTACCTGAAGCTCAAGCACCAGGAGTGGAACTCATATGCCTCCCACTTCACGGAGTGGGAGCGGATGAACACGCTGGATATTTGAGCAGAGACTTGAGACCTGGGTTGGCGCTTCGAAAGCGAAAACGTCCAGGAAAACCGAGATCAGTCCCTTATGGCCCTCCCCTGTCGGGGGAGGGTTTCTTTTGCGCGAGCAATGCCTGCGTGACCTCGATAATGGGGCAAGCTCTATGGCCATCGGGTCGATAGCGAAACGAAAGCTCACCCGCGGCATGTCCCGGTGCGAAAGCGACAGAACGATATAAAGATTTCTTTATATCATCCATTGCCCTCCTCTCCCAGTCTTGCTATACCGCTCGCTTCGAAGCTGCCGCCAGCGGCGGCGGCCGCATCGCAAACGATCCTGAGGACTAGGTCATGACGTCGTTTACCGATTACATCGTCAAGGATATCTCGCTCGCCGACTGGGGCCGCAAGGAAATCCAGATGGCTGAGGTCGAGATGCCCGGCCTCATGGCCATCCGCGAGGAATTCGGTGCACGCCAGCCTTTGAAAGGGGCGCGGATCGCCGGCAGCCTGCACATGACCATTCAGACCGCGGTGTTGATCGAGACGCTGGTCGCGCTTGGCGCCGAAGTCCGCTGGGTCTCCTGCAACATCTTCTCAACCCAGGACCACGCCGCCGCGGCCATTGCCGCAGCCGGCATTCCTGTCTTCGCCAAGAAGGGCGAGACATTGCAGGAATACTGGGATTACTCCGACAAGATCTTCGATTGGGGCAACGGCGAGACCGCCAATATGATCCTGGACGATGGCGGCGATGCGACCATGCTCGTGCTGCTGGGCGCCAAGGCCGAGAAAGATCCCTCCGTCCTCGCCAATCCTCAGAACGAGGAAGAGGAGTGCCTCTTTGCCACCATTCGCCGGCGGCTCGCTGCAAATCCCGGTTGGTACTCCAAGGTGAAGGCTGCGATCCGCGGCGTCTCGGAAGAGACCACCACCGGTGTTCACCGGCTCTACGAACTGCAGAAGAAGGGCGAGCTTCCCTTCCCCGCCATCAATGTCAATGACAGCGTCACCAAGTCGAAATTCGACAATCGCTATGGCTGCCGCGAGTCGCTCGTCGACGGCATCCGCCGCGCAACCGACGTGATGATGGCCGGCAAGGTGGCCGTGGTCTGTGGCTATGGCGATGTCGGCAAAGGCTCGGCCCAGAGCCTGCGCGGCGCTGGCGCCCGTGTCATCGTCACCGAGATCGATCCGATCTGCGCACTGCAGGCGGCCATGGATGGCTATTCCGTGATGCCGCTCGAGGATGCAGCTCCGACCGCGGACATTTTCGTCACGGCCACCGGCAATAAGGACGTGATCACGATCGATCACATGCGGGCGATGAAGGATATGGCCATTGTCTGCAACATTGGCCACTTCGATAACGAGATTCAAGTGGGCGCCCTTAAGAACTTCAAATGGACGAATGTGAAGCCGCAGGTCGACCTCATTGAGTTCCCCGAGGGCAAGCGGCTGATTCTCCTGTCCGAGGGTCGTCTGGTCAATCTCGGCAACGCCACCGGCCATCCGAGCTTCGTGATGTCGGCCTCCTTCACCAACCAGGTTCTCGCCCAGATCGAGCTGTGGGCCAATGAGGCCAAATACAAGAATGAGGTCTATGTGCTGCCCAAGCATCTCGACGAGAAAGTGGCGCGGCTGCATCTGGACAAGCTCGGCGTGAAGCTGACCAAGCTCACCGAGGAGCAGGCCGCCTATATCGGCGTTAACGAGAACGGTCCGTTCAAGCCCGATTATTACCGCTACTGATGCCAATCCGCATCATACAGGCAAAGGCTTAAAAACCGCAGATTTTCAAGCCTTTGTATGCAGCTTTCATCCGCCCTCCCGTGCACTCCCCCCGGCCAGGTTGCTCGCTTGGCCGGTGGGCAATTAACTATTTCCCCTGTATAGATTTGCTTGTCGTTTTGCGGGGTGATTCGCTGGGATTACCGGCGTATCTCGAACATCGCCTGGGCGATGTGATGAAGCAATTGAGGGGAACAGCCGGGCTCTGATGTTGGCGGGTGGACCGAAAGGCATGCCTTTTGCACCAGGTCATAGAACCGCTGGTGCGCTTGTGGCCGTGTTAGGCATAGCGGCCCCATTGCCAGCACTGGCCGAACCGGCTGCCGAAGCGGTCCCGGCGCTGCGTTTGGGAACCCTCGGCAATGCCGATCTCATTACGCTGTCAACCGCCGTCATCGCGCTTATGGTCCTGCTCTGGGCACTCGTTGTCACGCGTCGCCTGGAACGTAATCTTGACGGCGAGCGCCGCCGCCGTGCGGAGATCGAGGCGCAGCTGAATGAATCCGAGGCGCTGCTCACCGCCGAACCGCATCTGCTCTTCATCTGGCGCGGACGCAGCGACACGGTGGAGCGTGTGGTGGGCGACATGCGGGGGACCTGCACCTGCCCGACGGACCGCAATGCGCAGGCCTGGTTTCCCGGCTGGCTGGAGGCAGAATCCGCCGCGACCTTGGAAGCAGCGCTCCGGGACCTGAAGATGCGCGGTTCGGCATTCAACATTGGCGTGAAGACCGTGGCCGGCGAATTGCTCGAGGCCGATGGCCGCGCGGCCGGAGGCCTGGCGACGCTGAGGCTGAGGCCGCTGGCCGGCGAACGCCGCGAAGTCACCAAGCTCGCCCACGAAAGCCGTAAGCTCTCCCGTCAGGTCGAGCGGCTCACAGCAATTCTCGATAATGCGCCTCTGCCGATCTGGCTGCGGGATGCCGACCAGCAGATCGTCTGGGCCAATCAGGCCTATGTTCAGGCTGTTGAAGCCGATGGCATCTCGACGGTCGTGCGGGACCGGATCGAGCTCGTGCCGCCGGAGCCGTCCACCGGCAGCAACTTGCCCGCCTTGGCCAACCGTCCGGCTGCGGCCATGACCGAGCGGCGGCGCCGTCACGCCGTCATCAACGGCAATAAGCGCGCTCTTGACATTTTCGAGGTCAAGCTTGCCGAAAGCGAGGCGGGCTTTGCTCTCGATGTGACGGCCATGGAAGAGCTCGAGAAGGAACTGCGGCGGCATATTCGCGCCCACGCCAGCACTCTCGACAAGCTCGCAACGGCCATTGCCATTTTCGGCGCCGACCAGCGCCTCCGCTTCAGCAACGCCGCTTTCGCCAATCTCTTCGGCCTCGATTCCGAATGGCTCGCAACCGCCCCCAGTGACGGCGAGATCCTCGATCGGCTGAGAGAGGAACGGGTTCTGCCCGAACAGGCAAACTTCCGCGAATGGCGTGCCCGCCATCTCGAGGTTTATAGCGCGGTCGATACCCGCGAGGACTGGTGGCACCTTCCCGACGGGCGCACGCTCAGGGTCATCGCTGAACAGCACCCCTTCGGCGGCGTGACCTATCTCTATGAGAACATCACCGAACAGATCCGCCTGGAGAGCCAGTATAACGAGCTCATCGGCGTCCAGCGGGAAACCCTCGACAATCTCAACGAAGCGCTCGCTCTCTTCGGGTCGGATGGCCGCTTGAAGCTGTTCAATCCCGCCTATGCCGCCCTCTGGGGCCTCGACAGCGACTTCCTCGCGACCGAGCCGCATATCGACGTGGTATTCTCAGCCTGCCACCAGACGCTGCCCGATGACCTGATCTGGGACGAGATCAAATATGCGGTCACCTCGATCGACGATGGCAGACGTCCCCTCCAAGGGCGCATCGAGCGGCCCGATCGGAAGATCTTCGATTTCGCCCTGGTGCCACTGCCCGATGGGAACACCCTGCTCACTTATACCGATGTGACCGACAGCACCCGCATTGAGCGGGCCCTGCGTGAGCGCGCGGAAGCGCTAGAGACCGCTGACCGGCTCAAGACCGATTTCCTCTCGAACGTGTCCTACGAACTGCGCACCCCGCTCACCAACATCATCGGTTTCGCCGATAGCCTCGCGCTCGGCTTTGCTGGCGACCTCACCTTCAAGCAGAAAGAATACATCCACGATATCCTTACCTCTTCCGCTGATCTTTTAAGCATCATCGATGCGATCTTGGATCTGACCACCATTGATGCGGGCGCGATGGAGCTCCGCTTCCAGGAGATCGAGATCCCGAGCCTCTTGACGGAAGCCGCTGGCATGCTTCAGTCGCGCATTGAGAAGCGCAGGATCACTCTTCAGGTCGAAATTCCCGAGGAAGGTGGCACCCTTGTTGCTGATCGCAAGCGTCTGCTGCAGGTTCTGTTCAACCTCTTGTCCAATGCGGTTGGCTTCAGCCCTGATGACAGCACGATCCGTATGGGCGCACGGCATGAAGGTGAGACAGTTGTGCTTTGGGTGAGCGACCTCGGTAAAGGCATGGATCCCGAGTTTCAGAAAGCAGCCTTTGAACGCTTCCGCGCCCGCCCTGGGGTATCGGGCCATCGCGGCCCCGGGCTCGGCCTGTCGCTGGTCAAGAGCTTCGTTGAGCTGCATGAAGGCAAGGTCATCTTGCGCTCTCGTCTCGGTGAGGGCACGACGGTTGTCTGCCGCCTGCCGGCCCGCGGGCCCTCATCGGCGGCCCGTACGCTCCGCCCCGCACGCGATCAATTGCCAAAGGCGCACGCGCTGTGAACGTTCTGACCGACCATATCCGCCTCGACGGCATCGATGCCATGACCGAGTTCGGGCGCGAGCTGGCGGCGGTCGTGCAGGTGGGCGATACCATCTTGCTCGGCGGTGATCTCGGTGCCGGCAAGACCACCCTTGCCCGTGCCATCATTCGCGCCTTGGCGCCACATCACGGTGAGTTCGAGGTGCCAAGCCCGACTTTCACCCTGGTGCAGGCCTACGACATCACTCGCATCCCGGTGGTCCATGCCGATCTTTACCGCGTGACGGGAAGCGACGAGGCCGCCGAACTTGGGCTCACCGACGCGGCAAAGGACAGCCTGCTCCTGGTGGAATGGCCTGAACGTGCACCGGATCTGTTCAAGGGCTCGGTGCTCGAAGTTGTCCTGGAAGAAACACTCGAGGGTGACGGGCGCATCGCCCGGCTGACCCCCCGTGGCCGCTGGCACGAGCTTTTGCCGCGCATGGAGATGCTCAAGGGCTTCCTTGCTCGCGCGGGTTGGTCGGATGCGGAGCGGCGCTTCCTGCAGGGAGACGCCTCCTCTCGTCGCTATGAACGCTTGTATCGCACCAACGGCACCGGCATTCACCCGGCCGTTCTCATGGATATGCCCCCCAAGCCCGATGGGCCGCCGGTCCGCGATGGCCTGCCCTACAGCCGGATTGCTCACCTTGCCGAGGATGTTCGCCCCTTCGTCGCTGTCGGTGAGTTTCTGCGGGCTGAGGGGCTGAGTGCGCCGGCCCTTTACGCCGTGGATCTCGCGGAAGGGTTCATCGTGATCGAGGATCTCGGCGATGCGGTCTTCGGCGAGATGGCGCGCGCCGGGGCCGACATGACCGAGCCCATGACTGCGGCGGTTGACGTCCTTCTGCGCCTGGCCTGCGTGGAGGCGCCGCAACTATTGCCTCTGCCCGGCGGTCAGCATCATCTCCTCCCCGACTATGACCGCCGCGCGCGCGAGATCGAGGTGGAGCTGCTGCTCGACTGGTACTGGCCGCAAGCGAAGGGTTCATTGCCGCGCGACGAGATCCGCGCGGCCTATCTCGAGGAATGGCGCACGCTTTGGCCCCTGGTCGAGGCTGATGAGCCCGTCGTGATGCTTCGCGACTATCATTCGCCCAATCTCCTGTGGCTGCCCGAGCGGCGGGGCATTGAGCGTGTCGGCATCATCGACTATCAGGACGCGATGATCGGACATGCGGCCTATGATCTCGCCTCTCTGCTCCAGGATGCGCGGGTTGACTTGCCCGAGGACATGGAGGAGCGCCTGCTGGAGCGCTACCTCGCCGAGCGGAAAGCGCAATCACCCGACTTCGATCGCGCGGCATTCACGGCCGCCTATGCGGTGTTTGGAGCGCAGCGCGCAGCCAAGATCCTCGGTATTTTCACGCGCCTCTCGAAGCGCGACAACAAGCATGGCTACCTTCCCCATCTGCCCCGCATGCGCCGGCATCTCGAGCGCAATCTGCGTCATGAAAGGCTCACAAGCTTGCGCCAATGGTTCGAACGGCATTTGCCGGAAGCCCTGAGCGCAACGGGTGTGTGACGCGAAGGGCATCGTCCACAAGCAGGGTGAATGATGAAAGAAGACCGCAAGGCGGCGATCAAGATCAATCGTGCCATTGTGCTCTCGGCTGGCCTTGGCCTGAGGATGCGTCCGCTGACGGAAAAGCGCCCAAAGCCCCTGATCGAGCTTGCCGGTCGCCCACTCCTCGACTACGCGCTCACGAGGCTTGCCGAGGACGGCGTGACCACCGTCGTCGTCAATGTGCACTATCTCCCCGATCAGATTGAAGACTATCTGAAGGACAGAAAACGGCCGAAGGTCATGATCTCCGACGAGCGCGAAGCGCTGCTGGATACCGGCGGCGGCGTGCGCAAGGCTCTGCCCCTCCTTGGAAAGGAGCCTTTTTTCGTACTGAACTCCGATAGCCTGTGGATTGAGGGGGCAAGCCCGGCTTTGAAGCGCTTGCGCGAAGCTTGGCGGGACGATGAAATGGACTGCCTGATGATGCTGGCAAGCACCGTCACCAGCATAGGCTATGATGGCAGCGGAGATTTCACCATGGACCCCACCGGCCGGCTGAGCCGGCGTATGCCCAATGAGGTCGCGCCCTTTGCCTATGCCGGGCTGTGCATCGCCCATCCCCGGCTGTTCGCCGACGCCCCCGAGGGCGCGTTCTCGATGAACCTGCTATGGGACCGGGCGATCGAGGCAGGGCGCCTGTTCGGCCTGCGCCACGACGGCATCTGGCTGCATGTGGGAACGCCCGAGGGCATTGGCGCTGCCGAACGAGCCCTGCGGGAGCTCTGACGTGACGGAGGCGCAAGCCAGCCTCCCGCTTCTCTGGACACCGCGTGTCTTCACCATCCCGCCGGATGAGCCATTCCTGGCTCGGCTGGCCGAGGTGATCGTTTCGGGCAAGCTGTTCCCGGACCTGCCGGCGCCGACGGCCCTCGACCTCGCGCAGATCAGCATCCTGCTGCCCACGCGCCGGTCAGCCCGTGCGCTCACCCATGCCTTCCTCGACCGAGGTCCTGGCGGCGCGACCCTTCTGCCGCGGATCCGCCCCTTGGGCGATGTTGATGAAGAGGATTTCGCCTTCGAGGCAGAAGAGGACCGCGGCGGCCTTGATCTGCCGCCTGCTCTGTCGGGGCTAGGCCGGCAGCTCGTTCTGATGCGCCTGCTGCTCGATTGGGCTGAACGCAATCCCGACCATCATCTCGGCCGCGCCCTGCGCTCCGGCCCAGGCCAAGCGGTCGCGCTCGCCCGATCCTTGGCGAGCCTCGTTCAGTCCTTCGAGACGGAAGAGGTCTCGCTAGATGCATTGGATGCGATCCGTGAAGGCGACTATCCCGAGCATCGCGGCAGCCTCCTCGACTTCCTCGACATGGTTCGTCACCGCCTGCCCGACGAGCTCGCGAGCCTCGGCAGAATAGGCCAGCAGCTAAGGCGCAGCCTGTTGATTTCACTGGAGGCCGCGAGGCTGTCGCAGCGCGCGCCCGAGCATCCCATCATCGCGGCGGGCTCCACCGGCTCCATCCCGGCAACCGCGCGGCTTCTCTCTGTCATTGCGCGCTTGCCCCATGGTGCCGTTGTGCTCCCGGGCCTTGATCTGAGCCTCGATGACGCGAGCTGGGCCGAGCTGCCGCAGCAGCATCCACAATACGGATTGAAACGGCTGCTCCAGACGCTCGGGATCGAACGGCGTGACGTCGAGCCCCTGCCCGGCACGCACAAGGGCGAGGGCGGTGCAGGTAGCCCGAAGCAGCGCCTGTTCAGCGAAGTGATGCGACCTGCCGCGACCACCGAGCAATGGCGCGATCTCACCAAGAAACTGCCCGCGGACGAGCTTCGGCTGGCAAGCGATGGCATTGAGCTTATCGAAGCCCCGAGCCAGCGGGAGGAAGCGCTGGTCATCGCGCTGATCATGCGGCAGGCGCTCGAGACACCCGGCCAGACCGCTGCGCTCATCACGCCCGATCGCCGCCTGGCCCGGCGGGTTGCCTCCGAGCTTGCCCGCTGGAACATCGCGGTTGACGACACCGGCGGCATACCGCTCGCGCACACGCCCGAAGGGGCATTCCTGTTGCACTTGCTTGATGCAGCCCTCGATGATTTCGGTCCGGTGCAGCTGCTCGCACTCCTCAAGCACCCGCTTGCAGCTTTCGGGCTGGAGCGGCCCGAACTGCGCCGGCGCGCGCGCCTTCTCGAGCTTGTGGCGCTGCGTGGCCTGCGCCCCCCACCCGGCATCGACGGTATCCGCCACGCGCTTGCGAATGCCCGGCGCGCACCGCCGCGCGGTGCACCATCCGGAATAACTGGCGCGGATTGGCGTGCTCTTGAGGATCTTCTCGACCGGATCGAGGCGACGGTCAAACCTTTGACCGAGGCCCTCGCCTCTGGTGCCTCCCCGATCGATGTCATCACGCGTGCCCATCTCGAGGCAGGCGAAGCGGCATGCTTTGGAGATGCTCATGGACCGGCGCTCTGGCGCAGCGAGAACGGCCGTGGCCTCGCAGCCTTGTTCGCCGGCTTGCTTGAGGAAAGCCCCCTTGGTCCGGAAATCAGACCAGCACTCTATGCCCCCCTCTTGCGTGACCTCATGATGAGCCGGGTGGTGAGGCCGCAGGCCAGCCGCCACCCGCGCCTTGCCATTTACGGCCTCTTGGAGGCGCGCCTCATCACCGCCGACACCACTATTTTGGGCGGGCTCAACGAGGCCGTCTGGCCCGCCATTCCGCAGGAAGATCCCTGGCTCAACCGCCCGATGCGGCAGGCGATTGGCTTAGATCTGCCCGAGCGTCGCCTAGGCCTTGCTGCCCATGATTTCGTGCAGGCGATCTCCGGCGCCCGCATCTATGCCACCTGGTCGAGCAAGATCGACGGAGCACCGGCAGTGCCCTCCCGCTGGATCTTGCGCCTCAAGACCCTCTTGGCTGCATCGGGCGCGGACGAGCTCGTTGCGCCCCGTACGCCATGGCTGGCCTGGGCGGCCCATCTTGACCGGCCCGCACGGCAGGAACTGGTGACCATCCCCAAGCCGCGGCCGCCGCTGGCCCTGCGCCCACGCCGCCTCAGCGTCACCGAGATCGAGCGCTGGATCCGGGATCCATACGCGATCTTCGCCCGTCATGTTCTCAAGTTGAGGCCCTTGGAGGAACTCGACCAGCTGCCAGGCCCTGCCGAGCGCGGCATTCTCGTCCATGCAGCCCTGCAGCGCTTTGCCGAGGCCTGGCCCGAGCAGCTGCCGCCTGATCCGGTTGCAAGCCTTATCGAGCACGGCCGCGCGATCTTCGCAAACTGGATGGCCTATCCCGATGTTGCAAGCTTCTGGTGGCCGCAATTTCTTAAGATGGCCCAGTGGTTCGCGACAGAAGAGACCTTGCTGCGGCGGGCCATGCTGCGCCAGCTGGTCGAGCTTCGCGGCCGTATTGAGATTGAGGCACCGGGCGGACCTTTCGAGCTCACCGGCCGCGCCGACCGCATCGATCTGCTCACCGACGGCTCGGCGCGTATTCTGGATTACAAGACCGGGGCGCTGCCTACCCACAAGCAGGAAGCGGCGAATTTCAGCCCGCAATTGCTGCTCGAAGCCAAGATGGCCGAGCTTGGCGGCTTCGAGGCGCTCGGGCCCGCCCCCGTTCGCGAGCTCATCTATATCAGGCTCACCGGCGGCAATCCCGCGGGCGAGCTGCGCATGATCGAGGCTGATCCCGGCCTCATCGACCGGATCTATGGCGGCCTTCAGGAACTGATCGCCGCCTATGATAATGATGCGCAGCCCTATCTCCCGCGGGTGCGCATCCATCGCGAGGACGCGGTGCTCGATTATGACCACCTCTCCCGCTTCGCCGAATGGCAGGCTCTGGCCCAGGACAGCGGTATGGCGAATGGCAATGGAGAGCGCCAGGAATGACCGACGCGATCCGGCGCGCCACCGACGCCCAGTCTCGCGCTTCCAACCCCGACGTTTCCGCCTGGGTATCCGCCAGCGCCGGCTCGGGCAAGACACGGGTGCTGGTGGACCGCGTGATCCGGCTGATGCTGGCCGGCACTCCCCCTGAACGCATTCTTTGCCTGACCTTTACCCGTGCCGCCGCCGCGGAAATGGCCAATCGCCTCTTTCAGACCCTGTCCAGCTGGGTCGGGTTTGATGACGATACCCTCTCCAAGAGCATCGAGCGCCTGACGGGAGCGCGCCCAGGAGAGTTCGGCTTGATCGAGGCACGCCGCCTGTTCACGCGCGCGCTGGAGACGCCCGGCGGCCTGAAGATCCAGACCATTCACGCCTTCTGCGAGAAATTGCTGCAGCGTTTTCCCGTCGAGGCCGGCATCGTGCCGGGTTTCGAGGTGATGGATGAACGCACCGCCGAGGAAATGCTACGCGACGTGCGCGACGACTTCATGCACCGCGCCGGCACCGCGCCCGAAGGCCTGCAAGCCCAGTCCTTCGCCACGGTGGTCTCCTATGTCGGCGCCGCCAGGTTCGACAAGGTGCTGAAGGAGGTCCTGGCCTCCCGCGCGTCCCTCGTCAGACTGCTCGATGCGAGCCTCTTTCAGGAAAGCATCGTCAATCTCGGACGGCATCTCGGGTTGGGCCCCGATGACACCCCGGAGGCGATAACCCTCGAATTCGCTCACGGATTGAACAGGCGAGCCCTCGCCGAGGCCCGTGAGATCCTGAGTACTGGCTCGACCAAGATGGTCGCCCAGGCGCGGCATCTTGCGGCACTCCTCGCAGCGGATGATCCGGAGCTTGCCTTCGCGGCCGCCCGTGAAGCCTTTTGCAAGGGCAAGGATGAACCGAAGGCCGACAGCTCCATCATCACCGGCAAGCTCGCCGCTGCCCATCCCCATATTGCCGAAGCCCTCTTCGCCGAGCGGGCGCGGGTCATCGACCTCCTTGAACGGCAGCGCTGTGTCCATATCCGTCGCGCAACGGAAGCATTGCTGTTTGTGGCGCTTTCCATGCTGGGCGACTATGAGGCCGAGAAGCGCCGACGCGGCCAGTACGACTATGAGGATCTGATCGAGCGAACACTCGCACTGCTGACGGAGCTCGACGATGCGGGCTGGGTGCTGTTCAAGCTCGATGGCGGCATCGACCATATCCTCATTGATGAGGCGCAGGACACGAGCCCGCCTCAATGGCGCATCATCTCGGCCATTGCCGAGGAATTCTTTGCGGGCGCCGGAGCCCGGGAAGGGGCCCACCGCACGCTGTTCGTGGTGGGCGATCACAAGCAGTCGATCTACAGCTTCCAGGGCGCTGATCCGCAGGTCTTCGATGAGATGCACCGTGCCTTTCGCGCGCGGATCCGCGATGCAGGCCGGCGCTTCGAGGACGTGCCGCTCAGTGTTTCCTTCCGCTCGACTGCCGATGTGCTGCAAGCGGTGGACTGGGTCTTCGAGCAAGTCGAGGCGCAAGCCGGCCTCAAGCCCCGCGACGGTGAGCTCCTGCCGCACCAACCGACACGATTGGGCCAGGCAGGCCTGGTCGAGATCTGGCCAAAGCTGCAGCCTTTGCCCAAGCCGCCGCCCACGCCGTGGGAAGCGCCGGTCGATCATGAAGATGCAGCCCATCCCCGCATGCGCCTCGCCGAGCGGATTGCGGCCACCATCCACAATTGGCTCGTTGAAGGCGAGTTGCTTGCGTCCCAGCAAAGACCGATCCGGCCGGGTGACATCCTGATCCTGGTGCGCCGTCGCGATCGCCTCGTCGATGCGCTTTTGCGGGGCTTGAAGCAGCGCGGTGTGCCGGTGGCGGGCGCCGACCGGCTCGTCCTCACCGAGCATATGGCGGTGAAGGACCTGATCGCGCTCGGCCGCTTCGTCCTCCTGCCCGAGGATGACCTGAATCTCGCCTGTTTGCTCAAGAGCCCACTGCTCACCCGCGATGACGGGCGTGCGCTCGATGACGATGATCTGATGATCCTCTGCCATGACCGACCAGGGAACCTGTGGCCGGCGCTCCAGAACGCCGTGGCCCGTGGGCTTCCCTATGCGGGCGCGTTGCAGCGCCTGCGCGACTGGTTTGCCCGCGCCGATTACGCCTCGCCCTTTGCCTTCTATGCGGAAGTGCTCGGCGCCGATCGCGGAAGGGAAGCCTTTGCCCGCCGCATGGGCGATGAGGCCCACGACCCGTTGGATGAGTTCCTGCGCGCAACCCTCGATTACGAGCAGGCGCACACCCCGTCACTGCAGGGCTTCCTGCATTGGCTGATCTCGGCCGAGACGGTCATCAAGCGGGACATGGAGCACGGGGTCGATGCCGTGCGCATCATGACCGTGCATGGCAGCAAGGGCCTGGAAGCCAATATCGTCTTCCTGCCCGATACCTGCTCGCCGCCGCGCAAGCAGAACGATCCCGAGATCCTCGCCTTTCCCGCCGATGAGCACGGTGATCCCATTCACTGCTGGCGGCTCGGCTCAGCCTATCGGACCCGCGCGATCGATCGGCTTCGCGAGCGCGAGCAGCAGGCGCAGTTCGAGGAATATAACCGCTTGCTTTATGTGGCGATGACCAGAGCGCGCGATCGCCTCTATATCTGCGGATATAAAGGCGCTCGCCCGCCCGCCGGCATCACCTGGTATGATCTGATCTCAACAGCGCTCAAGCCCCGCGCCCGGGAAATCGTGCTCGCCGATGGCGAGACCATCTGGCGCATCGAAAGCGCGCAAACCGCATCAATGCCCGCGCCCGCCGGCGAGGAGACACGGCAGCAGCCGGCGGATCTACCAGACTGGACCCTGAGATCCGCCCCGCCCGAGGCGCCGGGCCACATTGAGCTTTCTCCTTCGCATCTGGGTGAAGGCTTGGCGCCGGCCTTAAGACAGTCCGCGGAACCATCGCCGCTGCTCATAGCCTCGGACTGGCTCCGCTTCCGCCGCGGCCGCCTGATCCATCGGCTCCTGGAGGCCTTGCCCGATCTGCCCCGACATGCCCGTGAGGCTGCGGCCCTGCGCTATCTCGCGCAATCTGCATCCGATTTGAGTGAGCATGAGCATGTCGGGATATGGCATGAGGTGCGAGCGATCCTCGATCACCCCGACTTTGCTGAAGTGTTCGCGCCCGGCAGCTTGAGCGAGGTGCCGCTTGCAGCGCTCACCGCCGATGCTGGGGCCAAGCTGACAGGACGGGTCGATCGCCTCGCCATCACGCCGCGCCAGGTTCTGGTGATCGACTATAAGACGAACCGGCCCCCGCCCCTTACCCTAGACGAGGTGGACCCGGTCTATATCCGCCAGCTGAACGCTTACGCATCCATCCTGCGCCGGATCTTCCCGGATAAGCGCGTGCGCTGCGCGCTGCTCTGGACGGTCGGTCCGCGGCTGATGGAGCTTTCAAATCCCGCCGGCTGACGCATTGTCAGCACTCAGACCATCGTCATATTTGTCGTCAAACTGTCGCACGACTCGCTGAACATGTCATAATGCCCGTGTGAGTTGTTGCCGCACAGGCCGCCGGGCGAGTTTTCATCATGTCTGACAGCGAGGTTCCTCTGACAATTGCCTTCGGGCTTCTGGTGGCATGCCTTGCGGCGCTCGTCCTGACCCAGAGCCTCACCCCTGCCAATCTGCTGATCGCTGCGGGACTTGCTGGCGCAATCCTGCTGCTTCTGTTCACACCCGCCCACAAGGCGGAAGAAGAAAAGGTGGAGGCCAGCACCGACGAGGACGACAGCGCCGGTCAGACGATCGATCCGGTTCTCCCGTCGGTCGGCGAGGCCTTGCCGGATCCGCTTCTGGTGCTCGACAGGGATGGCATTGTCCGGTTCTGCAATTCTCACGCGCGCGCGCTGTTCGAAATGGATCCGCTGGAGCAGCATGTGTCCAGCGCGATCCGCGCGCCGGCGATTCTGGAGGCGATCCGGTCCGTCCATGCTTCGGGCCGTGCGCAGCGGGTGGATTATGAGGTGCGCGTCCCCGTCGAGCGGCGCTTCGAGGTCCATGTTGCGCCGATGATCCTGAGCCTTCCCTCGAGTGGTGGCCCCCGCGCCAACACCTCCGTGCTGCTCTTGATGCGCGATTTCACCCATGCCTACCAGATCGAGCGCATGCGGTCCGACTTCATCGCCAATGCGAGCCATGAGCTGCGCACCCCGCTCGCCTCCGTCCTGGGCTTCATCGAGACCCTCCAGGGCGCGGCCCGCAATGACAGCGCCGCCCGCGACCGCTTTCTCGAGCTCATGCGGCAGCAAGGCACCCGCATGACCAGGCTGATCGATGATCTGCTCTCCCTCAGCCGCATCGAGATGAACGCGCATGTGCCGCCGACGTCGGAGGTGAACATTGAGCAGACCGTCCGCCACGTCGCAGACCTCCTGCAGCCTCTCGCAGCAGAACAAAATGTCTCTGTTTCCGTGACCCCCGCACCTGCCGATCACGCCTATATGGTCCGCGGCGACCGGGACGAGCTGGTCCAGGTGTTCCAAAACCTGGTTGAGAACGCGATTAAATATGGTGGAAGCGGCAAGCCCGTCGAGATCGAGATTGCCCGCGCCGGCACGAGCATCGAGGTCTCTGTTTGCGACCATGGCCCTGGCATACCGAGTGAGCATATCCCGCGCCTCACCGAGCGCTTTTACCGTGTCAGCACCCAGGACAGCCGGGCCCGCGGCGGCACCGGGCTCGGGCTTGCTATCGTCAAGCACATCCTCAATCGCCACCGGGGCAAGCTCATCATTCGCAGCACGCTTGGTGAAGGCTCATGCTTCACCGTCAGATTGCCGGCAGTTAAAGAAGAAAAACATCTCAAAAAGTCAACGGCTTAGTCCGTTATAAAACTGTCGCGTAAACGTCATACAACCGCAGTGCTGACCGCTTAAGGGTTGCAGACCAAATAACTTGCCTATTCCAGCGAGCCAAAACAGAGAGGCACGAAAATGAATGTGATCCGCAAAGCGGGCATTGGCGCGGCGATCGCCGGGGTGATTGCCCTGGTTGCTGCGGGCGTTTCCAATGCTGCCAATATTGCAGGGGCTGGCGCGACCTTCCCCTATCCGATCTACGCGAAATGGGCCGAGACCTATAAGCAGGAGACTGGCGATGGGCTGAACTATCAGTCGATCGGCTCCGGCGGCGGCATCAAGCAGATCCAGGCCAAGACCGTGACCTTTGGCGCATCTGACATGCCACTGAAGCCGGAAGAGCTCGAGAAGTCGGGCCTGGTTCAGTTCCCGATGGTCATGGGTGGCGTGGTTCCCGTGATCAATCTCGAGGGCATTCAGCCTGGCGGGCTCGTCCTGAATGGCGATGTCCTGGCGAAGATCTTCATGGGCGAGATCACCAGCTGGGATGACGACGCGATCAAGCAGCTGAACCCGAACGTCGACCTGCCGTCCCAGGCCATTGCCGTCGTGCACCGGTCCGATGGCTCCGGCACCACCTTCATCTTTGCCGATTATCTCTCCAAGGTAAGCAATGACTGGAAAGAGAATGTCGGCGCGGCGACCTCGCTCGAATGGCCGGTCGGCATCGGCGCCAAGGGCAATGAGGGTGTCGCCAACAACGTGAAGCAGACGGCAGGCTCCATCGGCTATGTCGAATATGCCTATGCCAAGCAGAACAACCTCACCTATGCAAACCTGATCAACGCCGATGGCAAGGCCGTGAGCCCGACCATCGAGGCGTTCCAGGCGGCTGCGGCCAATGCGGATTGGGCTGGAACTCCGGGCTTCGGCGTCCTCGTGACCAATGAGCCCGGCGCTGGGAGCTGGCCGATCACCGCGGCGACCTTCATCCTCATGCACAAGCAGCCCGACAAGCCGGAAGATGCGGCCACTGCGCTGAAATTCTTCTCCTGGGCTTACAAGAACGGCGATGACGCTGCGGCCAGCCTTGATTACGTGCCGCTGCCGGATGAGGTGGTTGCCCTCGTCCAGGAATCCTGGAAGCAGATCGTCGGCCCCGATGGCCAGCCGGTTTTCAAAGGCATGTGATCCCCACCCGGAACACCCGCTGCTTTGGGGCGTGACCTCGGTTCAGAGAAAGGTCACGCTCTGGCACGGAATTGGAGCGGTCTCGCGATGTGCCTATACGCGAAACCGCTCTAAGACGAGTGTTCCCTTTTTCGCTCCGGCTTGAAGCACCAACTCTGTATCGGGGGCAACATGTCGAGTCAGTCGATCATGACAGAACGCACAATCACTAGACCCGCGCAGTTTGACCGGTCTCACGCGCTCAAGAAATTTGCGGCGACCGACACTGTCTTTCGCGGGCTCACCTACTCAGCTGCCGTGGCTGTTCTGGTCCTGCTCGGCGGCGTGATCGTCGCTCTGATTCATGGATCCTATCCGGCTCTGAGGACCTTTGGCCTGGAATTCTTTACCACCCAGTCGTGGAATCCGGTCACCGAGCGTTTCGGCGCGCTTGCGCCCATTTACGGCACACTCGTCACCTCCATTATTGCGCTGCTTCTGGCCGTGCCGGTCGGTATCGGTATCGCGATCTTCCTGACCGAGCTTTGCCCTATGCCTCTGCGCCGGCCCATCGGCATCGCCGTCGAGCTCTTGGCGGGCATTCCCAGCATCATTTACGGCATCTGGGGCCTTTTCGTCTTCGCCCCCTTCCTGCAAGAACATGTCCAGCCCGCCCTCATCAGCACCTTCTCGGGCATTCCGGGGCTGAGCAGCCTCTTTGCGGGCCCGCCCTACGGGATCGGGGTGCTGACCGCGTCCTTGATCCTGGCGGTCATGATCCTGCCCTTCATCACGGCCATCACCCGCGACGTGTTCGAGACCACCCCTCCCATGCTGAAGGAATCAGCCTATGGGCTTGGCTGCACCACGTGGGAAGTGGTTCTCAAGGTGGTTCTGCCCTTCACCCGCGTCGGCGTGATTGGCGGCGTCATGCTGGCTCTGGGCCGCGCCCTTGGCGAGACCATGGCCGTCACCTTCGTGATCGGCAATGCCCATCGCATCAGCGCCTCCCTTCTGGCGCCCGGCACGACGATTTCGGCCTCCATTGCCAATGAGTTCACCGAGGCGATCGGCACGCTCTACACATCCTCGCTCATCGCCCTCGGCCTCATCCTCTTCCTGATAACCTTCATCGTGCTCGCTGCCGCGCGTTACCTCCTGCTGCGCATCGAGCGACGCCTGGGGAACTGACCATGTACGGACGCAGGCGCTTCAAGAACTCCCTGGCCATGGCCCTGTCGGTGGTTGCCGCCGCCATTGGCCTGGGCTGGCTCATCCTGATCCTGGTGGTGCTGGTCTATAAGGGCATATCTGGCCTCAACCTGGCCGTCTTCACCGAAATGACGCCGCCGCCCGGTAGCGAAGGCGGCTTGCTGAATGCCATCGTCGGCAGTCTCATCCTCACCTTCCTTGCCATCATTATCGGCACGCCCATCGGCATTCTCGCCGGCACCTATATGGCCGAATACGGCCGCGGCACCAAGCTCACGATGATCGTGCGTTTCATCAACGACATTCTCCTGTCCGCGCCATCGATCGTGGTCGGCCTCTTCGTCTATGAGACCATGGTGCTGGCCATGGGCAATTTCTCGGGCATTGCCGGTGCGGTAGCCCTGGCGATCATCGTCATTCCCGTGGTGGTGCGCACCACGGAGGACATGCTGCTCCTCGTTCCCAACACCTTGCGCGAGGCGGCCTCAGCTCTGGGCGCCCCGCGCTGGCACGTCATCTCGAACGTCGCCTACAAGGCTGCCAAGACCGGCATGATCACCGGTGTGCTCTTGGCGATAGCACGCATCTCCGGCGAAACCGCGCCCCTGCTGTTCACCGCTCTTAACAATCAGTTCTGGAGCACCGATCTTCTCGCACCGATGCCAAGCCTGCCGGTCGTGATCTTCCAGTTTGCGCTGAGCCCCTATGAGGATTGGCAGCAGCTGGCTTGGACCGGAGCCCTCATCATTACGGTCGCAGTGCTTGCGCTCAGCATCATCGCGCGCATGCTCTCTGCGCGGAAAACGGGAATCTGACCCATGGCGAACGCCCTCACCACCACCGCTGCTCGTGAGCAAGTCGCGCCGGCTCTGCGCGAGCGCATCTCCATCCGCGATGTCTCCTTCTACTACGGAGATTCGAAAGCGCTGAAGAACATCAGCCTGCCGCTCTATGACCGCGAGGTCACCGCCTTCATCGGTCCCTCCGGCTGCGGAAAGTCGACGCTTCTGCGCATCCTCAACCGGATGTACGACCTCTATCCCAAGCAGCGCGCCGAGGGCGAGGTCTTGCTCGACGGCGAGAACATCCTCGACCCAAAGCAGGATCTCAACCTCTTGCGGGCGCGGATAGGCATGGTCTTCCAGAAGCCGACCCCATTTCCCATGTCCATCTATGACAACATCGCCTTCGGGGTTCGGCTTTATGAGAAGCTGCCGAAATCCGAGATGGACGACCGCGTGGAGGATGCGCTGCGCCGTGGCGCACTCTGGGACGAGGTGAAGGACAAGCTGCACACCAGCGGCATGGGATTGTCGGGCGGTCAGCAGCAGCGTCTGTGCATTGCGCGCAGCGTTGCGGTTCGCCCCGAGGTGATCCTGTTCGACGAGCCCTGTTCGGCGCTGGACCCGATCTCGACGGGGCGCATCGAGGAGCTGATCGAACAGCTCAAAGTCGACTACACCATCGCTATCGTCACCCACAACATGCAGCAAGCTGCGCGGGTCTCGAAGTATACGGCCTTCATGTATCTCGGCGAGCTCATCGAGTTTGACCATACCGAGAAGATCTTCACCGCTCCGTCAAACAAGAAGACGGAAGAATATATCACCGGCCGTTTCGGCTGATTGCCGTTCGGCGGATGACGTTCGGCTGGGCCGGACAACCGGACTGAAAGGATGCTGTCGTGAGCGAACACATCGTCAAATCATTCGACGAAGAGATCGCCGCTTTGAACGCGCGCCTGGCCCAGATGGGTGGCCTGGCAGAGGAGCAGCTCGCTGGAGCGATCGATGCGCTGGAGCAGCGCGACGCCGATCGTGCTGCAGCGATCATCGATGCGGATCGCAAGCTCGACCAATTGGAGCGCGAGGTCGAGGAGCGCGCGATCCTGTTGATTGCCAAGCGCCAGCCCATGGCCCGCGATCTGAGGCATGTGGTGGTGGGTCTGCGCACCGCCATGGATCTCGAGCGGATCGGCGATCTCGCCAAGAATATCGCCAAGCGCTCCTTCGCCATTGGCGAGGCGCGTCCCAAGGCGGGCTATGCCGGCCTCAACAATATGGGCCGCCTCGCCCTTGAGCAGCTGAAGCTGGTCCTGGATGCCTTCATTCAGCGCGATGCCGACAAGGCGCTTGAGGTCTGGCGGTCGGACGAGCAGATCGATAGCCTCTACAATGCGCTCTTCCGCGAATTGCTGACCTATATGATGGAAGATCCACGCACGATCGGCGCCTGTACGCATCTTTTGTTTGGCGCCAAGAATATCGAGCGCATCGGCGACCACTGCACCAATATCGCGGAGAATGTCTATTACCTCGTGCACGGGCGGCTGTTGGTGGATGACCGCCCGAAGAGCGACATGACCAGCATGTTGAGCGTGAAATACGCAGCCAAGTCGACCGAGCCGGAACAGAGTTCATGAATCCCAGAGTGCTGATTGTAGAGGATGAGGAGCCATTGCAGGTCCTCCTCTCCTACAACTTCGAGGCCGAGGGCTTCGTCACCCGCAGCGCCACCAATGGCGACGAGGTCGAGGTGCTCGTTGAGGAGGACCGTCCCGATCTCATCATTCTCGATTGGATGCTGCCCGGCCTTTCCGGCATCGAGCTCTGCCGCAGGCTGCGCGCGCGCAGCGAGACGCGCGACATTCCCATCATCATGCTGACGGCGCGCGGCGAGGAGCAGGAGCGGGTTCGCGGACTGTCCACCGGGGCCGATGATTACGTGGTGAAGCCCTTCTCGGTCCCGGAGCTGATCGCACGGGCACGCAGCATCCTCCGCCGTGCCAATCCGGAGATCGTCGCGGAAATCCTGCGGGTCGGCGATTTCAGCATCGATCTGCGCACGCGCCGGGTGACCCGCGGTGGCCGGGACATCAATCTCTCGCCCACCGAGTTCAAGCTGCTCGAGCATCTCATGCGAAGCCCCGGCCGGGTCTACAGCCGCGAACAACTTTTGAACGCGGTCTGGGGACGCGACATCTATATCGACGAACGCACCGTGGATGTTCACATAGGCCGGCTGCGCAGCGTGATCAATCGTGGGCGCGAGCCCGATCCAATCCGCACTGTCCGCGGCGTCGGCTACGCCTTCAACGAGCGCTTCGCCAGCTAGGGCATTTTCGCTCTAACGGTGCATCGCCCTTATCAGCATCCACGAGAAAGCGGGATCGCAATGGCCCGCTTTCCCGTTGAGATGACGACAAGGAGCATGCAATGAACACTGCCAATCTACAGCTCGAAGGGCTCTATCTCGCTATTGCCGCCATCAACAATGCCTTGGTGGCCAAAGGCATCCTGACCCGGGAAGAACTCGACCTGGCGCTCCGCCGGGCTGAGCAGACGGCCCTTGGCGACGACCGGACGGCGGAAGATCTAAGCCCCGCCAATCGCGACGCGGTGGCCTTCCCGGCGCGCCTGCTTATCCTTGCCAACAGCGTGGGACTCGATCGGCCATTGCCGGCCTTTTCGGAGCTTGCCCGCCAGGTTGGCGAGACCAAGAAGGCCTATAACGATCAGCGCTGATGGATGAGATCGAGCGCGCTGACGCCATCGATCACGAACTGCACCGCCATGGCTGTGAGAATGAGGCCGAGCAGCCGGGTCAGTACCAGATTGCCGGTGGTTCCAAGGAACCGGGACAGCCTTTCCGCGGCAAAGAACACGGCAAGGCAGAGCCCGGCGATCAGGGCCAGGAGCAACAGGAGAAGAGGAAGGCCCAGGGCGGCACGGTCCTCTCGCGCTGCCAGCAGAATGACCGCCGTGATCGCGCCTGGGCCTGCCATGAGGGGAATTGCCAGGGGAAACGTGGCGAGGTCGTGAATCTGATCTTTCGTCACCGCCTCGCTGGCAGTGTGCTGCTTGCGCTCCGTGCGCCGCTCGAAGATCATCTCGAACGCGATCCAAAACAGCAATAAGCCCCCCGCGATGCGAAATGCGGGAAGCCCGATCTGCAGCCACTCGAGCAGCCGATGACCGGCAATGGCGAAGAAGGCGAGGATGCCGAAAGTGATGAGCGTCGCGCGCACCGCGACACGCCGTCGGTCGCTTGCCGACATGTTCGGGGTCAGGGACAAGAACACCGGCACGAGCCCGATCGGGTCGATGGTGACCACGAGGGTGGCAATTGCCGAAAGAAGGGTATGGGCATCCATCGCGGCGAGGACTTAGGCGAGGTTCAGTTGCCAGGAGACGCCATAGCGATCATTGACCCAGGTGAAGCGACGGCTGAAGCCATAATTGTCGATCGGCATTAGGATATTGCCCTGTTCCGCCAGCTGAGCGCCGATCCGGTCGAGCTCCTCCGCCGAGGAACATTCGACAAAGAGTGAGAAGGCCGGCGTGAAAGTGAACCCGTGGTTAACCGGGCTGTCGAAACACATGACCTCGAGGCCCGAGACGGAGATCAGGCCGCTTTTTATGGTTCCTTCCTTCCCCAGCTCACCCGGCCCCCACCGTTCGATCCGAATGATGGCCGAGTTCGGGAAGAGCCCGGTATAGAGCTCCATCGCGGCTTCGGCACTCCCCGCGAACATGAGGAATGGTTTGACGCTGGCAACCATCGGCATCTCCTTCTCGTCACAGCAGATTGGACCAGTTTCATGACCGCGACCTTGCCGCGGAGGCCGATTGTCGGCCCTCTTCCCGAGGAGCACCAGCCTTCTCAGAGCGTTTTGAGCGAAGTGGATACTGGTTCGCGTGAAGAAAATGCGACCAAGCAAGAACGTGAGGCGCGGTTTCGCGATTCAAAGAGCGGAAACGCTCTAAGGAATGGCCCAGACCGAATGCGCGGATTGAATGAGAGCGGCCGAACTCACCGCCAACAACACGATGATCGCAACCGCCCGATAATGCGCATTCAGCGAAGACGCAAACAGGCGCGCGCCGATCACCTGCCCGAGGACCAGCGCCGGCACCATCAAGGCTGTCAGTGAGAGGATGGGCCCCTGCACCAGGCCGGACAGGGCGGCTAACCCCACCGCAATCGAATCCGACAGGAAGAAATAGAGCATGGACGACGCCCGCCCTACCTGAGCGGCAGCCCCCGTGCCCAGGTAGAACAGAATGACCGGCGGGCCGCTCATCGCCGCGCCGCCATTGAGCAGCCCCGATACCACGCCAGTTGCAAGCACCGCGGGAACCCCGGGTCTGCCCTCCAGCCTGAACCCTGTCGCCAGCCCGAGCGTGGTCAGCAGAACCACAATGGCGATGATGAGCCGCATCAGATCCGCAGGCAGGGTTGCAAGCCCATAGACCCCGACCGGGGTCGCCACCGCCGCCCCTATCAACAGCCAGCCGACCGACCCCAGATGGGCGGAGCGCCACAACTTGGGCAGGAGCTGCAGGCTGCCCAGCACTTCCAGCATCAAAACCGTGGGCACCGCCACGACCGGATCGATGACCATCGTCAGCAGCGGAATCGAGATCAGCGCAAAGCCGAAACCCGTATAGCCGCGCATGATTGCGGTGAAGAACACGATGGCAAAGCATGCCGCCGCCTGCTCCGCGCTGAAGGACGCCAGCATTGAGGTGATTGTCATTCCAGCTTGCGATGGCCCCGCGAGAGTGATTGCGGAGCACGCCCCTCCCATACGCTTTTTATCGGACCCCGATCAGGCTACGACATTGCACTCGATTGACCTGTGGCCAACGCCCAGATCCATAGCTGAGGCGTATCCGTCTGAGAAGCCCCTCCCCCGAGCCATCGATCAAGTCCTCACCCGAGGCGCAGGACTGGGCCGCGCGTGCCGCATCAGGATGAACACGCCCGCGCCGACGATGAGAGCCATGCCCGCAACCTTGACCAGGTTCGGCGTCTCGCTGAAGAAGACATAGCCCCACAGAATGCCCCAGATGAGCGCCGTGTACTCGATGGGTGCAATGGCTCTTGGCGGTGCCACCACATAGGCGCGCGACAACAGGTAAAACCCGGCTGTCGAAATGGCACCCAGCCCGAGCATCACCCAGAATTCGTAAGCAGACGGCCAGCTCCAGGGGCTTGTCATCGAGACAAGGCTGCTTGGCGCCGCTCCGAGCAACTGACCTTCCCCGAGCCAAAATCCCAACACCCCGCTCGCCACGAGGTAGAAGAGAGTGGCACAGAGCGTCATCGTGGCGGAGGAATCCGTGCTGCCCAGCTGCCGCGTGATGATCTGGCTCGAGCCATAGGCGAACGCGGACCCCAGCGCCAACAGCGCCCCCGCGCTCAACATCCCCGCTCCTGCGCCCGCCACCAGCAGCACGCCGGCAAAGCCCACGAGCACGGCTGCCCATTGCTGCAGGCTCACCCTCTCTCCCAGCACGGGCCGTGACAGGATGGTCATGAAGATCGGCCCGGTGAAGAACAGCGCCACCGCATCCGCCAATGGCAGCAGGGCCAAGGCCATGTAATAGCTTGTATAGGAGCCGAACATCAGTACTGCCCGCAAGAGCTCCAGCCATCCGCGCTTTGTCTTGAAGCCGTCAAAGCCCTGCAGCCCGTAAACCAGGAGCAGGATCAGCGGCAAGGCGCCTAGACTACGGATGAAGACGATCTGGTGGACCGGAAAATCGCCGCTGAGCTGCTTGATGGCGATATCCTGAAAGGAAAAGATGAAGATGCCGGCCATGAGATAGGAGGCACCGAGCCCCAGCGTGGGCTCGTCGTGGCATGTGCTTGATCCTTCAATCGCGCTCATGTCGAGCGATCCCATCCTTAGTTGGCCCGGGCACGGCCTATTATCTCTCGGGGCTCGCCGGTGGAGAGAGCCTGACCAATCACCCGCCCGCATTGTGACGCTTGCCTCTCTGATGCAAGCATCCGGATGCGAAGTGGGAATGACGCCTCCCTAGCGCGAAGAATGATATCTTGAAGCGGTGAAAGGCTGCAGATCCGACCGGAGAATTGCCGAACGGGTCGAGCATGCCACCTTTGCCGAGATCTCCGCAAGCGCCTGCATATGGACATGTGGGGTTGGAACCGCCCATCCGGTGATCAGTTATTTAAAGTGACGTCCAAGACAGACCGGAGGCGCCATGACAGACCGACAGACGACCCGCGCAACTCAGCTGAAGAGCTGCCGGCGAGGCATATCGGCGGAACAAGCCATATCCTTTTTGGATGGATTGCTGGCTTCACGCTTTCCCCATACTGCCGCTCATTTAGCCGGTAAATCCCGACGTGAGGCCCCCTCGAACGCGAGCCCCTTCGAGGCAAAATCGGCAGAATGTCTATAATCTCTGCTATTGCTGGATTACCTCCAAACCCGCCTGAAGCTTATCCTCCATGAGCGTTTGACGACACTGGGCGCCAGCTGGCAAAACCCCTATCGGCGGGTTGCCGCGGCATGAGGGGGATCGCTTGAGTATCGGACTGCTTGGGCTTCTGGACGACGTCGCTGGCATCGCCAAGGTTGCTGCCGCCTCCATCGATGATGTGGCGGGCATGGCTGCCAAAGCAGGCCTCAAGGCGACTGGCGCCGTGATTGACGATGCCGCCGTTACGCCCAGCTATGTCCGGGGCTTCACGGCTGAGCGCGAATTGCCCATCGTCGCGCGGATCGCTAAGGGCTCGCTCAAGAACAAGCTCATCTTTCTCCTGCCCGCCGCGCTGTTTCTGAGCTTCGTTCTGCCGTGGCTCATCATGCCTCTCCTCATGATCGGCGGCGCCTATCTCTGCTACGAAGGAGCTGAGAAAGTCTATCACGCCCTGTTCCCCCACCACGCCGCCGAGCACGAAACACAGCTCGGCTCGGTTGCGATCAATCCGAAATCCCTTGAGGACGAGAAGGTGGCGAGCGCCATCAAGACCGATTTCATTCTATCGGCGGAAATCATGACCATCGCGCTCGCGGAGATCCCTCCAGGCAACTTCGCCCTGCAAGCCGCCGTGCTGGTCCTGGTCGCCTTTGGCATCACCGTGGGAGTCTATGGAGTGGTCGCCCTCATCGTGAAGGCGGATGACTTTGGCGTGCGCCTGGCCTCCAACACGAATGAAGGACTAGCTCCGGGCGTCTTACGATCCCTTGGCAGGGGACTGGTCAAGGCCATGCCGGGCTTCATGACGCTGCTTGGCATCGTGGGCACGGCGGCCATGATCTGGGTCGGCGGTGGTATCATCGTTCATGGTCTTGAGGAATTCGGCTTTAGTACGCTCGGCCACATGATCCATGACGCCGCGCATGCTGCGGCATCCTTCTTGCCTCCCCTAGGGCCGGTGCTGAACTGGGCGACCGAATCCGCCGCCTATGGCATTGTCGGTCTCGTGATCGGCACGCTCCTCATCCCCATTGCCTCCTATCTCATCTCACCGGTTTGGCAGGGATTGAAGAGCCTGGGGCGCCAGGCGGCATAGGCATTCTCTGGGCATCCAGCCCCCGACCTCAGGACCTGGAACCGATTATAGCAGACCTGCATTAACTTCGGGCCAACCATGAGGCCGAGGAATGTCGAGGCAAAATCCAAAGACGGAACAAAATTCGAACACCGAGAAGGATCCAGACGATTGGGTCAGCGGCGAAGAGCCGATGACCGGAGCGCAGGCATCCTATTTGAAGACCCTTTCCGAGCAGGCTCATGAACCGAAAGCCTACGAGGATGGGCTCACCAAGGCAGAAGCCTCCAAACGCATCGACGCGCTCAAGTCCAAGTTAGGGCTATAGGGCAGTATGGCAGGCGCGTACAGGACGGCCGCAAGAACCGCATCGAGAGCGCCTCCGACACCTTGTCAGGCCTCTCCCGTCTTCTTGTCGAGCAGATCGCGAACCCTGGCCGCCAGCTCCGATTGCGTGACCGGCTTCTGCAGCAGCTCCACCCCCGGATCGAGCCTTCCGTGATGCACCACCGCATTGCGGGAATAGCCGGTCATGTAGAGCACCGGCAACTCTGGCCGTAGCTCCTGGGCGCGCGCCGCCAGTTGTCGGCCATTGATGCCGGGCATCACCACATCCGTGAGCAACAGATCGATGCGGCGAGAGGTTTCCTCAAGAATCGGCAGCGCCGTTACCCCATCAATAGCCGTCAGCACTTGATAGCCAAGCTCGCGAAGCACTTCGCAAAGATAATCCCTAAGATCACTGTCGTCCTCGACCACTAGGATCACTTCGCCCTGCTCACCCTGCCCGAGCACTTCAGAGACTGGCTGCTCCTCCACATCTGATGTGCTTGCATAACGCGGCAGGTAAATCTTGACGGTCGTGCCGTGGCCGACCTCGCTGTAGATTTTGACATTGCCGGCCGATTGCTTGACGAACCCATAGACCTGGCTCAAACCAAGGCCGGTGCCGTGGCCGATCTCCTTGGTTGTGAAGAAGGGCTCGAAGGCGCGACTCATGACCTCGGGCGACATGCCGACGCCCGTATCGCTGACGCAGATCACCACATATTGCCCCGGGGCGACCTCCGGGTTGCGCATGCAATAATGCTCATCCGCAAAGATATTGGCTGCCTCGATGGTCACCTTGCCTCCACCGGGCATGGCATCTCGCGCATTGATCGCCAGGTTGACCAGGGCAGTCTCGAGATGATTGGGATCGGCCTCGATACGCCACAGGCCCGCTGAGCCCACCATTTCCACCTGAATGGTCTCGCCCAGAGAACGCTGCAGGAAATCCGCAACACCCGTCAAAAACCGGTTCACGTCAAGCGGCTTGGGATTGAGCGGCTGCCTTCGGGAGAACGCAAGCAAGCGGCTGGTCAATGCCGCTGCCCTCTGCGCGCCGCGCACCGCATTGGCAATCGAACGCTCGAGATTGGGATTGACCGGGGGCGTGCTTCTCGCATGGCGCTGAGCGGTTTCAAGGTTACCCAGCACGATCATCAACAGGTTGTTGAAATCATGAGCGATGCCACCCGTGAGCTGGCCGATCGCCTCCATTTTCTGTGAAGCGGCGAGTTGTTCCTGCGCTTCTCGCAGCGCCCGCTGCGCCTCCTCGCGCTCGGTCATGTCTCGCGTGATCTTGGCAAAGCCGATGAGCTCTCCACTTTCGTCACGCACGGCATCGATCACGCCGAGCGCCCAAAACCGAGTGCCGTCCTTGCGCACACGCCAGCCCTCGGCTTCGAACCGGCCCTCTCGGCGGGCGGTCTGCAGAGCCCGTTCCGGAACGCCCCGCGCGCGATCCTCGGGCGTGAAGAAGGTCGCATAGGGCTTGCCGATGATCTCGGCCGGCTCATAGCCCTTCAACCGGCGCGCACCGGTGTTCCAGCTGACCACGAGACCGTCGATGCTGATTGTGTAGATGGCGTAATCAATGACGCCTTCGATGAGCAGTTGCAGCCGGCGGGCATCGTCGAGTTCTTCAATGCGCTTAACGACCATCTTCTCTCCTGCCTCGGCCGAACGCAGACGTGCCAGCAAGGCCCATGGAGGCTATGATGACAAGTCCATTCTGCCAGGTGCGGGTCCCCGCCTGGCCAAAAATGCTGGCCCGAGCCGGTAACCGTGCAGCGGGGCAACGGTTCCGGCCTATTCTCGATGGCAACACGGCGATGTCGATATGATGCACTATGATGTGCTTGCCCCCGCAGCAACCGCGAGAGCTGATACCCCCTAGGCCCTATGCGCCGGCCAGGTGGTTCGGAGCGACGACTCAGGATTTCTGCCGGCTGCTGAAAGTACAGCGCAGGCGGGCCTCTGCTAGGTGGCTGGGCCGGTTAATGCTTAATCCCGATGCAATGAACCGATCACGCCTGCGAAAGCGTGTAGGAAGGACGCGGGTCTCGGAACAACTGACCCCGAGTGCTGTTGAACGTAACATCACCGGCACTCACCCGACCCCAGAGGTCAGCGTCGCCAGCCGGTTGTGAGTATTTCGCGCCAATCAGTCCGGTTGGGCGAAGGAGAAACGTGGCCAAGCAAAGACGCGAGAGCGGATTTGCGGTTCAGAGAAGAACGACCACTCTAACAGTCCTGCAAGGAGGCTCAGATGGCTGACGATCCCTCAAAACGCGGCGCCCAGGACCGCAGCCGGTTGTCTGGCGATCAGGAGCACGAGGTGAGGTATTTTGCCGAGCAGCACGGCTTGTCGATGGAAGAGGCGCGTGCCGTAATGGACAAGGTCGGCAATGACCGCTCGAAGCTTGACAGTGCCATCGAGGAAATCACCGCACGCCAGGGGCCGTGACCACCACAAAGGCTGACCGTCACCCGAAAGCTGATGACCAGGACATCAGAGCCGGCCGCTGCAATCTGCTGCACAGGCCGCCGTGCAATGCTGCCGGCGGCTGGCGACACGGTAACTTTGGGTTCTGACGAGAGCACCGCCAGCCAAACCCGCCTCTTCCGCATTCACCTTCGTCTCATTATGGCACAGCCGCTCGCCCGGCGGCAGAGGTCGACAGACCGCAACGCTGCGCAGCATCATGATTTATAGCAGCACCATGATTTAAGAGAGCAGGTTGGTTCCCCTCCCAACCCATGAGAGTGACATATCTGTCATTCCACCATTCTCAGTCCGGGCGCTCGATCACTCGGTCCTCAAGGCAAAGAGGAGGATTGCGACAGAGCCGCCTCGGCAGTTCGCAGGCGGAGATAGCGGCGACTGTTGCGCGTGCTCGGTGTTCTCCTCCGCGGCTTGCTTAGAGATCGCCTGCGGGAACGTGAGCGTGAGATACGGCAGCACAGCTCGAGCATCACCCGCAATTCACGGCAAATCATTTCCATATTCGGCAAGGCCGCTGCCCCGGTTTCGGGGCATGACCTTCCCTCTCCTAAGTCTCCGTGTTTCTGAATGACCCAGTTTGCGGCCGCGAATGCGTCTCCATCCGGAAAAACCCGGAAAACGATATGCTCCCATAGCTCCCGGTCGGCCGTATGGTCTTTCTGTGCGTCCCTTTCAGCTTTCGCAGTCCAGAACGCTTGCGCAGTGCCCCCCACTCATGCCCCCCCGTCTCATGGTTTTCAGACCTCCCCCAAGAAATCTTTCAATTTCTTAGCAACATCATTGGAGACCAACTCGGCTTAACTGTCAAATACTGTGACACAGTCCGAATATGATGAATAATGATGGACAGACGGGAGATTTCGATCATCACCTTTCCTCCGTAGGAATACCTTTATTGACTATCTCTGGAATGGGCCGCATCCCACGCCAGTTTTGCATCTCTCCACTGAATGTTTTTAAGACGAAACTGCGCTTGTCGGAATTTGACCTGTGGATATTCTGTGAGTCATGGGCATGGTTAATAGCTGACGCTCCAGCCGTCGCCCCGGCGCGAGATAAATCAATTTGGCACAGCGGGAGCATGATGCCCGCGCCGCGTCGACACGACCCTAGCCCGGTAAGATCACCAATTTTCAGCGCGGGTTTACTTTTATCGCGACTGAGAAAAGCAAGGAAACGCCAACAAGATCTCCGACGCGGACGAAACCATCGAAAACGATCATGGGGTTTTTCTTCACATGTGGCGCGATTTTTGCGCCAGAGTTACGGTCGTTTCCGAAACGGCACAGTCCCGTAGATCGGCCAGCTGCGCGTGAGTGCTCGACCCGCTCATGCGCAGGGGAGGCTGGCTGGTCGTGGGGGCGGCCTGGCCTCTCCCGCTTTTGGCCAGGCCGCCGCTCCTCTGGCGACTTTAAGTCGGCTGAAGCCGCACGCGCGCAAGCGGCGGAAAGACGAGGGCCAGTGCGACGGCCCCCAGCGCCACGGCAAATGAGCCGATGAACAGCCAAGCGTAATTGCCGAAGGCATCGAATACCAGGCCGCCCGCCAGCGGGCCAAACGCCATGCCTATGCTTGACAGCATCGTTGCCGCCCCGAACACGGTGCCCATCATCTCCTGGCCGAAATATTCCCGGGCGAGCACCGCATAAAGGGGCATCACACCGCCATAGGCGGTACCGAAGATGATCGCGAGCATATAAAATTCAGCAAGCTGACGGACGAAGAGATACCCTCCGATCGCCAGCGCCTGCACCAGCAGGCCCGCAATGAGCACCGGCTTGACCCCAAGCCTGTCGGCCGTGACCCCGAGGAGGAGACGGCCGCCCAGGCCCGCGAGCCCCTCGACACTATAGATGCTGACGGCTGCCATCGGTCCCACTCCACAAACGATTGCATAGCTGACCATGTGGAAAATCGGCCCGGAATGCGCCGCACAACAGGCGAAGAAGGTGAAGCCGAGAACCAGAAATTGCGGCGAGCGCAGCGCGGCACCCACTGAAAGCTGAGGATGTTCGCCCACCCCGCTCTTACCGCCCGATGACGGCGTTGGCGCCCGGCGCACGAGCATTGCGGCAGGGACGAGCAAGGCCCAGGCGACAATGCCGATGATGAACATCGCTGGTCGCCATTCATAGGTCGAGATCAGCCAGCGAGCGAGCGGCGAGATCGTCATGGGCGCCACGCCCATTCCCGCCGAGACAAGCGAGACCGCCAGGCTGCGGTTTGTCTCGAACCAGGCGGTCACGGCGGAGATCATAGGCGCGAAGAATGCGCTCGCGGAAAGCCCGACGAGAATGCCATAAGTGAGCTGAAATTCAACGAGGCTCTGCGCATTGCTCGCCAGAACCAGCGCCAATCCGAGCAGAACGGCCCCCGCCAGCACCACGATCCGCGTTCCGAAGCGGTCACTCGCCATGCCCCATCCGAATGAGCCGGCGCCCATGACCAGGAAATTGAGGGTCATGGCGCTCGAGATTCCGGCGCGCGACCAGCGCGTATCGGCGGCAATCGGGTCAAGGAATACGGCCAGCGAGAACATCGCGCCGACAGCCACACAGCCCATGAGCGCGCCGAGGCCCACAATGACCCAACGATATGACTGGTCCATGCTCAGCATCCCATTTCAGATGTAGGTTGATATCAACTTATATGTGGGACTGTCAACACCTCCGCGTACCGCCGAACCTCAGCTTCGCGACGGTGACCGCCACATCCTTGCTACAGATTGGTCTTCATTCTAGAGCATTTTCGAGCGAAGTGGATCTGGTTCGCGTGAAGAAACGACCCAGCAAGAACTTGAGACGCGGTTTCGCGATCAAAGAAAAGCGGAAACCTGGCCCTACATCGACGCTGCTGGTTTGAGATCCTGGCGCGGTATTTCAGAAGCGGATGAAGGAAGATGGGAGTATCGACATTGCGGTTATGCGCTGCACTCGCTCTTCTGCCCCTGTTTGCCCTGGGTGCCGATGCGAAGACGATTGAGAGCGCCTATACCGATCTCGATCTCGAGCGGGACTGTACGGTCCTGTCCAGTGCGGAAAGCAACGGCGAAGACGGCGATTGGCGAAACCTCGTTTGCTCCGGCTACAAGGGATATCCTGTTTTCGTCTATTACGGCGATTCACGGGAATCCCTATTCTATGGCTTCCCGCCGGCCGGCGCCGAGCCGCGCTGGGAGTCCTTTTCCCGTTTCAACCACACGGGTGGCAAGATCGAATGGCGCATCGAGCGGCAGAATGACCGCGAGATCCCCTTTGCCACCATCCACCGTTGGTTCGTGGCCGATAGCTGGAACCCCGTAAAGCCGGTGGAGGTCCTGGTGATCGAAAAGGTGGGACAGGTAGACCGCGGACAGGGCTGTGCCGTCGGCTATGTCGTGGCGACAGAGAACAGGGCTGCCAACGCCGAGGCTCGACGCATCGCTGACGAAAAGGCTCGGACGTTTAGATGCGGTATCGACCAGCCCGCGATCGGCACCGGCATTGTGCCTTTGCCAGAAATCGCTCAACGCTGATCATAGTCCTGAAAGTGGGTACCGCTTCCCGTGGTCCCTGGCCTGAGACAGAGCCGCGCTTCGGCCAGCCTCGCTGAATTGTTTTATGTGTTTTTCGTCCGGAAAGATATGGATTGAGCAGCCAATCGAGCGCAAACACGTACAGCGCAAACGATTCGGAGGCCTTCGCCGTGGAACGCTACTATCTGGTTGCCATCGTGACTCTGCTTTGCGGCCTTCTCCTTTTCGGCATGGCGCTTACCGTCGCGAGGACGCATTCCAAAACGGGAATATTGGCTCCAGCAATGACTGGTCACCCGCTGCTGGAGCAAGCAGTTCGGGCGCACTCGAATACGCTTGAATGGCTGCCAATCTTCCTTCCAGCCATGTGGCTTTTCGCGATCTACTGGAGCGCGACCTGGGCCGCTGGCCTCGGCTTTCTCTGGCTCATTGGCCGCATAATCTATTTCGTCGGCTATCTCTCCGGTCCGACGAAGAGGTATCCTGGCTTCTTGATCCAGACCATAGCAGCCTTGGCCCTGCTGCTCGGCGCACTCGGAAGGATCATCTACCTCGCCGCGGTGTAGGCGGCATTCACCCCGCGACAGACTTGGCAGCCTGCTTCAACGCGGCGGGCTGCGATGCATCGACATTCCGATACCTGGCCTCGAGGCAGCTATAGGCGCCAAACGCCAGGAGACCGATCGCGGCAACAGCATAGAGCGCCGTTCCGAAGGGCAATTGATGCACCCAATCCAGCGCTTCGGTGAGCCCACCGGCTTGGTCGGCCTGAACGGTGAACGCCGCATACAGAAAAAAGCCCCCAATGATGGCAATCAGCAGTCCCCGAGCCGAGAGACCAAACCCACACACGAAGTTCAGAATGGTGCTGTGCTCGGCAGGAAGCCGCACGCGCTTGCGATACTGCCCCTTCACTCCACGCCAGACCTGGGCACAGCCGGCCCCGACCACCGCCAGTCCGACGATGCCAAGCAGCCATTTTCCAAAAGGCTGCTCGAGCAGCCAGCTTGCGAAACCGGTCTCGCCGCTGGCCCCGCCACCGGAACCTGCTCCGATCGCGAGCCGCGCCGCCAAAAGCGCAAGAGCTGTATTCGTGAGCCCCGCAGCCAGGTTTCCCAGCCTGACCACATAGCCCTTGAAGTCCTTATCGTGATGATCCGCGTTGAGAACGGCTTGGGCAAGCCGCCAAAGAACGTGGCCGAACAGGCCTAGTGCAATGGCCGCGAGCAACACACGGCCGAACGGCTGGCCGAGGATCGTCGAGAACGCGCCTTCTGAGCTGGGCGTCTGTCCCATCCCCCAGAACACGGAGGACAGCGCGATCGCGCCCAAAAGGAAATAGACGACACCCCGAGCGAGATACCCATATCGGGCCAACGTCTCAAACTTGTTTCGCATCGTCGGTCTCCAGCCCCGAGCAGAGAACGGCTGATGCCGCCCCCGCGTTCCGGGCGCTGCGACATCTGGATCCGACATGAGAGCCATGGTTGATGGTGCGTCTGACGCGGGCTGCCGTCTCTCGGCCGTAAGCTTGCCCCGATATCGCTGGTGCCGTCTGAGGCGTTCAGGTCTACTGTTTCTGAAGCCGTGATGGTCGACGTTCAGCGGCTCGGTCATCAGGGAAGGCATGATGGAGTAGAGATCATGACCATCGACGAGATTGCCGGCGTGAGAATTCCCGACAGCGCATTGGCGCGGGAGGTGACGCAGTTCATTCGCGATACAGAGAGCGACCTTCTGTTTCAGCACTCCACCCGCGTCTATTTTTGGGGCGCCTTGGCTGGAAAGCGCCGGGACCTGACCTTCGATCCAGAACTTCTCTACACCGCAGCCATGTTCCATGACGTCGGTCTGACAGCGGGCTTCGGGGAAAGCCAAGTCCGCTTCGAGGTCGATGGCGCGAACGCCGCCCGCGATTTCCTGCGAAGCCACAGCATTTCCGAAACCGATATTGAGAGGGTCTGGCTTGCGATTGCACTGCACACGACGCCGGGGATTTCCCCGCACATGCATCCGATCGTCGCGCTGACGGCCGAAGGAGTAATGATGGATCTGGTGGGCCTCGGCTATGACGAGTTCACCGAGGCGCAGCGCAACGCCATCGAATCGGCTTGTCCTCATCCACCCGGCTTTGCGGAAGACCTCCTGCAAGCCCTCTACGACGGGCTTAAGCATCGGCCTGATACCACCCAGGGCACCGGGCTTGCCGATGTCATGGCGGATAAGGACCCCAATTTCCACCGACGGGACTTTTGCCGCCTGATGCGAAATTCCCGGTGGACTTCTGGCAGCTGATTGACGGTGAGCAGGACTGGTACAATGGACCAGTGACTCCTACGCAAATCGCCCTTCGCAGGCTCCTAAGTCACTGATTTTATCAGCTTGATGGTGGGCGGTACTGGGATCGAACCAGTGACCCCTACGATGTCAACGTATCGGCCATACCGGAAACTGGCGGAAATCCTAGACTTCTCGATTCCTCCACATACCAATTTCCGGCATGATGTTCTCTCCTCGTTCACGGTTCCTGGTTCAGCTGAACCAAAGATAACTACGTTAGACGACCTCCCCCGAGGTCCGGCATGACCGCCGAACCTCCCCACGCACCCCTATGGCTCCGGCTCTGTTCCACGCCCCTTGTGTGGCTTGGCGTGGCCCTGCTCGGCTGGACGCTGATCTTCCTCCTCCTCTGGTTCCTCTGGCCCGCAATATCGGAGATGTGGCCATGACGCGGGAACATCGAACGCCGTGCCTCGGCTGCAAATTTGCCAAATGGAAGCAGACCAAATGCGGGCGATTGCACCCGTCCGGTGATGGGCGCTGCACCTGGACCATGCCCGAGATCGTGCTGCCCATCTCCATGTACTTTTTTGGCGCTGGCAGCAACAGCCCGCGCCCAAGCGGCGGATGGATAAGCCGACACGAGACGCCCAAGCATCCAACCTGCCCGCAGTTTCAGCCCGGGGAAGAGCCATGACCGACGAACACGCCTGCAAGTGCCAGGAGCCGAGTGCCGAGGATTTCGAGCGGCGCATCCGCGATCTTGAGGCGGCATTGCGTCCATTCGCAGATGCCGTGTTCAATGACAACGGCGACGTTACGTTTGAGACGAGCCGCATCGGTGATGACGATTATTGGCGCGCCTATCGCGTCATGTATCGCAAACCCATCCGCGAGGCCGCAGAGCGCCGGAAGCCCGACGCAGACGAGCACCCGCACGAGGTCATCCACATTTACGAAGGTGACGGCGCGCTTATTGTCCGCGAGGGCACGCTCAACATGGACCTGATAGGTGTTCGTCATCCCGCCTTGGTCGCGGGGTTCAACTCAGTCCAGCCGGACGCGGGACGGGAGGCGGCGATTGAGGCGGCTGCGCGGGATTTTGCTGAGCGTCATGGGTTGGATCATCCGACACAGCACACGCTAGAAAACGTCCGGTTCGTTATCACCGCCTATGAGGCTCACCGGGGCGGCGGGGCGGTGCGGGTGAAGCCGCTGGAGTGGGCAAAGTCAGAAATCACCGCGTGGAATGGCGACTGGCACACCGTGCCCACGGCTTACACGGTGCGATGCGCTGACGAAAACGGGTGGAAATGGCGCGGGTTCGGGGATTACGGCTACGAGCGCTCGCCCGAAGACGCCAAAGTAGCAGCCCAGGCGGACTATGAGCGCCGCATCCTCTCAGCAATCGAGGGCGGCGGGGCGGTGGCTGAGCCGATGGAAACGGCCGGCCCCTACGAGGCGCGCATCTGCAAGGGCATCCCCGCGGACTGCTGTGACTATGGTGTTATTTCGCTGAGCGAGGGACAGGAGGTCTGTCGAGTTTGGCGAGAGCAGGACGCGCGAGCCATTGCCGCTGCCCTCTCAGCAATCGAGGGCGGCGGGGCGGTGCGCTATCGCCACAAAAGGCGCGGCACCGACTACGAATTAATCGGATACGGCAACATGCAGTCGAAGCATTGGCGGGATCCGGCTACCCCTGCGGACAACTGCCTTCATGGAACCTCCGTCAATCTGCGCGAGGTCGCCATCTACCGTAGCGTCGATGAGGGCGCACTATGGGTACGTCCGAGGGAGGAGTTCGAGGACGGTCGCTTCGAGGAGGTTAAGTCATGACGGCGTGGCGACTTGTTCCGGTCGATCCGACCGAGGAAATGCTGGACGCAGTTCGCCATATGATGATGTGGCTGAGAGGCGGTAGGCCGACAGAAAGAGAGCTGATTGCGCACTGTAGAGGCTTGGGCATCGAACCGCCAGCCGACTGTCGAGACATAGACCACGTTCCACCAAAGGACGTGGCGGCTTGGTGGGTTTATCAGACGATGATCGCAGCCGCCCCACAACCACCAGCGGCGCAGGAGCCGGTGGCATTTCAGCAAGAGGTTGATCGCTGGCTGATCGCCTGTTTCGGTGAGACTATCGCCAGGGACAAGGTGGAGCGGAACCATCGGTTTCTGGAAGAGGCGCTCGAACTGGTGCAGTCGGGCGGCTGTACCAAAAGCGAAGCGCACCAGTTGGTTGACTATGTCTTTGGGAGACCCGTAGGCGACATGAGCCAGGAAGTCGGTGGCGTCATGAACACGCTCGCCGCACTCTGCCTTTCCTATGGCCTGGATATGGATCAATGCGGCGCGGCCGAGATGGCCCGCGTCTGGGCAAAAGTTGAGCAGATCCGAGAGAAGCAGCGCAACAAGCCAAAGCATTCACCGCTGCCTCAGCACCCCGCCCCAGCCGATGACCGGGTGCGGGAGCAGATCCGGCGCGAGGTGTTGGAGGAGGTCCTGGAAGCCCTCCGAGCAAAGCGTGACCATGCGGCAAAGCAAATTGAGGTCTTCAAGGAGAAATTGGCAGGTCGATCCAGCCCCAGGCGACGCCAAACGGCGTCGGACTGCATTCGCAACGCGCGGTACCGCCATCGATACTATGACAAAGCGATGGCTGTCGTTCGCGCCCTCGCCAATGGAGGCAAGTGATGAGCCGTACCGCTGATGATCTCATTTACGTTCCGCCCCCAGCTAAGCACCAGACAGTCAGGCGGGTTTATGTTTTGCCGCGCGACCTCGTTAAGCAGATCCATGATTATGGATATGCCAATGGGCATCAAAGTGAAGTGTCAGCGGTCCGTGAGCTTCTAGAGAAAGCGTTGGTCGGCTTCGCCCTCGCCGGTAAGGAGGAGGGGTGATGGACGATACATCCTTCAACGGCAGCCTAAGGCGACTGGTCCAAACCAAGCTAAGGTGTCCCCGGTGCAAGTCGCGCGATTTGCGGCTTCATGAGCAAGTCAATTGCACCACCACGTTCATAGTGATGGGCGGGCAGTTCGATCGCAATGAAGGCTGGAATGAGCCAGGGTCGATCGAAGGTGTATGGTCTGAATGTTCAAGATGCGGGCACGGTTGGCGAGTTCGGGGTGCGGATCAGATTGATGATTGCATTACCGGAGCGCTATCATGACTGACCTTGCAGAGATCGAGCGGCTGAAGCAGCGGTTGCGGGCCGGATATCACCCTCTATCCGAGAGCGATGAGTTCGCAGACGATGCGGCCCTTATCGATGCCGCCGACGCCCTCGCCATCCTCCTCCGTCGCATTGCCGAGATGGAGGCCGAGCGCACCATAGCCAATGCCGTTATCGATTAGCGGACGGAGATGATGAAGGGTTCGACCCTCTTCTGTTCCACGTCAAACCGATTGCGACCGGTCTCGTTGAGGTGCCGGCCATAGATGTGGAACGACAACGTCACCTCATCCGTCTCGTTGATCACACTGTGAATGTCTTTCGGCGTGACGGTAATGATGTCACCGCGTCCTAGCGAAACCCGGCCGTCCTCGCGCAATTCCGCCTGACCCGGCTTACTCTGATCGTCGGTACGAAGCCAGTTTATGTTCGTCTCTACCCCCTTCACGCCACATACAACGCCCCAGGTGCCATGGTCATGCGGCGGAGCACCGCGTCGAGGAAGCCAGCTCACGACAAAGATCGCGAGCGTCCTATCCGGCTCTGCATGCAGCAGATAAGAACCGAACCCCTGGTCGGCCGGTGGCGACAGGAAGGTATCCCTCATCCAAGATCCTTCCAGTGCTGCATGTCGAACCGGCTCCATCAGTCGAGAAACAATCCGCTCGGAGCAGGTCTCAGCCGAGACGGCAGCACGCATCTCTTGAAGAAGCGTGTCTATTGCGGGAGAGTTGTTCATGGCAATCGCCCTTACTATTCTGGCGCGGGTCCGACAGAGCTGCCTAATTTTTCCACTGTGACAACACCAGCTCAGAATGAGAAGCCTTAGCTTCGCACGGGGAATGCCCAAAGCGGCTCTTTGTTACCCGGAATCAACGCACGTGTGGAGTTGGTCCCATAAGCCGCGCCGAGACGGCTAGATTAGCGTTCCTGGATGTCGTCTCGCTCAACGACCCCTCAGGGGGGGTATGATACCCGCTGGGTTGCACTCACGGGATCGAAGTCGTAGACACTTGCTCGGCGGAATTTTTGTTGGTCGCCCCTTGACTGACATTCCCACCACCAATCCGCCATGCGGTCCTGCTGGCATCCCCCAGCAGGACCGCGCTTCTCGTTAAAAAATCGTTGTAGCCGACTGAAGCTCACAGTAGATGAACCATGGGCGGTTTTTGTTGGCAGCCCCCAACTTTAAGCACCGCCCAAGCGGCCCTGTTCAGGGGGAGCAGGGCCGCATACTGTTCTTGCCCCCCAGAGTGTTGGCCTCTATATTGGTCGTGGTGCTGTTACCTGCTACCGCACGGCACTCCACGGAACCTCGGCCCTCTCCCTCTGAGGCCGAGGTTCCTAATGCTGTTCTTGATTACCGTCAGCCTGGTAGGCATACTCCAATAGGCAATCGGCCTTTTCCTAGACAGCTTGATTGATTCTGCCCTGGTCCAGCTGGGACCCGCTGGGAGTAGATCCGCCGCTTCAGAAAGCCGCCCCGCCTCGGTCGCATGTGGCGGGACTTTTTCTGCGCTCGTTCAGGTCCTAGTTCTTTCACTTCATAGTTCGCTTGACGCGAACGTAATGGGAACTTATTGATGCCGTAGTAGATGTCAGACACGATCGGATCACGTGCGTGCAAGACTACACAGGATCAACACGGACCTTCAATGAATGATCCAATCGAAATCACCGTTAAAGAATTGCGTGAAATTGAGATCTCCTTGATGAATGGACGGAGCGCCTTGATGAGTGTCAGCTCGCACTGGCCCTCTGATGAGTGGAAACATCAACTGAAATTGATTGAGAGGGCACTCAGGCTGGTGGCCCGTAAGCTGGCACAAGCCGAGTGATAGTGATCGGCAACAGCGCAGTGTTGTGCCAGGGCCTCTCCGCGTACACGACTATCATCGTTTCCTGATGTCGAGTGGAACGAACTTGCCCCGCTCCAAGCGGGACTCTTCTTATCCGAACGCAGCCGGCTGAGCACTCAGCTCGGCCTCGCGATGGCAACCTCACCGTCAGCGGCGAATTTCGTGGTCGCCTAACGGCGGCCACCTGAGCGTTTGGCCGAAGCACATATGAGATCGGATTCATGTTGATCCGAGTAACACTTCCAACACAACTTGTCTGTCGCCAAGGTGAGCTCATTCTGTATTGCATCCTTCACCGCGCCAGATAGCCACATGGTACCGTCTCTCTTCGGTAGGGAACAGACGTACTCGTAAACCCGCGCCTCTGCGCGTCTGTCCCCTGTTCTGATCGCGACTTCTGGATGAGTCGGGCAGAATTCGATAGCTCCGGCCAGAATCAGTGCCTCCCGAACAATAAATTCCAGGTCATCGATGTATCGCCGCATCGAAGTCGCTCCCCCTGCTGAGCTTTTTTAAATGGGCCTGTTGGAAAGGAAATTCAGAATATGCCCATCGAGTTGCTTGCGTAATCCGAATTGTTTGCGAGGCTTAATGCTTTGCTTTTGGCAGCCCCAGTTAGCCCATTGGTTACCATGGTTCATCCGCAAGCCGGTCGCGGACCAGCTCGAGCCAGGATGTCTCAGGTCCGCATCGGCGCCTCACATTGGGCTTGCTGATTGGGATCGAAAAGGTGATTGTCCGCAGGCGGATGATATATGAGGAGCGAATTGAACTTTGAGCGAAAGAGGAAAGTTGCCAGCATCGTGCGTGACGGCAAAAGAGCTCGTCTCACTTGAAATAGATGACGACACGAGCCACGCACTGGTTCGGTTGAGAGACGAGAGCGGCGAGCACTTTGACCTGAGGCTGCAGTGGGCGGTTGCAATGCCGCTGCTGACTGGCCTCATGGATTGGTATAAAACGCGCGCCGGAATATGGGGCAATTCGAGCGAAGATGTGGATTAGGTCCAATCGTATTGGAGGAATGTTTTGTTCGGCCAGCATTCCGTACCCAGCAGATTGGGAACCGTGCCAGCCAAAATGATTTTAGGTGGTCAGCGCTAAGGCGCAGGATCGTGGTGGCAATTGGTGATACGTTGAGGGGGTCTATGCGGGGAAAAACATTTAGTGTTGGCGACGTGGTCAAATTGACCGGCTCAAACTATCTTCTCTTGGACCCCAACGAGGCATTTCAGGTCGTCGCCTTGAAACAGCGCTCGGAACTCTTTGGTCAGCAATATCAGATCAAGAGCTTGGTGGACGGTCACTACCGAGTGATGGCCGGAGACCAAATCGAGCCGGCCGATGGCGGAGAAACCTAAGCTCCTTTCAAATGGAGCTCGGTTCAGAGCCCGTCGCGCGACAAGAACTGACAACTCCTGAAGAGGATAGGCTCCTGCAGATCACCGTCTAGCGGCCGAGTGCCTCCATATCGTCCACGTCGACGACGATCGTGTCCTGCTTGTTGCCCTGCTGGAAGGGCGATTTGTGCGGTTGAGCCGGGAAGTTGACGCCGGTTATCTAGGTGGCTTGAACGCCTCCAGGGTCGCCACGGCCTTTTCAGTGGCTAGCATTAACGTTTCCTAGATTCGAGACTGCACTTCCTGCCTAAGGAGCTGGGCCGCACGCAAGCTTTCTTCGGCCTGCAAAAGGTCAGTCACCACAGCGGTTGCCAACTCGATTGATGGAATTGGAACGCGGATATCCGCAATCGTTGCCCATTTCACTCTGGTACGTCCTGCACCGCTCGCTCGAATAAGGAACTCGGAACGTATCTCTGGTGACCGCAGCAGTGCCCACACGACTCGGGGATCATAGCCATCCCGGGTGCGGAATGCCGTGAACTCCGTTGTGACGACCATACCATCCAGTTCTTCAGGAACAACGCAGATAGACCCGTTAACCGCGTTGATATGCGAGATGACGATTTGGTCGGAGTGGACCCGGATCAGGTTTGGAACAGACTTCTGCTCACCGAGTAGGATTGTCTCTCCCTCGCGCGCAAACCCGTCATAGCCGACAACTAAGTAAGTTACCTCTTCATCAGGAGATGAAGCGTCGATACGGTCCTCCACCGTAGGTACGACTGGTTCCATGATATTTCGAAGAAGCTCAGTCTGGATGCCGTCCCTAGTCCATTGCGGTAGCATGCGCCCGGTCGGCTCGTAAGATTTCGCATCAAGACGGTCATCGAGCGCGGAGGCTGGGATCAGGTATGTGTCGTCTACGGCGCGACACTCGATAAAATTATTGTAAAGGTTCGCGACGGTTTGGATTTCTTCTTGTGCTTTGCCCCTATTGACCGCGTCGATGGGAAGCGTCCGCTGCCTCTTTGGATCGTCAATCCCCACATACCGGCACGCGTATTTGAACACGGGCCCCTGCTCCTGCTTGAAGTCGGGGTTCCGCTTCTCCAGGACTATAAAGGACGTCTTTACGCGAGCTTGCGAACGCTGGAAGGCATCACCTGGCAGGGATACAACGGCACGGATGAGGAATTTCTTTCGAATATAGGCACGGAACTCCTGATAGCTGCTCCCGCTGAGGATTCCGTCATCGAGATGGATACAGGACGCCCGCCCACCTTGAGGACATCATGGTAGCGCTCGAAGAACATCAGGCTCGACTTCAGCTTTTCTTCGCCGTTGGCTAGTTCGTAGTCCTCAAGGATGGTCGCCTCTCGTTTTGTCTTTCTTTCATACACCTTTGCGAACGGCGGATTGGTAACGACAACGTCCGCGAACCCCTGAGGGTGGTGGTTGAGGTGCTCGCGGAGCTGAGCGACCTCGGCCCGAATTTCAGCGCTGGCATGGGAGGGGTCCGAGACCTTCTTGTCGAGGAAATCAGCTTCGTAGATTGAGCTTCCGCCGTCCCCATGAAGATACATGTTCATTCGAGCCAGCCGCGCGAGGTTTGGCTCCTGCGCAATGTCGACGCCGAAAATCGCTTCCTCAGCGACCTTTCTCCGTAACGCTTGCTTCTCAGTAGCCGAAAGGGTGGGATTGCTGTCAACCTTTGCCCACATCTCTGCGAGTACGTCGATTAAGAAACCCCCCGTACCGCAACAGCCATCCAGGACAACATCGAACCGTCGCTTACTGACCTGCGGGTTGGCGAGAAGCGTTCCCAATTTGGCGACGCTCCTCGGCGTGAAAAACTGACCGAGGTCCTTGCCTCGCATCGTGGCAGACAAGAACGTTTCGAATAGGCGTCCATTAAGATCAGCGTCAATCCCAAAAAGGTAAACGTGCTCAAGCTTCTTTACGACCTCTTTAATCGTCCCGGCATGCAAGCTTATGCGAGAACCTTCGCGAAAGATGCGTTTCTTCCGATTGTTGCGAATTTCGTTCTCCAGCTCCGCTAAGAGTGACCGAAACTGCACGCTGTCCAACGGATTTGGATCATCCTCTTCACGGGCTTCAATCCATGCGGTGGAGAACTTGACCGTTTCCCGCGGAACCTCAAAGTCGTCCTGATGGATTAACGGGCCGAAGCGGTCACGGATTTGCCGATCAGACAGAAGCTTTAGGAATATTAGCTTAACGAACTCCTCAAACCCGGCTGCTTGGCTGAGGTTGTCCTTCCTGTAGATGTGCTGATGGCACCAAGTGAAAATCGCGTTGATCTCCTCGAGCCGGAGCCTCCTGAACATGTGCGCTTGGTTGCCTGCCATCGCAGGCACTACGACCGCCGTTGGTTTCAAAAGTGCCTTTAGCTTCTCGAACTTGCCGTTGCCATCCACGCATTCATTGAATTCAACAGTTACACGCGGGTCTCCCTGATCGATAGCGAAAACAGCTGTCATCATGCCGTTCGTCAGGACGAAGAACTTGACAGGATTCTCGTCAGAGTACCGGCGATTGAGCGTGGCGCAGTACGAGACGCACTGGCCGACCCAAGACATGATGTTTTCGTTAGGCCCTTTGGCATCGATGATTACGCGAGGCTTACCGGCAACGTTCAGAATATAGTCAGGCGCGTAGCGGGTTTTCTTTGAGCCCAGCGCGATCTCGACCGGCTTGATCGACTGCTTGTGCGAAATGTCTGCATCTTGGTAGCCAATATCGCGAATCAGGCGACTCGCGAAAAGGTCCTCCACGGAAGCTTCGTTAGTTAAGAGGCGAGATTCCGTGAACTTGTTCTTCATGGTGCATTTCTCTGGACGCGGACAATGGCGATACGCGTCGCCCCCATCCGGTTAAGAACGAGTTCACAAACTGACAGAGCCGAGCTGTCCCGGCCAGTGGTAAGGATCGGACTGGATCACGGCCTGGGGGAGATTTCGTGACGCACGAAGACCCCATCGCGCTCGCGGCAGGGCTCTTTGCGCAGGTCGCGGCCGTCCACGAATAGGAGGTCGAACACGTAGAGCTGCGCGGCAGAGGCGGCCTTATTGCCGCTGGCTAGGGCAGATTGAAGCAGGCTAAAGTCCGAGACGCCGCGGGGGTCGAGGATGCATGCTTCGCCGTCCAGAATGGCGGTCTTAGCCTTCAGGCTGCGCACTGCCTGGGCAATGCCGGGAAAGTGCTCGGTCCAGTCGAAGCCGTTGCGGGTCTGGAGCCTGATCGAGCTGCCATCCTTGAAGCAGATAAGCCGGTAGCCATCCCATTTGATTTCATGCTGCCACTGCTCGCCTTGAGGTGGCCGAGGAACCAGCGTCGGTAAACAGGGTTGTATCCGCGACGGGAGTGCGACCGCTGGTGTCTTGTTGCCCACTCAAGTCTCCCCAGCCCAGGTTGGACCCCGTCACCATAGCCAGGGATCGATGAAGAGTCTCCTTCCGAAAATCCGAAGACGGAACAATTGGCTAGCGCCCAAGTTTGAACAATGGCGACGGGCGCTCAGGGCGCGTTAACATCCGCTGCTCCGGGTGAGCCGAGTGCCCGTCGCACCCACTTCGGCTGCCACGAGGGCCAAGATGACAGACGATCCCAAAAACGTGACGCCCGTGACCGCGATCAAGTAGCCGGAGATCAGCTTCACGAAGTGCGCTATTTTGCCGAGAAGCACGGCATTTCCATCAAAGGTGCCCAGCAATTAATCCGGGAGCATGGGAATGATAGCGTTTGGCTCGACGAGGCCGTGAACGGTATGAAACCCGCTACTTATGCAGTCCAAAAAGTCGGACGATGGCCCTAAAGCGTGCGCACGCGAATGCGTGATCTTAGTTCCAAGCCGACAACTTTCTGCTCCAAGTTCGGCCGTCCCAATCCTTGTAGACGCGAAGGCCAGTTTCACAGTCAGCATATACAACCCACTTGTCGATGCTAGACTCCTTGGTTGCGAGCTCGGACCAAAGAACTCGGCCGCACTTAGGCAGTTTTACTGCATGTAAGGCGGTCTCCTCTCTCAGCTTTTGGATAGGGCCCCAAATAGCAAGCGCGCCATACTGCATAAATGTCTGAGGATGATCCTTCTCGAGATACCTTTCAAATACGCCAGGATCAACGAGGGATTTAGACGTTGATGTAGATCCCACGTTGTTCTTCTGCGCATCAGATTCGTCCGGGCGCGCACTTCCCGTGCAGAGTAAAAGCATAAAAACTGACGTTAGAACGCATCTGTATTGATGCATTGATCTCTCCCCGGATTATTTTATGGAGGAAACAACGGGCATACAGCGCTTGATCATTTCGCCCGAGGCGACAATCAAAAGGTGTGAGCGAGCGCTGAACAGGGCAATTGGCATTACAGCACAGTGCGTTCGTCAGATCGAGCGGCATTTCGCTACGAGTGCAGGGCAGCTCGGCAGATGAAGCACAAAGGATGCTGGAGCTTACCAGCCTATGAGAATGCCTGGCCCAAATTACGCCCATTCACGGCAGCCAAACTTCCTGCCGAAGTCGTTGTGAGCCAGCAGCTGACGCGCAAGCCTGGCGATACCGTATCGATGTCCTTTGTTCGTGGGCTCAATCTTCTTCCAGCCTGCGCAGTCAGTCCCGCGTATCCCGGCGCAGCCGATCACGGATAGTGCTATCGGACATACCACCAGTCTCTTCCGAAAATGCGAGCCGAACAAAAATCTAGCGTGTGCTATTGGATTTTTGGTTGCGGGCCTTCGGAGACGTTACGTTCCTCTGTTTCGGGTCAGGCGAAGCGAGCGAGGGTCTATGTGGCGGCTCTCTGCATGTGCTGTCGCAATAGTCTCCAGGTCCGGCCGTCTACCGCGGCGAGTCCAGCGCCAATCAAAATCATTCCGAGAGCTTGGTTGTCCTCGAAGGTCTCGCCTAACATGGAGACACCAAGCAAGACGGTCGTTACAGGGATGAGAAAGGTGACAAGCAGGAGGTTGGTCGCGCCGGCCGTCGAGAGGATGCGGAAGTAGAGGATATAGGCGAGCGCCGTCGAAAATAGACCCAAGCTTGCAACGGCTGCGATGACGGTGGGCGATGGTACAGGCAGCGCCCAAGGCTGATCTAGGATGATGACGATTGGAAGCAGCATCAGGGTTGACGCGGTGACCTGGCCGGTGGCCGTGGCAATCGGAGACACCCCCAAGGCTTTGAATCGCCGTCCGAAAATGCCGGCGAAAGCATAAGACAGCGCGGCGACCAGGATGGCGACCTGCGCTAGAATGCTGATGCCGAGCGCTTGAAGCGCCGCTCCTCCGATCATCACGCCAACGCCACAAAAACCGATGATCACGCCAGCAAGACGCCCAAACGACATCTTCTCGTCATCGGTGAGGAGATGGGCAAGGAGGACGGTAAATAGCGGCGCCGCTGCATTCAGGATCGATGCTATTCCACTGGCCACGTGTGTCTGGCCCCAAATGATCAACACAAACGGCACCACATTGTTCAGAAAGCCCATCCCGAAGAACGCTGTCCAAACCTCTCGGCTCTTCGGCAGCCGGGTGCCAATGGCTCTAATCGCAAGGTGGAGGGCCAAAGCGGCAAGCCCGACCCTGAGCAGGGCGACCGTCAGGGGCGGGAGGTCTTGGAGGGCTATGCTGACAAAGAAAAACGACCCGCCCCACAGGAGAGAAAGCACCAGAAGCAACCCCCATTCAAGTGGGGTCATCGATCGGTTGGTAAGAGCGGGCATGGCGATTCCAGATATCTCGCGTGCGCGTTCTTCTCGCAGATTTCGGCATCGGCGCTATCCGGTTTTTGCTCCCAAATTTCCGGCATCGATCCTGCTGTTCTGCAACGTCGGTACTGGGTTCAGGATGCAGAGGCTGTAGCGCCCATAGCCAAATAAGACTGTATGAGCAGGTGGGCGATTTCGCCGATGATCACAAGCACCAGCAGCCCGACGATCCATCTCTTGGCCGCCTCTGAAACAGCCAGGCGAGCACCGGCCAAACCTCCAAATAGACTCCCGGCCGCCATAACGGCTCCAAGCCGCCAGTCGATGCTGCCTTTGCTCGCAAAAATGACCATGGCGACGAGGGTCGTTGCGAGGAGAATGACGTTTTTGACTGCATTCGCCTCGACCAGGTGCATGCCGGCAGCGAGGATGAGAACAAGCAAAATGTATGTGGCGCCATCCAGGACGATGAAGCCCAGCCAGATCCCAACAAGCACAAGAAGCAGCGCCTCTCTATAGCCAAAGTGAGCTGCGCCTTTGTCCGTGTCTTTGATGACACTCTTGAGCTTCGAGAGGATCAGCACGAGCGCTACGAACACCGCAGCAATGATAAACAGTTTCAAATCGGCATTAGGGATGCGCTCGGCCAGCAAGGCACCGATGATGGTGCCGAACATCGTCGGCAAGCTCGCAAGGATGGCCAGTCGCCAAGGTATTGCCTTGCGGCGCGACAGGTCGAACGTCGCCGACATCGCGCCGATAAGCACCGGGAGTCGGTTGGTTGCGTTTGCATCGACTGCCGGCAACCCGAGCCACAGTAGAATGGGCAGAGAGACCGCCGAGCCCGACGACGCCACAGTGTTCAAGAACCCGCAGACTAAGCCCGCTAAAGCGGCCACGGCAAGCGACAAGACCTCGTCCACGGGACGCCTCCCCCTCTTGCTGCGACGATATCATTACCAGATCGGTCGAGGAAGAGAGGGGGCTCGGCGAATTATCAGGCAAGCGGGCCATTGCCCTTCCGCTGCACACCTGGAACGGCAATCGCGACCACCATGGCTGCGAGGATTGCCGTGGCCGCCAAGACGCTGAGTGGCAGGATGAGCGCAATGGCAGCAAGCAGTCCGGCGCCAAAGCCGGACAAGGCCTCGGCTGCCACTTGGAGTGCTTGATTGCTGCCCATGATCTCGCCTTGCTCATCGTCATCTGCGGCTTGCGACAGCATCGTCGCGCAAGCGGGAAGGCACAAAGCGACGGCGCCGCCTGCGAAGAAAAGCACCGGCCACAGCGGACCTGTGCTGGTCGGCAAGACGATCAGCGCGAAAAACACGCCGCTCAGCAGGGCGGAGCCAATGGTGACGGTTCGGACAGGTAGACGGGCCGTGAGAAAACCCGTCAAGCCGAGATTCACAAGCACGATTGGAACGCCGACCCATGCAATGAAATCGGACACTTCGGTGACGTCTAACTTGAAGCCTTGCACGAGATACATGGGATAGGCACGGAAGAAGCCGAATATTGCGAGATAGATGAGGAAGTTGGCGATCAGAAACCGCCGAAAGCGGATGTTGGACAACGAGGCAATGAGCCCCGCAAATAAGTGGCGCACCTGAATCGGGCCAGCAGCTGACAAAGGGTGCCGTGTTTCGCGAAACCACAGCAATGTTGCCACGGTGATACCGACCATCATCAGCAACACGGCAGAAAACGGTGTCGCATCGTTGAACCAGGGCAGGACAGAGGGATCAGCAAGCTTCCCGCCGAGAAGAGGACCAACGATATAGGCGAGACTGACGCTCATATAGATATAGCCAAAGAAGCGGGCGCGCTGCTCCTTCGTGGTCAGATCGGCAATTGCACCCTGCGCGGTAACAATGTTCGCCTCCGCCAAGCCGGCCAGAAGTGATGCTGCGAGTAGCAGAGGCAGGCTTTGCAGTACCAAGGAAGCGACGATAAGGCCGTAGCAAAGAGTCGTGACCACCAGCGACCAGATGAGAACCGGCTTTCGGCCGAAACGATCAGAAAGCGCGCCCATCACCGGCGAGCCTAGAAACTGACCGAGAGGATAGAGGGCCAGCAAGACACCCAGCGTCCCGGCTCGAAAGGCAGAACTCGCATCGCTCGAAAGCATGTTATTACTGTTGTGAATTATCATCGGTGTAAACACCGTAATCATCAGGCTGTACCCGACAAATCCAATGAATATCACAATATAGAGGGGGAGAAGTGACGCTAGGACTTGGCTCTGGCTAGAGCGCCATCCAGAAGTGTCTCTGAACCCTGTCGTCATGGTGCTCACCGAGCTCGCGTCACCGCGCTTGCGCCTGCACGCAAGGGCGTTCTGGCCAAATCGACCCAGCTAGGCAGAGTATAGTGAGGTTTTCAAGATTGTTCGCACTAGCTCCGTGACAGTTTGCGACCGATAGGCCTGCCTTCCGCGATTGAACGCTGAGCCGATCGGGTCTTGGCCTCGACAACGCCGAACGCGGTCCAGCGGATGCGCTTGGCCCGGGTCTTGACGTCCGCAGACGGATTCAAGCGACGGCTCCGAATCCGCTATGTTCCACTCCGGAATGTCAGCTGGCGGATCAAGAGCGGGGCCGAATGCACAGGACCATAGCCGGGATGGCAATTGCCTTCGCGTTCGCCTTGCCAGCCCAGGCCGAGGTGCTCTCAGGGCCGCGTCGTTTCCGTGATCGACGGCGACACGATCATTGTGCTGGACGCCGGCTAGAGGCAGCACAAAGTGCGGCTTTCGGCTGCCGATGCGCCCGAGCGCGGGCAGCCATGGGGCAGCCGCAGCCGCCAGGTACTCGCCGCCCTCGCATGCTCCGTCTCTGAAGGATTCGCTAGCTCAGCATGGCGGTGACAAAAAAGCACTACTCGCAGCCGAAACCATGAAGCTGAACGAGCTTCTCGAGCGTCTCTGACCAAAGATGATGAGGATGATTAGAACGTCCGCGCTTAGAGCTGAGTCCGTCGAGGCTCGTAGTACGTTGCCCGCTGACTTACTCCTGTCGTGGCGAGATGCACCCGGTCGCGCTCGGCGCGGCCAGCGGCTTGATCGCTGCGTGATCAATGTCCTGAAGTTCAGGACGATGCGTGTTGCCGCAGATGGGCCGCGGATAACGCAGGCGACGAGCAATGACCCACGTGTGACGGGCATCGGAACGTTCTTGCGTCGAACGAGCCTTGACGAGCTGCCTCAACTTTGGAACGTGCTTCGTGGCGAGATGTCCCTCGTGTGTGAACGCGCGTGCATACTGATAGCGAGTGAACCAGTTGTCCGAAAAATTAGTACCCTATGGGCTGATGGCGCTGGTCGTCATCAGCCCGTTGCCATTCGGTGGCAATTTGCCCTGGGCCTGGGCCGTTTACGCCATCATCGCCGCGCTATTGGTCATCGCCTACAGCATCGAGACGGCGCGGACGCGAACGGCCTTTCCTGTACCGCTGTCACGCATCGCTGTGCCGGCGATCCTGGTATTGGGGGTCGCAGTCTGGATCATACTCCAGGCATTCCCGGTTCTGCCGGCCACTTGGGCCAATCCGCTCTGGGCCATTGTACCCGAGGCTTTGGAGGTGCCCGGCCGCGGCACCGTTTCCATAAACCCGGATGAAACAATGGAAGGGCTGATGCGCCTGCTCACCTATTCCGGTGTCTTCTGGCTCAGCCTGCAGCTTTCACGCGACCGCAGCACCGGCGAGCGTTTTGTGAAGGTGATCGGGTGGGCCATCGCGGCCTACGCCGCTTATGGTCTTCTGCTTTGGGCCTTCAATTCTGAGACCATACTTTGGTACGAGAAAGAGGCCTATCAAGGCGATCTGACATCCACATTCGTCAACCGCAACAGCTTCGCGACCTATGTGGGCATGGGCTGCGTGATCCTTCTCATCTTGCTGATGCGCTGGCTCACTATTGAGTTTGCCGATCGGCAGAACATGCCCTGGAGCAAGCGTTTTGTTCATATCGTCGGCAGCAGCCGGGAACTCGTGCTCTACGCACTGCCTCTGCTGATGGTGTTCTGCGCTCTGTTGCTCACCCATTCCCGCGCCGGGTTTGGCGCGACCCTGGTGGCCATGCTCTTGGCATTCGCTTTGTGGCAATCGCGCCAGCACCGCGGCTTTATCGCGGGAATGATTGGCCTTGCCGTGCTGATGGTGGTCATCGGCTACTGGATTGTGGTCGGTGGTGACGCTCTGCTTGCTCGTTTTGCCGACGTGAACAGCTCGACGGAAACGCGCATGAATGTCTACATCGCCACGATGCGGGCCATCGGAGATTACGTCTGGACCGGATCCGGATACGGCACCTTCAACGACATTTTCCCCATGTACCGGGACGAGAGCATCAGCGTGACCGGGGTATGGGATAAAGCGCACAACACCTATCTCGAGCTGTTGCTTGGACTCGGTATTCCCGGAGCCATCGCGCTCATCGCAGCTGTGCTTTGGCTGGTGGTGCTTTGCGCGGTTGGAGCCTTCAACCGTCGGCGCGGCCGGCACATGCCGCTCATTGCCTTTGCCGTTTCGGTTTTGGTGGGCTTGCACGCACTGGTGGATTTCAGCCTGCAGATGGCAGGCGTTGCCATCACCTATTCGGCCCTATTGGGCATCGGCGTCGCCCAATCGTGGTCGACGCGCGAGAAGCATCCATGATGACCTCCGGATTATCGAGCGTGGTCACCACCATCAGCAATGGGAAGAAGGCACCGCCCGCGGCGCGAATCGCCTGACACGTCCCCACCAAAGCGTTCATGACATCCAAGGGGGAGCCACCCTTGGCTTCTCGTCCGTCAGCTAAGAAACGATGAAGAAACCAATGCGTAGGCAAATGGGAGCTGAGCAACCGTTGCGCATCTTCGAGGACGCCACGATGCACGTTCCAGAATCGCGCCAACACGAGGCCTGAACTAAGCCGCGGCCCCGATTAACGGCAAAATCGCCCATATGACTCGAGAATAGCGGGTTATGTGGTGGGCGCACATGGACTCGAACCATGGACCCGCTGATTAAGAGTCAGCTGCTCTACCAACTGAGCTATGCGCCCACATAATCATCGACACCCACGTATCGATATGCCGGGAACGCGCCCGACGGCGGTTAGATAGCAGCCTGGTCCGCGATCAACAACCCCTATTTTACGCGCCACACTTACGATCTCCTTGCTCGCGGCTGCCTCCCAAACTTCAGTCCTAAAACCAGCAATTTTGCCTCAATTTCGACCGCATCGGGCGTGATGATTGTTACGAGCGGCGGGCCGTTAGAACAACCTGAGTCTTTCAATGCAAGGACATGAGGTTGAAGCACGCTGCTGCGGCGAGCAATTTTCTATTTCGAAAATGGGGTATTTCTTGTATGGAATTTGTGCAGTTGCGAAAAGCCCTGCTGAGACCATCGAGATGAGGAGGTTGCCGAGCGCTGATGAGAGTCGCATGCCTTCCTTGTGTTCCGCTACATCCTTCCGACGGTTCTCGTGCCCGCCTTTGGGTGGAACTTAGCAAGCGCGCGCATCAGAATGTCCCCTTCTAAGCTTCGGACGAGGGCGCTCGAGAACTCCGGGTGCCCTGATCATCTTCAACCTGACGCGCGAGAGCGCAGATCTGAAAGCATGAAAACGAAAACAAGACTTAAACTCAGCGTTATTAACACGATTCAGAAAACAAGATCGTTGCTTTCCGAAGCAACACCGAAGGAGGCAGGTTATGCGTTGTCTCTTTACAACGGGGCGGCTTCTTTAGGTATCAACTTGCCTCCGCTGTTCCCCTTTGGGGGTGCTGCCAATTACTCCTTACTCTACACAATATTTCGCTGTGTCACGGAACTCAATGTTCAGAACGTGCTCGAGTTAGGAGTAGGCCAATCCAGTCTCCTGTTGCACGCAGTTTCACAAAAGCTATCCAACTTGTCAGTCACCTCACTAGAGCATGACGCTTCATGGGCTGATTTGATAAGACAAAGAGTCTCGCATGAAGTACAGCACGCACCTCTAGTATCGTCAGAGGTGCACCGTGTTTCCACCCAAGTCTATGACCACAAACTAGCAACTAGATTTGATATGGTCGTAGTGGATGGTCCCGTGGGGACCAAACGAAATTCACGATGGGGAGCGCTCGAAATATTAGACAGCCACCTCAATGACGAGTTCGTAGTAATTTTTGACGACGCAAGTCGGCCTGGGGAAATCGACACTATCAAGGAATTCACAGCGAGATCAGATGTCAAAGTGGCATTCATTCACTCTGCAAAGTCACAGTGCATAGTATGTACACCCGCTTTCCATGCTGCGGTGTATTTTTGACTAGTGGGGTAAGAGTTCCGTCAGATCGCCAGGCGGAAGAGAGTTCTCCTATGCCGTGCCCATGGAGCTGCGGAGCACCATGCAAAGACACGAACATCGAATAATTCCCATCGTTCTAGCAGGTGGCACCGGGACCCGACTCTGGCCAGTATCCCGAGACAGCCTACCCAAGCAGTTTCAACCTCTCAGCAGTGATAAGACGCTCTATCAAGAGACGCTTCTGCGGGTGACCGAGCCCAACCTTTTTGCCCGCCCCATCGTGCTGACCCAGCAGGATTTCCGCTTCTTTGCCCGTCGGCAGGCAAGCGAGATCGGTATCGAAACCACCGTCGTTCTGGAGCCGGTAAGACGCGATTCCGCCCCTGCCCTGCTAGCGGCAGCCTTGATTGCGCAAAGGCTCCATGGCGATGATTGCCTGGTTCTGGCAGTGGCCGCCGATCACTTCATGAGCGAGCCCGAGAAATTCCGGGCCACATGCCGCACAGCAGCGCTGGCTGCCGCCCAAGGCCACATTGTGACCTTCGGAATCGAGCCCAAGGAGCCGCGCACAGGCTACGGTTATATCCGCCCGGGCGCACCGCTTTCAGCCGAGGGCTCCTTTGCCGTCAGGGCTTTCGTTGAAAAGCCTGACGAAGAAACCGCCCGCGGTTATGTGGCTGAGGGGTATTTCTGGAACTCCGGCAACTTCCTCTTCCCGGCCGCCTTGCTGATCGCGGAGGCGCGCCGCTTCGAGCCGGCAATGGTGGAAGCCGTTCAGGCTGCGGTCGAGCTTGCCACCGATGATCTCGGTTTCATCAGGCTGGATGTGAAGGCCTTCCGTGAAGCGACGGCGAAATCCATCGACTATGCGGTCATGGAACGAACCGACAAGGCTGCCGTGGTCGCCGGCCGGTTTCAATGGTCGGATGTGGGTGCATGGGATGCGCTTTACGAGCTTTCCCCGAGCGATGACGATGGTAATGTGACCCGCGGGCAAGTGGCCCTGCTCGACAGCCGCAACAGCTTCATTCATTCGGAAGGCCCGCTCGTTTCGGCTATCGGTCTCGATGGCTATTCGGTGGTGGCGACCGAAGATGCCGTGCTGGTTATGCCCACGGAGCGCGCTCAGGACGTCAAAGGCCTCGTGTCCAATCTCAAGGCTCAGCAGCACAACGCGGCGAGCGAGCACATCAAGGCCCACCGCCCCTGGGGAACCTATCAGACGATCTGCCGTGGTGACCGTTTCCACGTGAAGAAAATCGTCGTTGAACCGGGAGCGCGCCTCTCCCTGCAGAAGCACTTCCACCGCGCCGAGCACTGGATAGTCGTAAAGGGCACCGCTGAGGTAACCGTTGACGACCGGGTTTTCGAGGTGCACGAGAACCAGTCGACCTATATTCCCTTGAGCGGGGTGCACCGCCTGGCCAATCCGGGCAAGATCCCGCTCGAGCTGATCGAGGTTCAGACCGGCTCATATCTCGGCGAAGACGACATTGTCCGCCTTGAGGATGCCTACAACAGAAATTAGGCATTTTATCATTTTGCCATATTTGCGCGGCAACCCTATCCGGGCAAAATCAGAGAGGGGACATGGGAACCTTAGAAAAGAAAGTCGCGCTGATCACAGGAGCCACCGGGCAGGACGGCGCTTATCTCGCCGAGCTCCTTCTGGATAAGGGCTACGAGGTGCACGGCATCAAGCGCCGCTCGTCGTCCTTCAATACGGGCCGGATCGAGCACCTTTACCAGGACCCGCACACCGAGAATCAGCGCTATTTCCTGCATTATGGCGACATGACCGATGCGACCAACCTAATCCGCATCGTGCAGGAAACCCAGCCTGACGAAATCTATAATCTCGCCGCCCAGTCTCATGTGCAGGTAAGCTTTGAGACCGCCGAATATACCGCCAATGCCGATGCGCTCGGCACCCTGCGACTGCTCGAAGCGATCCGACTTCTAGGGCTTGTCGACAAGACCCGCTTTTACCAGGCTTCCACCTCCGAGCTTTACGGTAAGGTCCAGGAGGTTCCACAGCGGGAGACGACCCCCTTCTATCCTCGCTCGCCATATGCGGCCGCGAAGCTCTATGCCTATTGGATCGTGGTGAACTATCGCGAGGCCTATGGCATGCATGCCTCCAATGGGATCCTGTTCAATCACGAGAGTCCGATCCGCGGCGAGACGTTCGTCACCCGCAAGATCACCCGCGCAGTCGCCGCAATCCATCATCGGCGCCAGGACCGGCTCTATCTTGGCAATCTCGACGCCAAGCGCGACTGGGGTCACGCGCGGGAATATGTGCACGGAATGTGGCTGATGCTCCAGCAGGACGAGCCCGATGACTATGTGCTCGCAACCGGCGTCACCACCTCGGTGCGTGAATTCGTGCAATGGGCCTTCGAAGAGATTGATGTCCATATCGAGTGGCGCGGCCACGGCGTCGACGAGAAAGGCTACGATGCGCGCACGGGCAAGGTGCTCGTCGAGGTGGATCCCCGCTACTTCCGCCCGACGGAAGTTGATCTTCTGCTGGGCGATCCAACAAAGGCGCGACAGAAGTTAGGCTGGAAGCATAAGACCTCGGCGCGCGAGCTGGCGCGCGAAATGGTCCGCGAAGACCTGAAGCTAATGACCGATTCACCAATCATGGTGGACGCATGATCTATGAGTTGAAGGGCAAGCGCGTCTGGGTTGCCGGCCATAGAGGCATGGTCGGCAGTGCCGTGGTGCGTCGCCTCGCCCGTGAGGAGTGCGAGGTCATCACCGTTGACCGCAGCGAGGTGGACCTGAAGCGCCAGGCCGAAGTTGAGGCCTTCATGCGCAGTGCCAGACCGCAAGCCGTGGTGATTGCCGCAGCCAAGGTTGGCGGAATTCTAGCCAACGATACTTATCCGGCCGAGTTCCTCTACGACAACCTCATGATTGAGGCGAACATCATCCACGCCGCCCATGAGGTTGATGTCGAGAAGCTGCTGTTTCTGGGCTCAAGCTGCATCTATCCCAAGTTTGCCCCACAGCCCATTCCGGAAGACGCGTTGCTCACCGGTCCGCTTGAGCCGACCAATGAATGGTACGCTATCGCGAAAATCGCAGGCATCAAGCTCGCGCAGGCTTACAGGAAGCAGCATGGCCGGGACTTCATTTCAGCGATGCCGACCAATCTCTACGGGCCTGGCGACAATTTCGACCTCAATTCAAGCCATGTCTTGCCCGCACTGATCCGCAAAGCGCATGATGCCAAGATACGCGGCGATCGTTCAATCACCATCTGGGGCACAGGCACGCCAAGACGCGAGTTTCTTCATGCCGATGATTGCGCCGACGCGCTCGTCTTTCTCCTCAAGAACTATTCGGGATACGAGCATGTTAATGTCGGCTCAGGTGAGGACATCACGATCCTAGAGCTGGTTAGAACGATCAACGGAATCGTCGGTTTCAACGGGCAAGTCACGCATGATCTGACGAAGCCCGATGGAACTCCGAGGAAGTTAATGGACTCTTCAAAGTTGCGCTCACTCGGGTGGTCACCCCAGATGAGCCTCGAATCTGGAATCAAGGAAACTTACGCCAACTTCTGCAGAACTCCAAACGCATATGCCTAGGCACCACCGCATGTTTAAGGCGTTTTCCTACGCGATAAAGCTGTCTGGCTATGTTTTTCAATTAATGAGTCTTTATCTGATTACGGATGTGTTAGAGACTCAAGAGCTAGCAAGCTTCTTTTTTATCACTTCGGCAGCTGCAATCGCTTCGTCTCTTTGTGACTTCGGGTTCATTCGATATTCTTTCCGATACCTGAACCGAAGCACGCCACCATCATTGATAATCGCAAGGTCACTTCAGGCCATTGCGACAGGATCAGCAATTGCTGGACCTATGTATCTTTGCTTGGCCTATTTTGGGGCAGAGAGACTTGATATCGCGATACTTCTATATCCGGGCGCAATTGCAATTCAGCTAGTAAATGTCAATCGATATCTCCTAATTGACAAAAAACAGTACAACAGCACAATTCTGACAGAGGTTATTCAACCATTTGTATTTTTGTTTTTTATAGCAGCATGCTTGACTTTCGGCTATCGTCAACTGACCACCGTCTGTGCTGCCTATCTATGCTCGCAAATCTGTTCGCTCTTGTTCTCAATCCGCATAGCTCATGCGCAAGCGCATTGGCGGGAGGGGTGGCTTCTTGCTTTAGAACGGAGGCACGCGCGTGGAAGTTCGGGACTGTTTCGGAGCCTTAGTCGAGCCGCCCCTGTAGGTCTGGACCAAATTCTGTCCAATGTCTGGTTCCAGTTGCCAGTTGTTTTGAGCGGTATACTAAGCGAGGCGCATACCACTGCAGTGATCGGCCTGTTCACTAGGATCCTCAACGTCGCAAAGGGCTTCGTTAGCGTCTCGGTTACGATTAACCTAGCCTCATTCTACTCAAGAAGCCACACAGAACTAATCGTAAAGCGAGCATCATTCGCAGCTGCTGCGGCGTCTGCTTTACTACTGCCAGCAATATATCTAATTCATTGGTCTATTAATCAGTTTCACCATATTTTTTCTGACGCTCCTATCATATCATTGGTTGATGAACTTAGTGAAAGTGCCGGCGCACTGACGCTTATATTTTCCGGCATATTTTTATATCAGCAGATTTCATTTGCGCTGCTGGGCATTAACCTCAGAAAGCAACGCGCACTCGCTTCCTTTATTGGGATCATAGCTTTTGGCTTCTCGTCGGTCGTTCTAGTCGTCGCTATGCATTATCAAAGCGCATCTCCGTACCTATGGTCGCTAACTGCCTCGCTAACGGCATCAATTACTTTCATGCTCGCAATACTATTCCGAAGGCCGGCTCATGCGTAATGACGTTTCAATCCCGCACAGACGCCTAGTACTTGCCCACGTGTACGCGGATGACAACAAGGGTGATCTCGGGATCATCCAGGCTACAGTATTGGGTTTGTCTACGGCTGCGGAAGCAACTGGCGTTAGGTTGGACGTCACTGCAATGTCGATGTTTGGAGGGGGAGACATTGAGCTTCCAAACACTCATAGGCTTTTGCGGACCATTGTCCCAGAGGTTGTACCTGCGCCGGTAACCCAGAGGTACCAGGAACCACGCGGCGTAATCCGGAGCCTCACAAAAGCGATATCCGTACCCGTCCAAATTCTCTCCATGCTAAGTCGCATAGCTCTCTGGCGCGCACGCATACCTAGTATGTTATGCAGATCTTTAGCTGCGATTCGCAGCGCGGACGCCCTCGTCTGTAAGGGTGGAAGTTTGCTATATTGCGATCAGTCCGTAAGGGGCCACTTCTTTTTGTTCCGCATGTTGTGCCCTATTGCTGCCGCGATCCTTCTTAAGAGGCCCAGCTTTATCTTTGGTCAATCGATTGGGCCTTTTAGAACCCCACTGTCTCGCTCATTGATGCGAGCGATCGGAAAGCGGATGTCTTGTATTTACGTCCGTGACGAGCTTTCACTCGAGCATTTGAGAGAACTTGGCATCCCAGCCGGCAAGCTCAGATTAATCCCGGATCCCGCCTTCCTTCTCACGCGCTATGCTTCGCGTGAGGCTCGCGATCCCAGTCGGCCGATGCTCGGAGTAACTGCACTCAATGTGACGAGAGATCAGGAAGCCCAATCGCAGTATGAGAGAAAGATTGCAACCGTAATTAGCACCTTCTTAGACCGGCACCCCGGTTGGTCCATTCGTTTCCTACCCCAAGTGATCGGCCCCGACCCATGGCAGGATGACCGGATTGTTCAACGTCGGATCGCATCCCTCGTGCCCGAGAAATACCGGGAGTCAATCTCTATTGAAGAGGAGGATTACACTCCTCTCGAACTTTGCACGAGATACAGTGCAGTCGACTTGCTTCTTGCGAGCCGGTTGCATTCCTCGATTTTTGCGTCTGTCGTTTCGACTCCTGCGGTCGTACTAGAGTATCAGCAAGCCAAGGCTAAGGGCGCATTCACCTGGCTCGGTCGACCTGACGATGTAATGCCATGGCAAACAGACGCTAAAGTGATCTCGCAAGCGCTGGATTACAAAGTCGCTCATCTTGAGAGCGAGCGGGCTCAGCTCGACGCGACGGTTGAAAAACTCGCCAACGCGCTTCAATGGGAACTCCAGGGCATTGTCGCCCAGTTTGCATTTGCGAAATGATAAGCAATGCCACCTGAATTTGTGCACCCAAAGCCCCGCACCATCCTCAGAGTAGTTGGACAGAATGGCGGAGGAGGCGCTCGCCTCCATGTCTACCAACTCAACAAAGCGCTAGAGAACACTGGCATCCGTACGATGACCATTATTCCAGCGCCTACATTCGTCGATCCGTTTACTTCCTCCACCTTGAACGGATTAGATTACCGCCACTCTTTCACGTTTCAGGCAATTTATGAGGCAGCTCGCCGGCTGTCGCCTGATCGGGACCTAATTCACTCGCACTTAAGGAATGCCGACGCGCTGTGCAGCCTTGTCAGCCGTTTCACGCGGATAAGGCACCTGATTACAGTGCACACTCCTCTTTTTCGCGGGCGGCTTAGTGTCAGGGATCGTGCTTACTATCACTTGCTTCGACGCGCGTTCACTAAAGCAACTGCAATCATCTTCATTAGCAACTTCATTCGGAATCTCACTCTTTCGCAGCTTAATCTTAGAGATAGCGACATTAGGGCGTACACTATCTACAATTCCAGTGATGATCCCGGTTGTCGCATTCCTTCCACAGCCAGTGATAAGCTGAATGTCTGCCTAGTTGGCGAGCTAACCGACCGAAAGGGCTTTGCTGATTTCGAGTCGATCATTCTTACTCTACATGCAAAACGGGCATCGCACTCGATGCACTTCCACGTATTCGGTGACGGTCCGTGGCGGCAACGGTTAGAGGAGCTAGCAACAAAAACAGGATTGCTAACTGTCTACGGCTACCGCAAAGATGCGGAAACCATCTACGCAGACAAGGACATCAACTTAATGCTGGGTCGAGACGAGGCATTTGGGCGAACTATCACGGAAGCAAAGGCGAGAGGAGTTCCTACGGTTGCCTATCGTGCCGGAGCTTTTCCTGAGCTGGTTCGCGACGGTGTAGATGGTGTTTTAGCGGAAAATCCGAATGAGCTCCTGCACCGCTTGATGCAACTCGCGACACAACCTGCGGACCTCCTTCGGATGCGCCAAGCATCTCGGCTGGACTTTGAACGTCGCTTTACGGTTCAGCGGTTTGCGGCGGAGAATATCGCAGTACTCGAAGAGGTCGCTCCGTAATGTCAGAGCAATTCACCCAGACAGGTTCGTCCAGTCACATCCGCTTTCGTCCTCTCGACGCTGTCTGTGGCACCTTGCTCTACGCCTACATCCTGCTCGGCCCCATAAGCAGAGATCTTGGGATTGTGGGCTTCATTTCTGTTGTTGCCGTTTGCGCAATATACTGCGCAGCGAGGCGCACTCCGCTTGATTGGGCGCTCTTGGCGCTGGCACTACTTTCGTCCACCTACGGAGTTCTCTCTTATTATCACGTATTTCCTAGATCATGGACTACACTTTACGATCCTGAGTACATCGTTCGGCAGCTTGCTACAATACCTGCCTTCCTCTTTATCTTTAGCGCGATGCGTCATCTTTGGACAACGCTGCTCTACAGCCTAAGTTCAAGAGTATTTTCGTTTCTTATGGTTGTCTTACCGGCTGCATCGATTCCGCTCGTGGAGTTATTTCGCGCCGCTGGATCTGGTTTTTCGCTCCCAAATCTAATTGGCTCCTCCGTAATCTTCTTCATTGGGTTAGGAGTAATTTTGCTCTCGTGGAGGCGCACACTGCGCAACATTGCTTTTGTAGTTTTACTTACTGCTTTGGTAATATTTTTTACCCGAAACGCCCAAACTCTGCTGGCAAGCATGCTGTTGATTTTGGTGTTTATATCGCCCAAGCCTCGAATTGTTGCAATCGGCATGGGAACATTGGCTCTGTGTTTACTTATGACGAGCCCATTCCTCTTTCAGCTCGCCCCTTATATTTCTGATCCTAACACGACATTGCGCCTTCTGATCTGGAGCGATGCTTTTACCGCATTCTCTGACAGTTTAGGTCTCGGAATTGGCTTTGGCACGGAAGCTGTGAGAAACTTCTACGCGGCTCATACAGCAGTTACACCATTTCCTGAGGAAAACATTTTAGCAATTTCAACACACAACTCGTTCGTATTTCTGTTTATGAGAACTGGGATAATAGGAGGTCTTCTTTTTTTGGTCTTTTGCTACAGAATAGCTTTTTCAGGATCGGCACAATCTCCAGCCCATCTGAGGGTTGCTATATATTGCTGGTGCCTCGGAATCCTATCTCTCTCAGTTAACGTCGCGCTTGAGAGCCCCCTTTTTATGTTAGGTGTGGCAGCGGCATTCAGCTTAACCAGCTCCATTCTTCAAGGTGGAGTTGGCCAAGCTAGGGTGGCTTCGACGAGATTACGGAGCTTTGTTCCCGAAGTCGGACACGGTGTTTATCTTGCGAATTCTGATCGTTCATAATCGATATCAAACGCCTGGCGGTGAAGATACTGTCGTCCGGTCCGAAGCAGATCTCCTGGCGGCCCGAGGGCACACCGTGGATCAATGGCTCATTGATAACGAAGGAATTAAGGATACATCTACGAAAATCAAAACTGCTCTGAACCTATCTTATAATCGGCAAAGCAGAGATGCTCTGGTCCGGCAGATTCAAGAATTTCAGCCAAATGTTGTCCATTTTCATAATACTTTTCCGCGATTATCACCTTCAGTTTACGACGCCTGCCGGCACATGAATGTTCCAGTGGTTCAGACAGCGCATAATTTTCGGTTCCTGTGTGCCGGCGCGCTTCTGATGCGGGCGGGTCGCCCATGTGAGCTTTGCGTCAAGCGTAGCCCTTATTTCGGCGCCCTTCATCGATGCTACCGCAACTCCTCTCTGGGGTCTTTTGCAGCTGCCCGGATGATCGCTAGACACCGCCGGGAGGGAACTTGGAACCATAAGGTTGACGCGCTCATCGTTCTGACCCAGTTTGCTAAGCAGCGTTTTATCGACGGAGGATTTGCTCCGGATCGCTTGCACGTGAAACCCAATTTTGTAATGGATCCTGGGTTATCCGAACGGAAGCGCTCGGGCTTCTTGTATGTTGGACGGCTGTCCGAGGAGAAGGGCCTACAGACGTTAATTGCAGCTTGGCGTGACATAGATGAGCCTTTGACGATCTTGGGCGAAGGGCCGCTACTTGATTGGATCTCACGTAATGCGCCACGCTCTGTGACGGTGCTAGGTTCTCAATCGAAGGAGACCGTACTAGGGCATATGAAAAACTCATTGGCTTTGATTATGCCGTCAGTTTGGTACGAGGGATTTCCTATGGTAGTGGCCGAAGCGCTCGCCTGTGGACTACCAGTCATTGCATCGAGGATCGGTAGTTTGGAAGAGATCGTCGGCGGCAACCAAGCAGGAATGCTGTTCTCTCCTGGCAATGAAAACGAGCTAAAAGCCCTCGTTCGCAAGACTCTTCGCAATCCTGAGCTTCTAGCGCAGTCCAGCAGGAGAGCTCGACGCGCCTATGAGCGCCTGTACTCTCCTGACCAAAATTATAAACAACTTATGACAATATACACACAATTAAGGTGAGCCAGCAGCTCGCCACCTCAAAGTCTCCATTATCTGCCTGGCCGCCAAGAAAATGAAGATCGTATTGGTGGTGAGATAGCGGCGCCAGAGTCGAGTTGGTTCATGAACTAATCTATGAAGCCACTCCAATCCGAGGCTCTGAACAACGCTCGGAGCCACTGGCTTCACTCCAGCGATAAAGTCGAATGCTGCACCAACACCGATCATCACAGCATGTACTCGCCCCTTCTGGCGTGCCATCCACACTTCTTGCTTTGGACAACCGAGTCCCACAAACAAAACGCCGACACCGGAGGAATTGATCTGGTCTATATACTCCGCTTCCTCAGCAAGAGAGAGTTGCCGAAACGGCGGCGAAGCAGAAAATGCTATCTGCAAGCCCGGAAACAGCGATTCTAGCGTCTGCTGGAGCCGCAACAGGACTTCGGAAGTTCCTCCGAAAAGTCCAATGGGTATGCCGCGCGCAGCCGCCTCTCGGCAAAGTGCCAGCACCTGCTCCCGACCTGGAACCCGCTGTTTGTCCCGTTCTCCAAGAAATCTTAGCATCCAGACCAACGGCATTCCGTCTGCCGTAGCTAAATCAGCCCTCTGCACAATATCCCCGAAATCTTGATTTCTATGGGCCTCAATGGCCATGTGGACATTCGCAACGCAGACGTAGCGGCTTTCCCGGCGTTGAGCCCACTGAATCACCTTCTCAGTCACCTGCTCTAGGTTATCAGGGTCGACCCGCATTCCAACGACTTCGCACATTATCCTTGGTCCGCCTTCAGACAATTGGATGAACGGTCATAAGATGCCCCAAATTGGATCAAATGATGGAATTGGCGACTCCGCTACAAAGCATTCATCCCGCATCGGCCCATCTTACTCGAAAGAGCCAAATTGGATAGCGGCATGTCCTTTAAAATTTTCGCTTCCCTACTCACTGGGTTGGCATTCCTGGCCAACCCTGAGCCCACAGAAGCCACGATGTACTCCTGCGTCAAGAGTCAGCCAGAACCAGTAGCGAAGCTAGCTTTTCTCAGGAATGAGCGGGCAGTCAGACCGGAGCAGTTTGGCGCTATCGGCGATGGATCCACCGATGATACTGTTGCGTTGGCTAAAGCGGACAGCTTTGCGGCGAAGCATAATCTGTACCTGAGTCTCTCACCGTCTCGAACGTATCTCATCGCCAACTTTCGGCCACGGACACGGGGAATTATTGGTGGTCACTCAACAATCAAGTTCACCGATAATGGCGACGGGCCAGGGCTTGTACTAACCGGCAACCAGATCGTCTCTGATCTAGCTGTGGACGCCAACGGGCGCCTCAATGGAATCCACATAACCGATACTAAAAACATTACCATCAACAACATCATTGTCAGAAATTCCTCATATTCCGGAATATATTCTGATAATGTTAGCGGATTATTTATTCATAACTCGACCGTTGTCGGAAATAGATTTGGATTTTTCTTTAGAAATTTGAACAATTTTTTTCTGGATAATGTAGCGGCAATGAATAATGGGTTTTCCAGATATCGAAATGACCATGGAATTACCCTGAAGCACGCACATGATGGACTTATTCGGAACGTAACTGTGGCCAGAAATGCGGCTATCGGCCTGGAGATTGCGCGCGGCATCAATATATCTATTGAGCGGCTATGCACTTACATGAACGGGAGCATGGGCCTATCGATAGCCAACTCGACACGGATCTCAGCACGGGAGATTCAGGTCAGGGAAACCAACCTTTATGGAATTGAGATCGCTGCCACCCTGGGTTCCTCCCGCATCGCGTTTGATCATGCACAAGTTACTGGTTACCCCTTGCGACCAGGACAAAATCGGCTGGATCGAGGGTGGTCAATCAGCGGGAAAGTTGAGGAACTATTCATTTCCAATAGTCGTGCCGAGGGGGCTGTTAGAAATCTTGAAGCTAGCGGATTCTCCCGCAAAATAACTCTTCAAAACTTTATCTCACGCAACCCGATTTCAAATGGTATACATTTAAAGGCGTCCTCTGTTCAGTTAAAGGATGTCGTCGCCGAAGGAGGACAGGTTTCATTGGTCCTGGACGGAGCTAAAGATGTACGGCTTTCAGAGACTTTAACGCCAATGGGCATCCTGATGATTAATCCACCTGTGTCATTCCAGGAGGTGCGTAAAGCAGGGCAGAAGGGCTCAAATGAGCGTTTCGTGGTCCGGAGCCGCTAGCACCGGAGAAGGCGCCAACGCAGTTCAAGGGTAGACGGTGTGCTTAGATGCACCATTTCCTGAACCCACGCACAGCTCGGCGACAACATGCAAGCACTAGTACGCAGCTCGACCTACCACTTTCTGAGCGCGATTGCTCCCGCAATGGCGCTTATGCCCTTTCCGACCGTGTAGATGCCAAAGAAGCTGAGGATAATCGCACCCTGCCATTCGTTGAATGGCTCCGGGAATGCGAAGACCCGCCAGCCCAGCTTAAAGCAGGTATCTAGCGTTACCATGACGAGGTGCAAGGTGAAGCACCCCGCAATGATGGCGGTAATAAAGCGCATCTCCCAGTATCCATTGGTGGCAAGTCTGATCTGAGAGGCCGCCTTTCTCGCCTCGAGCTCGGCTTTGATGTACTCGGAAATGACCGCAGCTCGGACCCGCTCGCTTTCAACCTCAGTCGTTGCTTGGCGCTCGAAATAGGCGAGCACCCGGTCCAGCACGCCGCCGCTGAGCCATGACAGAACCTGAGTGAATAGCCAGGTCATAGTTTACCCCCCGAAGTGCTCGCGGATCTCGCGGCGGAAATAGATGGCGAGGCCAATCCCGGCGACTGCCATTAGGGAGAAGGCGCCGAATGCGTAGAGATTGTTGATGGCACCGAAGATGCCGGCCACGAATGATGCGGCTCCGCCAGTAATGACGCTCCAGACAGTCTTGTCCTTTGCCAAAGCTGGCCCGTCAGGCTTGGCCAGATCCTTGCTGACATCAGGCGGCCGGACTATCGCCTGGGCAGCCTGGATCGCATCGAGGAAGTTCTTGTGATAGCCGGCGATCAGCTTGGCCTTGTCGGTGCCATTGACGATAGCCCGCGCACCCTCAGGGTCATCGGTCGTGAGGTTGAAGTAGTCCGCCAGCTTCTTGCCGGTGAACAGGCCACGCGCCATGCCCTCGAAGAGGATCCGGACGGAGACATCCAGATTGAGCGCGAGATCGGGGTTGTTGACGAGATCGATCCCGAGCAGATCGCCCATGCGCTTATATCCATCGAGCCAAGTCAATTGGACGAAGCCACGCCCGTAGTAAACCTGCCCCGTGGCCTCCTCCCTCCCATACTTGCGGTGGGCCACGATCTTCCTGGCGCCGATATCGGTCGAGGCAAAGCCCTCACGAACAGGGGCGAATTTACCACCTGTCTCGTGGTGGACCGTGGCCAGGATATAGGCCAGCCAACGAACGTCCTTGTTCTGGTCCCAGCTGTCCCAATAGGCCAGGATGGCATTCAGGCCATCGACCTGCTGCTGCGTCAGGCGACCGCCGAAAGGGGCCCGGCGCACATAGGTGAAAAACGTCTTCCGATCGATGCTCATGCGCGATCCCTTTCCCGGTGCGACCAGTACCAAGCTGCGGCCGCAAACAGCCCTATGCCCGCGGCCCTTATGGCCACGGCGCCAAAGCGCTTCATCATTAGGAAATCCCCCGATTTCAGATTTCAAAAGGCAGGAAACGGAATAGATCCAACCACCAAGTCATCAGACAGATGATGATGCCGATTGCCAACGAACCGCCCACCACATACCGCTTGCGCGTCACGGGCAACTGAGGATCCGAATACCAGACATAGCCCATGAACAGCAGCGAAACGGCGCTGACATAGAGCGCGAATGAAAAGGCAGGGTGCTGGAACATTGCCGGAGGCCGACCGGCGACAAGATAGACAGCCCTCCATACGCTCGTGCAAAAGGTGCCAGTCATAAAGCCTGCCAGTGCCACAATGGCATAGTCCGTTCGGTCCGGATGATTGGTGGTCCGGATAATCCTCAGCATGACCCAAAAGAAGATAAAGGCCATCCCGACAACTGCACCGAGCATTAGAGAACTGGCGAACACGAGAGCAAATGCATCAGACGTAATCGCCCAAATGCCCCAGAACAGCGCGCTCAGGATGGCGAACGCCCATATAATCCGGCTTCGTGCAGCGTTTTTGACGAACCTACGCATCATGCCCCCGCACTACTCTTTTCATGCATTCTCGGATGATCTTGTGCGTCTGCTCATCGCGCCAGCGCATCCCCTCCGAGTCGAAAAAGCGGCGAGACACACGGGCCAGCTTCTCTGCTTCCTCACGGTTCCTGCGAACGGCTTCTTCAAGCTCCGGGTCCATGACCCGCGGCTCCGCCTTAAACAGATCGGACAGCCAGCTCATGAGCGATCCCCGGAAGGAGGAACTGGTTTGCCGACGAGGAGGAAGAGGGTATCCTTCAGGCTTTGATGGCTATGGCTCATGGCCACCACCGCTTTCGCGATCTCTTCCTGGCTCCGGATTTGACGTTCAGTAGAGCTTAGAAAAGACTCCAGGGTCTCCCTGGTGTCTTGCAGTGCCGCAGTGTTCACTTCGATGGTCCTGACCATCTGTGTGCGGTCTTGTCGGTCCTGGTCGTTGCGCTGTTTGATATGCCAGAGCAACACGACGATGAGCGCAATGCAGGCACCGGCAAGGATATTCCCCTGCTCGAAAAGAGCCTTGGTCAGGTCCATCCGCCTAGTTCGCTGTCTTTAATTCAGGGGGGTTGCCGGACGGCCACGGGAGAGCATGCGGTAGCGCATCATGGCAGTCCTGATTTTGTTTCCGGCCGATCCGGCATCGCTCCCGGTATAAGAAATTGAGAAGCCCTATGGCGGCCCGAAAGACGCGATTTGCGGTCACTCGCGGCGCTTTCATTAAGTGCTGGTCATATAGACGGGCGACCAATCTGTATTGAGAACATGGCCATTGCCGTTCGTTAAGCGCATCCAGCCCAGCAATACCTTCCCCGATGCCAAGGCAGGTGAATTGTTTCTGACCAGCTGCCCCCTACGAAAATAGCCAGCCGAGGGCATTGAGCCGTTTGACAGCATGAAACCGCTATCCGTTACGGATGAGAACTGGCCAAATGTCGGAGAAGTCGGGTTACAGTCCTGAAAGAGGCTGAAGTTTTCAAATTCGTTTGCCACCTGAGCAATACCGCGAGGAGTTGCGCCCGACCAATCCCAGATATACCTATTTCCACTCGCATGAATTAGAGCGGTCTGAGCGTAGATGTTTCGCTGGCAGTTCTTAAAGGCGCAATTGGTGACAACCAGTCCGCGAATGAACTGCGCGTAAATGCCGTTCCAGCTCGTATTCGTTGTACTCGTCCAAGTCCCATCCAGTGGTTGCGTTCGCAACGAGGACTCATGGTAGGGATCGATGTCGAACAGGCATCCAGTGACCGTTGCCTCGATATGAAGTGCTGCGGCAGCGGCAATTGAAATGCCCTGGGTACATCTGAAGATGTTGTTGCTCGATATGAGTAGTCCCTTGATGTATGTAAAGTTCTGTATTCTGACTGCGTTGCGAACCCCATTCATGATATTGCCGAGGATAGTCACGGAGTCCAAATCTAAGCCGCTGAGGTCGATGCCCTCGATCGTCCGGATGAGCGTTGTGACGGCCGGATCAATTGGCCCATCATTTTCCCAAAGCTGACCGAAGCCTGAGGACGAGAACGTGGTCATGCCAGCCAGCGTCTGTTTGATCGTATTCCCGGAAATGAGGATTGCCGAGTTCGGGGCGCGGGGGTTATCTATGCCGCCCTTGTTGATAAACGGATCTGGCACCTGAAATGCGCCGGTGGCAGAGTTGTAGTCTCCAATCAAAGTTGTGATAGCTTCACCGCCGCTCCCCAGGTTGCGCGTTCCGCTTAGGAAAATTGCTGATCCCTGCGCCCCATAACCAATGACGGCGCTGTCCATGCCGTCCACCAGGCTATTGTTCGTAATCACGACTGAGAACTTGGGCATGCGCCCTTCGGTGTAGATATTTGTAAGGCTTACATTGATGCCATAGCCGTAATAGAACCGACCTCTGTTGTTTGCAATTATGACGTGTCGAGCCCCAAGAACCTTAAGGCCCAAGCACTTCTCGAACCGGTTTCCAAGAATTGCTATGTGAGACTTGATCAGTCGCGTAGTATCAGCAAACACGTTGAGCGCAATGGCATCATCACCCGCCTCAATCACCGTGTTACCGCTGACGAGCGCATAGGTTACGTCAGAGACGTTAATTCCATCACGACAAGTCTTCAGGATCTCGCAATTGAGGACTTCGGCGCGTTCAGCGCGGACGCAGATGCCCATATGGCGACTATAGATAGTCCGGACATTCTGAATGCGAGCGTGCTGGCACCGGCCTATGAAAATAGCCCTACTAGTATCCTCGCCAAGAGCGGGATTTCTATCACCATATCCCCAGGCAGTAAGGTCTTTAATTTCAATGTCTTCGGAGCCATCCGTATCATCAAGCCGGATGATGGATATACCATCGACCAACGCATACAGAACGGTAGCCCCCATCCCTGCGCCGGCCAAGTTCACCTTATTTTTCATCCGAACAAAACTGTTGATACCGAAGATGCCTTTACCCAGGCGAACTGTCCCCCCGCCCTTCAAGTCCATAAAATCAATGGCGTTCTGAATGGCGATGGTGTTGTCTGTTCCGGTTCCCGCAGTCGTGTTTCCATCGCCTATGGCACCGAACATCTCGCAAGAGACGTCCTGATCAGCCGATAGCTCCCACCAGGCCCCATCGGAGGATTGGAACTTGCCGGCGTGACTCGGTTCGGAGCCCACCTTCTTGTAGAGCGCAGCTCCGCCGTCTGTTGGCTGGGCAAAGCCGTTCGTGCGGACATAGGACACAAGAGTGTCGATAGTCGCTTGCTGAGCCGCAAACGTGGAGGCGTACATTGGGCTCTCAAACGGCTGAGCCGACCCCAACGCATCAAGAGCAGCTTGCGCGAGCTGCCGGGACGTGTTTGCCGAAACTGCAAAGTTCTGAGCATCGTCACGAGCACCTTCCGCCTCATCGACTATGACCGCACCAACCGTATTTAGATCGTTGATGGCGTTCGTCTCAGCATTGGCGATTGCGGTAAGAGAGGTGGTTTCCTGGCCCTCCACGGCTTGTATCGCGGCCTGCTCGGCTGATTTAATGACCGCCACAGACGCCGCTGTGCCCGCGCCACCACCAGACACGATAATGAAGCGCTGATTGGCCAGATCCACACTGACGAGGTAGACGCGCCCAGGCGTGAGGGCGTTAGGCTGAAGGGGCTCCAGAAGCTCATCAACCAGCGGCCATGCCATATGCCCATTGGCGGAGAGCACCACCGGACCAGTATTCGCATGGATCGGCTTCAGCCGGAAAACGGTCTGATCTGCATACGATGAAATCGCGGGATCAAAGGCACCCTGGATCGCATTGCCCGTTCCCACCAGGTTACCCAGCTCCAAAGCAACGTTGGTCCAGATCGGGCGGACCTCATTGTTGATGTCCTGGGCAAATTGCGTCCCCGAGCGCGGCCCGGTAGTCGGGACCCCACGATTTGCAGCCATCGATGTTTCCTTGAACTTAGGCGTGGATTTGAGGAGCTTCGTCCACAAGCGCGAGGCGGGCGCGATCCGGCCCGTTCGGCTTGACGTCAAAAATGAGCATGCGCTTCACGACAGCGCCCGATGCGGCGCCAACGGTGACCAGGAGCCCGGCCCTGAGCTCCGGAAGCATGGCAGGCGTCGAGAAAGTCAACTCGCGCGTGATCTGGGCTTCCGCGACTTCCTTGGTGATGACCGTTCCATCTCCCAACTCGATTGCAACAGCAGCCGTGCCAAGTGAGAAGATATCATCCTCAGCAAGGATGTTCTCGGCCCAGAGGAGGTCATTCACGGTCGAAAGCGGCAGGTCCCAATCAACCACGATCCCAGTGGCCATCTCGTCAGTATCGCGGATCACCTCGACCACCCGGCCCGAGCCAGCGTGCCGATCGAGCAGGAAGTGTTGCACGCCCACGAGCTCGCCGCGCTGAGCGCGCAGGCTGTTGAAGGCGACATCGAGATAATGCTTGTCGCGATAACGGTCCTGGCGCAGATCGAGCGTGATCCGCTTGTCCACCTCGGCCGCAGAGGTGAGCCCGATGCAATCTACCGCCTCGACCAGCGCGTCCCCTGGCAGGTTCCCGGCATTGTAACCGTCCGCGTATACCACCCGCTCAGTCACGGCATAATCATTGTTTCGATCGAAGAATGTCGCGCGGATCGCCAACGGCTTCTCATCGAAGCTCTTATCCAGCGAGAATCCGAAGCTATTGCGTTCGGTGAACAACTGGACGGGTGTCTCGGCAGAACGATCACGCTCGATTACAACGGCCCATGTCTCAGATCTGCGGACGGCGGCATGGCCGCAGGCAGCCACCATTTGCAGGGCCTGCTCAACGCTACCGCTCTCCCAATAAGCGTTCACCTCAAGACCCTGAGACTGGCAGTCCTCATACCAATCGCCCAGATTATCATCGTCCAGAAGAGCCTGCGGGGTCGGCCGCTTGTTGTTCGCCGCGCCGAGCAGGATCTGACGATACCAAGCTGCAGGGTTGCGCATCTGCTGCGGTGTCTGTCCCCAGCTGGAGCCAGTCCAGTGGAACGCCATGCCCTGCGCCATCACCGTCAAGCTCTGGATCTCGACATCCGAGGCCTTCACCGCGACCACAGCAATATTGTCCGCCTGGACGGGCGGCTCGTTCCAAACCGAAGTGATGTCCTCGAGCATCACTTCCGAGACGGTCCAACGATCTGGACCCGAACCTTTCGGTCCGACATGCCGCCCGTCCTGAAACCACCGCCAGGGATTAGTGTGGATAGTCCACTCGAATGTGGGGGACGCGAATGGGTCCACACGCATCACTGGAGAGCGGATCGTCTCGATCTCATAGGCGCCCTTTGGCCATTCATCCGGGTCAAGGTAGATCTCGACGCCGTTAAGGATGCGCCGCTGGCTTCCAGACCTGATAACCTCACCCGCGTCGATGCGCTCGAAGTAAGGATCCGCCTCAAACGCAGGGGTACCGCTTATCGCATCCGGCGGTGCGTAACTCACAACCGCGCCAACGCCGCCTCTCGCGGAGCCTGGGTGGAGATCTCCCCCACCTGGAAACGGCGCAAAAATCAGCCTCACTGAAACCCGAAAGGGCGCCTGTTTGAACTCGTTGCCTTGGTAGATGCATATACTCGGCAACATGCGCCAAGCTGTCTCCCCACGACGCCTGATGCGATGCTGAACCGCGATGATGGAGACAGGATAGTCCGCATTGTCCCGGCTAAGACCTACCGGAAGATGATAGTTGATGTGGATCTCGTCCGGGTCCTCCCGGCTGGCGTAGCGCACCCATTTCGGCAAGCTGTTGTCCGGGGTGGTTTGGTCCACCAACACTGCCGCGTCCGCGGTGTCTGCTTCCGAGAATTGGTACCTATCCAGCCGCGTGTTGATGATCTGTGATGCGCCAACCCGCGGGAAATCAGGCAGGTTTGGCGGGCCTCCATTCCCGTCGAAGATGTTGACGGTGTAGTTATCCGCCCCCGTGATCGAACCGCCATTGATCCAGACATCGCTCAGCGTGTGATGGCCCGAGAAGCCGCAGATCATGTGAACGACGCGGCGATTGCCATCGTTCTCGATCCAAATCGGGCAGATCAGCCTGGGGGCAACGCGCATCCGGCCAATTACAGTCGGGATCTGATCGAAGGGAGCGAGCTGATTGACGCCCGTCGCGCCGGCTTGGCCGAGTGCATCGGGGGAACCGCCGCCACGCTGCTTCGGAGTTGCAGGCGGAGCTAATGCATTCAGAGCCAAACGCCCGACGATGCCGACTCCAGCAGCTAAGGCCTGAGCACCGAATGATCCGCCGGCAATCCCAAGCAAGGGAATACCCGCGCCGCCAACCCAAAGTGACACGCCGATAATGGCAATTGTGGCCAGGGTGGTGAAAATGCTCTTGCCGCCACCGCTCCCTTGCAGCCGCACGGCAAGGCGAACGGATGTCACCCGATCCGCCTTTAGCCGAGTATGCCGCCAAAGATGGCGAGGGACGGTGATCTCCGATGTTTCGTTCGCGACGATGACGACGCCCCAAGCCGGGAAGTCCCTAAACACCGGATCGGCTCGCATCGCTTCGCGAACGATCTCCGCTATGGTAGCCCCTTCTCGCGCGCACCACTCCAGGCGCGGACGGGCAAGCGGCTCCGCGGCAGCTGTGACAGGGACAATCTGGTTCATGCGAGCGAGCGATGCCTGCGAATGTCTTTGATGCGGTGCCGGAGCCTCAAACTATTCCGGTCCTGGACTGCAACGTCAGCATCCCTTTCAATGTGGATTACGCGCTTGCTGTCCAGCGCACAGCCGATATGCACGATCCCGGTGCGCTCAATCCCGTCCACCCCGACATATTGCCCAGTCATCAGAACAGCATCGTAGGGCTGCATGGGGCCGGTCACCGGCAGCCATTCCTCTCCATGGCGGTCGCGATCCATAGCCCGACAGACCCGGCGCAGAGCACCAGTCGGGATGCCGTCATAAAGTGGCAACTTGATCCCGCAGCGCTCCAAAAGGATGAGCCGATAGAGGCCCCAGCAGTCGAGCCCGGCGCGCGTTCTCCCGTTCTCGCGAAAGGGGATCGCGAGGTAACTATCCGCCCAATTCATCAGGTTCCTATCGGAAGAGGCTCGGGAACCGCGCCTGCGTCACGCGCTGCCACGGCCACGGGTTTGATGTCAGCCGCTGCTGGATAAGATCGCCTTCAACCCGCGTTGTGGTCGCGGTCACATTCACGAGCTCGAAATGATCATAGGCCAGTTGCACCTCATCCGGCGCGCTCGCCAGCACATATTCTATCTTCACGGACACCGGGCCCGAGATCGACTTGATCGTGTCGCCTATCCGGCGGTCGGTATTGGCGATGACCAGTCGGCCGCTCGGTGTTCCCTCGCTATCGCTCGGCCGCTCCAGATGGAAAGCGAAAGCCAGGAACTCTTCTCCGCGCGACATAACGTTCTCGCGGCCGTTCACAACCCGGATCGGCTCGGCCAATGGGGAATGCGTGATGGTGAGCAGGAGAAGCCTGGAATAGGCCAGCTCCTGGTCGCCCACCATCTCGTCAAGTTCGGGGAGCGTATCAACGTCAAAGACGTTGCTCTCGCCCAGTACATTATTGGACCAGAGGAGATCATCAGCCATCAGGGATACCGGTAGATCTCAAGCGAAACCTGCCATTTCGCACCGACTGCGGAATACTGGGGCGGGCCTGTCATGATCCACCGCCCAGGCTGATGATCGTCAGGGCCGGCGAACCAAAAAGGGAAGAGGCCATCCCGTAATGTCGTCTTATACCAGTCGCGAAATGTTGCCTTCTGCGCATTCGTCATCACGAAGGTGACGGAATATGTGCGCCCGGCAGATGTCGACCGCCCCATGGTGAGCGGCGGCCCATAGTCAGTGTCGAAACGGTCGACATTGTCTTCTTCCGACATTGCGAAACCGCGCACCGGCTTCTGGGGCAGCGATGCTGGCCATGCGATCAGCATCAGAACCTCCGCATTGGCGGGTTAACGCCACGCTGCGCCAGGGCCTTTCCAGATTGGGTGTATGGATTGGTCAACATCTTAGCCATCTTCTGATCAAGCACGATGTCGATATCCACACCGTCCGGCCCCTGCTTCTGGCGGGTCCTGACATCCGAACCATTATTGTTGATGATATTGACGTTGAGGGAGGGAGCCGCCGAGCGCGAACCGCCTTTCGGAATAATAAGCTCGCCACGCTGCAAGATGGCCGGCACCTCGCCCGGGCGGAGGCCGGCAACCCCACCTGAGTGATACCGAGGAGCGCCGGCAAACAAAGCCGGATGGACGGAGCGAGACTGACGCGATTGACCCGCTACACCACCGCTGTGATAGATCCCGGATGCAAACAGGCCCATGCCGCCACCGCCGCCAGGGAGCGCTGCCGAGAAGGCCGCCGCAAAGAGCTGCTGCGAGGCCATATCGATCAGCTGGTCAAGAATGCGGTCCAGCGCCTTCTCGAATGCTTTGGCCGCACTCTCCCCGTTCTTCAGATCCGTGACTATGCTGGAAAGCGCCGAGGAGCCCATATACTCAACATCGCGCAGGGCATCGTTCAAGCGGCGCTGTGCTTCTGTGGCTCGATCCTGGGCTTGTTCGAGGGCGTAGTTTCGAGAAACCAGATTGGCGATCGCCTGACCTTCTTCAGAGGCCGCTGATACGCCGGCCGCGCGCTGCTCTGTCGCAATGCGCTGAGCGAGTTCGTTGCGACCAAGCTGATCATACTCGAACTGCAATTCCTCGGTGACCCGCTTGATCGCATCGGCTTGGCGTTCCGCTTCCGACGCGCCAGATGAGCGGCCCCCACCTGGCCCGGAGAGCGGAGCCGGTGCATAGCTCCTGAGAGAAACCGGCGGCCGAATTGTGCCGAGATCAGTCGGTTGCCTTGTTTGACGATCCCCTTTGGCAGCGGCATTGCTGCTCTGGCCTTCAGCTGAGACGTCGAGCCCGGTCAGCCTCTCAATCCAAGGGCCGATATGATCGAGGCCGGTGAGGTTGCCTATGGCAGTAGCAGCGTTATCCCCGGCTGTCTTGATGGCATTGAGCCATCCGACGAGAGTACGCAGGTTATCGAAGATCTCACCTGCATTCGCGCCAACTCTGCCAATCTCGTCGGCCAGTTCTTGCATGGCAACGCCAGCAATATCTCCTACTCCAGACGCTTGGTTTAGCTGGCCAATGGTGTGCGTGAGCGCGGTCTGAATGTTTTGCCAAGCCTGATCCATTGTGACCTGGGCTCCCGCGACCTGTTGAGCCATCTCCTGGGAGCCAACAATGAATGCATCAAAGAATGCCTTGGACGGCACGGCGCCATCCGCCACAAGCTGGCGCAGCTTGGCAATTGAACCGCCAGCTTCCTCAAGACCGCGTGCTGCAGCCAGGGCAATAGTGGGCGTTCCTTCCACTATGCTGTTGAACTCTTCCGCCCTCACTGTGCCGCCGCCGAGCGCCTGTGACAGCTGAAGGAGAGCACCGCTTGCTTCTTGAGCAGAAGTCCCCCCAACGCGCAGCGCGAGCGCAATCCGATCCGTGAAGTCCACTATCTGCGCCGACGAGACGCCTAACTGCCCTTGGACAAGGGATAGCCGACTATAGAGCGTTACCAAGGACTCGAGCGGAGCATAGTTCCGCGTGGCCGAGGCGAGTAGCTGATTATACACGCTGGTCAGTTTTTCGCCTTCCAGCCCCGTAACCCGCAAGGCGTTCTGAATTCGGGTAAAGCTGTCCGCGAACCTAACGATTTCTCGAGCGCCGAGAGCCCCGGCGAAAACACCGGTCATGCTCCGGCCGAGTGCCGCCATCTGGCCACTTACATTGCGGTTCAGCTGCTCGAACCGGCTTTGGATTTGCCTCGTCTGGCGCTGCGCTTGGCCATTTGCTCTGGCAAGAGACCGCTCATAGTTTTTGATGTTGGCTTCGAGAGAGACGACGAGGCGCTGAAGGTCGGTCGTTTCAGCCATCATGCATCTCCATGAGCGCGCTTCATCGCCTCGAACTCTTCCTCAGTCGGAGGCTTAGGACCGGTCTGGCCGCCATGTGCTTGCTGCCAGCCCTCGACACATTTTGCGAACTGCCAGAGGCTCATTCGTCCGACTTCTTGGGGGGTGTATCCGAGGACTGCTCCGGCTCGGTAGAGGGCGGCGGCGGAAAGCCGTTCAGCTCTGTCACGTCCGTCGCCGCCTCCGCTTTTCCCTCATCGTCACCGGCATCATTGGCATCACCGGCAATGGCGGCCAGAAGCACGGCCTGAGCCGTCAGGACGTGCATTGCGAGCTTGCCCGGGGACACCTGCGCCTCAACAAGTTCCCGCGCTTTCTTGCCCTCGACGCCTGCTCCGATCAGTCCCAACCGCAATGTTTCGCGGATGTCCTCGATGCGCCAAGCGTTGGTCGAGAGGCGATAGAGAACTTCACCAAGCCCAGTGTTGCGCCGCTCTTCCAAGGCAAGGCATTCATCAATGCCCAACCGGAATTCTCGCTCGTCACCGGCCCAGACCAGCGAAACCCGTCCGTCTCTACTCATGCTCACGGTGTCCCGGGCGTGAAGTCCGAGACAATTCCGTCAGACTCCAAGGTGATCGAGGCGTTGATCTTCTCCCCCCGGTTGCCCGTGATCTCCCACTCGGTCAGCTTGAATGCACCCGACCAATAACCCAGGGTGTCGACCCAGATCTGGACATTGCGGGCTTCATCGAGCTTCCACCATTCGGTGTAGGCCTGATAATTCTCCACCGTGTTGTCCATGATGCCAGCGCCGTTCAGGCCGACATTGAGAGCATCCTTGACCAGCTCGCGCCAAGCGGGATCGTCTGGGTTGGTGCAGTCCGGAACCACCACGTCATTCGTGCTCGAGCGAAAGGCTACGCCTCGCTCGGCATTGATCAGACATGGATGGCTGAACACTTCCGGCGAGCCACCATCACCGATCTTCAAATAAAGCTTCGTCCCCGTCCGGGTCGCGGGCGTGGCCATGGCAGTCTTCTCCTGTCAGAAAGAGCCCCTAAGGGTTTAGTGGTCGTGGTCGATGAGGTAACGAAACTCAACAACGGCGTGGTTTGTGAGCCCGTCAGGATCGCGCATGTACCGGGTGGTCACATACTCAGCGACAGACACATTGAAGCCCGGCAGCGCGAACTCCGTCTTCAGCAGGCCCCGGATCTGTCCGGCGATCGTCTTGGCCTCTGGAAAACCTACTGTCCGGCTCCAGACATGGACTGAGAGGTTCACCTCAGACGCATCGAAGCAGCCGTTGTCGTCGCCAACCGTGTCGCCCTCACCGATGGTCACATAGGGGAAGGTCGGCTTTGCCGGAACACGGTCATAGACTCTCCCCTGACAGATACCGGCATTGCGGAGCGTCGTGTTTATCGCGCCCTGAACGGCAAGGCTTGGGTCGCTCATTTGCCGCCCTTCGCTACAGCCTTGGCGGCCTTTGAAGTGGCTCGAGATGTACGGCCGCGCATTCGGCGGCGCAAAGCTCTGTAGCTTGGGAAGAAGAATGGCTTGGCCGCAGTATCTGAAGTGCCAAACTCGACGGCGCCCGAATAGTCGAACTCCACTGTTGCACCGTTTCGCACTGGCTTGGTGGTTAGTGGCCCACCAGCGCCGACTTTGATCTGAAGTTCGTGCTCACCATCGCGCTTTTGGATGCTACGGATGAGATTTCCGGTTGGGCCCCTTGGTGCTAGGCGCTTCTGCATTGCCACCAGTTCATCGGCATTGTGATCCAGTGCCTCGCGCAGCTGTCTCTTCGTCTCGGCCGGCAGCGCGCGCAGCTTGGCGCGAAGCTTCTCCAGACCCTGAACACCGCGAGCCATCAGGTCGCCACTCCACCATCAGCAAGGATGTCAAACACGGTATGCTTCTCATCAGGAGAGACGCCGCGGATGTTGAAGATCCGATCAGGGTTCCGCGCATCCACGGCGCGCCAATCAGGCGTGATCTGCTCTGTTTGACTGGATCGGCGTACGGTGATGATGACCGGCTCCCGCCCTTCCAGACGAGCGGCCATCACGCTTTCTGTACCCCGCAGGAATTGGATACGGGCTGCGACCGCGAACTCATCGGTCCAGGAGCCCTCAATCACGTTGCCGTAGCCATCGTCCTGGTCCGGCAAGCGGGTCTGAAACAGAACGCGCTCACGAAGTTGGCCGGCTCTCATTCTCTTCCTGCTTTTGGCGCGGGCTCTTCACTGCCTTCGCGTACTTGCCGGCGATTGCCCGTTCACCGCATTCCCGGCGCACATTGTAGGTCTCGCCGGCCTTGTAATGGATCGTGGCACGGCCCTTGTGTTCCGGGATGTGATAGGGAAAATCTCGATCGAACGTCACCCACATCACCCTTTCCTCCAGGTGGTTAGGCAAGAGCAGGGTCTCGCAAGGGATACAGGATGGCCGTGACCGGCTTCGGGAGATAACCCTGCTCGAAATCTCCGTCCGGATCTGCATCGGGGTTCCTGAACCAGTATCCGACCAGCATGATTGTGGCTGTGACGATGGCAGGCGGGACTACGAAATCTGGAGGCATCTCGCCATTTCCATCGAGCTGAAGCAGCTGTTTAGCTTGCCCTTTAAGGTAGTTGACCACCGAAGCCGAAGCCGCTTCGATGTACCCTTCGATCGTCTGATCAAAGTCGCTGGTATCGATGTTGAGACGCCGCTTCGACTCGTCGAGGGTTGCGAGCGCGACCATCAGTTCGCCTCCGCTGGGCCCCGGACACGGATCGGAGCCACCGGCGCCTGCGCCTTGACTACGCCATCTTTGCCGTCCCGGCCGCGCTTGACAGCCAAGCGCCAGTCGCTGTTTTCACCCGGTTTAGCCTCAGTATTCTTCTGAGCGATCCAGTAAGAGCCACCCCAAGTGACGCCATCCCCAACGAGGTAGCTACCTCCGTCCTTGAACACACCTCTGTCGAGCACCACAGGGAAATGGAGCTCGTGACGCTCTTCGATATCACCGCGGGAAAAAGACAGGACCACCGTTCTGCCATCCTCGAGTAGAGATGCATCGAACTCGTCCAGGCCGAAGCCATCGCGACCAGGTTTGCCGTCTCTGCCAACCACGCGCCCCAACTCACATAGCTTGCCGTCGGAGAGGGTGAGGACCAGATTCCCGTCTCGATCAATCAATGCGCCGGCAAGCCCAATGCCATCCTTTCCCTTTTCAGGCGGTGGCAAGGCAGCAATTGCATTAGATACCTCTCGCTCGACGAGCGGCCGAACATCTTCAACAGTCACGCTCTTTCCCGGCTCTCCGTCCTTCGGCTTTGGCAGTTCGGATACGGCCTGATCTATAGCGGTTCTCAGATGAGAGAGTTGCTCTGCCTTCAGGTTCTCAAGGGCCTGCCAAAGCGCCGTTAGGCTACCCTCGACCCGTCGAATCACGATTGAGGCCACCTCGTCGGGCTCAGCGTCCTTCCCGTCTTGAGGTAGCGGCATTCCAGAGATTTGCTCGCTGACTATGGATTGAATCTTCGCATCCAAGTCGCCGCGGTGGACGAAGGTCGCTTTGAGGATCTCTGTCGATTCGTTTACCTCCGCCTGAACTCGCTCCAGAACCTCGGCAGCGATGCCTTCTTTGGTCGGAAGGCCAGAAAGTGCGGACACCAAGCTCTCGTCCACGATCTCCTGCACCGTTGCGCGGCTAAGCGGTGGAGGGATTGTCTGTAATGCTTCGTCAATCCGCTCAGTGATCAGCGGCAGTAAATCCCGTTTCTCTAGATCGTCAATTGCGCTTTGAACTTCGAGGAACCGTGCTTCTGTATGCTGCTCGATTGCGCCTTTCACATCAGTGATCGAGAGAGGCTGCGGGAGCTTGGCGAGAACATCTGTGACCGTCTGCGGTACGTTTGGCTCGGGTCGCTTGCTAAGGGTGTCGAGGTCTGTACGTAGGGCTGCGAGTTCACCGCGCAAACGCTCAATGACTATTGAAGCGGTATCTTCCGGATTGGCGTCTTTTCCATCCTTTGGCGCAGGGATATCTTTGAAACCACGCTCCAACGCGTCTAACCGCGCCACCAGGGGAGCGAGTGCGCCCGAAACATGCTCTTTGACCGCAGTAACGATTTCGCGGCCAAAGGCCTTGCCATCGAACATCAACGCAGTCCCTTGTATATCTCGATGAGAGCTGCTCGGGCCTCGACTTCGGCCTGATTGTCATTGGCTGGTATCTCCGCCCCAGCTTGTGCCGGTTCGGTGTTTGCTTGGTTTATCAACATCGCATCGCGGGCCGCGATCGCCGCTAGCGAGTGGTCTTGCTGTTGAAGGTATATGGTGTCGCCGCCCTCTACCGGGCCAAGGTTCACTCGACGCCGGATCTCATTCAAGGTGCCGGTTCCCTTGGCTTTTTGAGCAACCTCAAACTGTGTCGCAGTGTCCATGCGCAGAAGATCGTCGACCTCGAACTCGGTTCCGATGGTGACGCCATCCATTCCTAGACCTTCATCGAGACACGCCTCGATGTCCTCGATGTGCCGCTGCAAACATCCGGTATAATATTCAAGGTTCAGGTTCTGGATGTTGTTGTAGGCCGGCGGCGCACCTACACCGGCCTTATAAGCCGGCACATGATAGACGCCGCACACGACCTCAGCGGACCACTTAAGTTGTTCAATTAGCTGGGAGTCGACAGCCTTAGCTCTCATTGCCTCATATCTGAGGCCGTCTCCGAGTACGGCCACCTTCCCGGCGTTCTTCCCCGAGAAATTGGTGTCCCAGTATTCCTTCAGCCGCTTGGCAGTTTCATCGCTAATCGCGCCCGGTGCTGTTAGCACGCCGCCGGGCTGGGCTCCGTTCCGAAAAAACAGCGTGCTGTCATTTTGGATCGCCAAGCCCTGCATTGCAGCGAGCCCGCCAGCGAAGATTGGTGATAGCCCGACCAGAGGATGAAAGAAGCAATTGAAGCGGTCGTGGATAATCTCGGACGCGGGCACGATCAGCCGCTCCGAGATACCAGACAGGTTGTCCACACTGAGCTCGTAATAGACCTCCCCGGTATCGGTTACGAGCGGTGTAACAAGTGTCCAATCCAGAACATACAAGCCGTTCACGATTCCGCGCCTATCGCGCTTCTTCAGCACCACGGTGTTGCCGCGCTGGAGCTTCGAAAGCACCCAGCTTTCGATAAACTGGATCCGATTTTGAAAGTGATTGGGCTTCCGGAGGACTGGCGAGTAGGCAGAATTGGTCGTCTCCGTCCAGATGCCAGCGCTGTCCTTCTGGACGAGCTTTATCCGGAGCTTCGAAATGTCCGAGGCGATCAAAGTGCGACATGCGAAGTCGGCATGATTGGATAGAACGGAGTCGTATTTAACTTCCACATTTTGTTGCCATGCGCCCGGGTAGTTTTCCCGCACAATCGGCCACCAGCCCCCGGGCTGAGACACCGGGGAGAGCGCCTTCTCACGAACGTCAGGCATGACGACGCGAATGCCGGTACCGTCCGACCGGATCCTGAAACGGGGCTTTGCCACCTTGTTCAGACCTTAGCTTCGGCCATGCGCTTGCGAAGCTCTGCAGCATCCCATCCAGCAAATGCCCGCTTGCCAAGCTTCTCCTGATATTCGCGACGGAGGGCGGTCAGATCTTCGTCTGCAGCCTTGCTCCCACCCGTCTTGCCCTCACCATCGTGATCCCCTTTGCCACCGAACGATTCGCGTTCAATTTTGCTATCGGGCACCGCGCTAGCGTAGCGGACTCGGCCGATGCGGACCAGAAGATCAGCATCCCGGCGAGGCACAGTGAATTCATCGCCAGCATTCAGTCGGCGTGTGCCGTATGTCATCGATCGGTTAGCGATCACGCGATCTTTCATGGTTTGCACTCCGATGAAGGAGAACCGGCCGCAGTCACCCGCGACCGGCAAAAGTCTCAGCAGACGATCAGACTTCGGGCTCTGCAGGCTCCGGAGTTCCCCAGGCAACATCGGAAATCAGAGCCACACCCGTATCTCGACGGCGCGCCCAGTTGATGGTCCGCTCGGCACGGAACGCTACGCTGTTCGTCTGGAACATCGAAACGAGCTGCGCCGCTGTCGGGGTGACAGACGAACCAGTTGGGTTGTCGGCCATTTCCAGCGACGCTTCAGTGGACATGTCAACTGCCACGCCACCGTCATCGGCAAACCAGATATCGCCGGCATTGGCGAGCACCACATAGCCGTCGATATACTCGGACACGATCACCGGCAGTCCGAAGAACGTGCCGCCGTTCATAGTGATCCCCGAGAACTCGGGTTGATCGAGGGCGGTCCGCATCATCGAAAGAGCCAGGGCAGTCGTTGCGGACATGATCCAGACGCCAGACGACAGCGGGTTATTGGCCGCAATGAAGGCAGCCATCGCAAGCCGCACATCCTCGCGGATTGCCGCTGCGTCGTTGCCGCTTGATGGGATCGGGGTGAGGCCGTTCGTGATCGAGGCCGGCTTCACGCCGTTCGTGCCCGCATTGGCGGGGTCGATGAATGCCGTGTCGATCGCAGCGGCGATGGCTGCGGCGAGATCGTCACGGAGCAGCGTTTCGGCCGAGGGCGAGCTGTCGCGCAGAGCTTCCATCGTGGCGACAGCAATGTTAGCTGCCTTCAGCGGTCCAAGCTCGATGCGGCCCCAGGTGGGCTTGGTCAGCGGCTTGGCCGCACCCTCCCCCACCCAGTACCCCACAGCGCCACCGGTTTGGCGGATCAGAGGAACGCGGAAGGGCACCCGGCGCAGTCCGGGAATGCCGCCATTGCCAAAGCGGCCAACAATGGTCATTGGGCGGAGATATTCGACAAAATCGCCGAAACCACCCTCATTGCCGATCAGAGCCGCGTCAGTGGTCGTGTTCACGGCAGAGACAGCCGCTTTCACTATCCCAATCAGATCGGGATCGCGAGTGCCGTACTGCTCCTCAGCCACGCTCAACAGGTCGCGCCCCTGCTTGCGAGCAAGCCCCAGGCATCGTGCATACCGAGCAAACCGAATTCCAGGCTCTGGCTTCGGCGACTTGATCACCACACCAGTGCGGGCCGCCGCTCCGTCTGCAGAGCTCTTGATCTGACTGCCATTGATTGGCCTGGCGGTGGCAACCTTGGCCTTCTCCAGAGCGCGAAAACGCTTCAGGTCACCGTCGATCTGCTCGACCTCCGCTTCGAGGGTATCGAACTCCTCTTGTTCGCCCTCATCGGTCGAACGGCCTTCTTCGGCCGCCTTGGTCAGAATTTCTTCCATGCGGGCAGCGTTCGCCGCGCGCTTGGCTTCGAGAGCAGCAATCTGCTCAGCAAGCGTCTTCATTTCAGTGGCCTCCTTCGGCCTCAGGTTGACGGGTTTGGTGGTCTTCTTCCCCGAGGCGCCGGGGGGCACAGGTCGATCCTCTGGCCTTGGCTCCTTGCCGGTCGCGGCGAGCAATGGGGCATCGATCGACTTGATTGCGGTGATGGTGGCGTCGGCATTGGCCGGGATGGTGACGAGACTGAGCTCCATAACTTCGGTCTCGGTGAACCGAATGCCGCCCGTGCCTTCAATGAAGGCATATTCGAGAGCTCGGAACCCGATCGAGACGGCGCGGACAAGGCCCGCTTTCACCGACTGCCAAGCCTCGTCAATGCGGTCCTTCAGTGCACCAGGCTCGGCAATATCGGCAAGCTTGGCCTCGAACGTGATGCCGTCCTTCGTGGGCTTGTCGAACTTCACTGTGCCGACCGGCTTGTCCGACTGGTGCTGCCAAAGCAGCGGCATCGGGTTGGTGAACTTGACGCCCAGAGGCTCAACTACGTCGCCGACACGGTCCGGAGCGGGGGTCGTGGCAACGCCGCGGATAATACGCTGCTCTTCCTCGACCGCTTTCACGGTCAGGACCGAATACGCCCTGTTCATTGTTGGTAGTCTCCTGCGGCTGGTCAGCCGAAGATCATCATCTGGTATTCCGGCTCGCGCTTTGGCTCCGGATTCCGGCTCATCAGCATCACGGCGTTGAAAGCGGCTATCAGCGGGTCGATCTTTGCCTTGCCCGCCATTTGTTTGGTGACCAGCACGGCATTCCCGCGCTGCTCAACCTTCGCGTTACCCACGCACCAGGTCATGAGCGGCTGGGCCGCATGCCACAGCGTGCCGTCCTTCAGCTTCCGCTCCATTCCCCAAACCGCACCGGACAGCCGGTAACCCTGCGCGATCCCGATCATTGCCTCATCGGGGATGTCGCGGGAGGCAATCTCATCCACCATTGCCGCCACGCCCTGCGGGTCAAAACCGATCGCCGCTTTCTCGGGAAACAGGCCGAATTGCCAAACGCGCTCGATGATGTCGGCAACCTCCTGAATGTCCTGCGTAGGCTCCTCGCAGATCACTAGATCCCCATTGCGCTCGAAATCACGGAGCACCGACGCGATGTCCTTGCGTCGATCGAGAACGTCTGTCTGCGCCCAGGCCTTGTTCCAAAGCAGCCAGTCCCGCGTGATCCGATCTCTCCCGATCAGAGCGAGGCCAAGCAGGTCATCGAGGCCGCCGCCATCCACGCCCGCCACGACAACATCCGATCGCTCGAGCAGCGACTCCAAAGTTAGACCTGGATCTCCAGCCGCCTTCCAGTACCGCGCTCCGGCCCAAGCGTCGTTCCGAAGCGCCAGCCCGATCTCAATGTTCAGATGCTTCGCGAAGAAGGTCCGCTTTGCACCATCGTCGGCCGCGAGAACCTTCGTAAGCTCATCTTCAAGCCATTCCTGGCTGACAGAGCGCCCAATATTCGGGTTCGTGACGTAGAGGTTCCGCGGTTCTAGACAGCTTTTGTCTTTAATCATGGACGGCGGGAACTCGAACAGCACGCCTAGGCTCTTATTGTCCTTGATGACGCCATCCCGAACGTTCCGGAAGTAATCGAGCTTCGCCTTGAACACGCCAGCCGGTGGCTCGTCGCTTTGCGTCGAGAGATAGATCACGAACCCTTCCGGGCGCGAGACCAGCCCGCCCGTCGCCTCTCTCAGCATCGCATCGGCATTTGGCTTCTTGCCGAACACCCACAGCTCATCGACCAACACAAAGGCGGCTTTCTTGCCGGACACCGTGTCGCTGTCCGCCGCCACCACCTTCAGAAAGGCCTTCGTGGTTCTGTGCGTTATCGTACGAACATGATCCTGCACATGCAGGAGGGCCGATAGTTCCTCGTCATGCCGCACCATATCGGCGGCCGGCTTGAATGAGTTGTCAGCAACCTCGATCGTCGGCGCTAGGATCAAAAGCTCTGCCGAAAGACGCCAATTGCGGATCAGCGCTGTGAGCATGATCCCGGCGGCTATCGTCGATTTCGAGTTCTTCTTGCTGATGAGCAGGAAGAAATCCCGTATCAGCCGGCGCGCGTTCTCATGGTCATAGGCACCGAAGATCGCAGCGACGAAATCAAAGACCCACTGCTCGCAGGCCTCCCCGAATGTCGGGCTTCCTGGCGCATCCACGATACGGAGCGCCTTGAACACATCGAGCGCGGCTGCGGCTTCATCAGGAAACAAGGGCGGGAACGTGATCAGGCTCTCTCCAGCCTTGATCCGGCGCTCCCAATCGGGACACGCCGTGCTCCATTCCGTCATCGTTTGTTATCGACCACCAACTTGGGCGCGGAAGGCACGCCAAACTTGCCGCTCGCAACCCTCTCGGCAGCCAACTGGCGCTCCTGCTTCTTGCCCTGCGGCGCCGCGGTCTCTGAAAGTGTCTTCGCCGCCAGTGCCAGCGTCTTGATGATGTTAGCCCTGGTCGGGAGGCTCACCGCCCGCATCATCGCCTCATAGCGCTTGTCGTTCGGGTCATTCGCAGTCGCCTGCTCGATAAGCTTCTCCAGCTCCCCCACATGCGAAGTGGTGGCATCGAGCTCGCTGAGCATTCTCATGACCAACTCCTGGCCATTGGTGACCAGATGCTCTGGCTTCACGTCGAGTGTCGGCGGGATGACCTGGGGTTCAACATGGGTTGGTACGCAAGTTCGCGCGCGTACCTTCTCGCGAGACCACCCCTCCGCCTTCGCTCTTTTCCGGATAGCCCCCTCGGAAATCCCATGTTTCCGGCCAATTTCCCGCAGAGACGCTTTCCCAGCTTTGAACTCAAGCTCTACTGCAGCCCAGTCGATTTTGGTTGATCTGCTCATGTGAATTCTGGTCTAGTACGCAGTCTAAGGCCCCCAGACAGAAATAATCTCCGAATGAGGGGCGCGCGGGTCCCGGCGAGAGAAGCCCCTCAGACTTTTCGACTCCCCCCGGCTAAAAGCCCTACTGTCTCCGCCTCCATTGCATCGTGCGCCGTGAGATCTTCCACCCTGGCGTCTCTCCAATATGGCAGCGTGCCGGGGCATCGGACCGAACCATAGTTGGTGCGGAAGCGCTCCTCTTCCTCAACCTGAAGAATGATGCTTCCATCGTCAGAAGCACGATAGCGGCGGCGCCCAGTCAGACGGACCATGTTGTCTGGCCACTCATCGCTTCTCCTGCTTCTGCTTCTCGCTATCGTGACACGGCTTGCACAAGGTCCAGACGTTCTCTTCATTGAAGAACGCTGCCTCGTTCCCTCGGTGTGGCTCCTTGTGATCTCCGATCAGCCTGCTTGTGTTGCCCTCAAGCTTGCCGCAGAGCTGGCAGGTATAATGATCGCGAAGGAAGACGCGCTGCCGAAGCTTCTGCCAACGCGTCGTCTTGTACCAAGCGCGCCAAGGCTGGGTTGAGCGGCGTTGCTGGTCTCTCGCCTTCTCGTCTCCAGGGGCATAGCCAAGGCGGGGCGCAAGGGAAGCCATGCGAGGACGCAAGCCTGACAGCTTACCCAATGTTGGGCATCCCTCTTTTAGGTAGCGCAGAACCTGACTGCCGGCTCGACCTGATCGCGCCATGTCGAGATCACATGCACGTCTATGCGCGTGCCGGATGGTTGAACGGCTGTGAGGCGAATGAAGTAGATCTCGGCCGTAAGGGTGATGGTCTGCTGCGGGCTGACCTCGTACACTCGGCCCGGCTCGATAATCTCGGTCTTATGGGTGATGCTCACGCCCAAGGGATTGTTCGTGTGCATCTGGGTATTGAGCGAACGGACCACACACGCTGCTGTATCGTCCAGTGACGCTGATGAATGCAAGGTGACAGAGGGCTCGTTGTCTCTTGGCGTAATATGAGCACATCCAGCAAGCGCCAAGGCCGCAAGACCGGCAATCAGAATCCGCATGACGTTTCCCCTCAGCTCATCCGAGAGGCTAACGCATACGGAGCTGAGCGGTCTAGATCACAAAGAACGCCGCAACCAGTGCAGCCACAGCTGGCGCAATCCATTCGAGGTTCTTGCCGTCCGACCATGCGAGCGGGTTGACCGCATTCCGAAAATCATAATCGCCGGTCTTGGCCTGCTCCTGGGTCCACTCCCGCATGAACCAGATGCCAGTTACGGCGATGGACAGGCCAAGCCAGTACGGCAGGAAGGCGCAGACCAGGACGATCACAGCAGCCCCAAACGCATGCGCCGCGGCGTCCGGTCCCGATTTGCGCAGAACCTGCCACATGCTCAGCCTGCTTCCTTCACCATGGTCTCTGGGCTCGCCTCTGCGTCAGCCTTGCTGATAAACCGACCAGTGATTGCAGAGCGATGCCGCTGCCGTCGCGTGGCCATGCGAATGGCGAGTGTGGTCAGATCCACCCCGTTTGCCCTGGCGAATGCCTGGATTGCCAGCACAGCTGCTTCCTCGAGCATCCAATCCGGATAGGTCTGCTTTGCGGCAACGCCGTACAATGTTGGACTGTGCGGCAGGCCAAGCCATGTGGCCAGAAGGTGGTGGGTCGCCTCATGATCGCGCGACATGCGCGGTGTATCCGTGCCGTATCCGAGCGCTTGAGCCCGGGCCTGATACTCCTCGCTGTCCTTAGCGCAGGACGATGGTTTAATCCGCAATTCGGCCGCTTTTTTGCCTTCAAGGGTTCACAGATGCGAACCTGTCCGGTACCCTGCTCTTGTACAAAAATGAATCAACAAAGGAGGGAGCCAAGAGATGGCTGATATTTACAACGCTGGGCTGAGTTCAGGCCTTCCAAAGGACTCTGGTTATGGTCGTGCGCAGGCTGTATCGCGGCCACCATGATCATCGGATTTACTTGGGGTGGATGGGTCACTGGCGGGACCGCAAACGAAATGGTCTCTGACGCGAGAGGCGAAGCACGCGCAGAACTCGTATCTAATCTTTGCGTCCAGAGGTTCGTCTCCTCACCAAATGCAGCTCAGCTCCTTGTCGATCTGAAGAAAGAGAGCAGCTGGGATCGCGATACTTTCGTCAAGGAGGGTGGCTGGGCGCAAATCCCCGGTCTAAAGGAGCAGGTCAGCGACGCAAATCAACTCTGTGCAAATAAGTTGGCCGGAATGGACGAGGTGCCCGCGCGTGCCGCGAGCCCTGCCACTTCAGTCTCACCTGAGGCCAATCAAGAAGGCTGACGGCTACGTTGGAAAGTTTAGGGCTGCTGTCTCGCCTGCAGTGGCCCTAAACTGATTCCGTGGGAGAAGACGATCTACCAGGCAGCAAAAAGCCCGCTTAGGATCTCTCCGGCGGGCTCAGACACGGCGGTCATCATATGACCAAATCACGTAAAATGTCGGACATTCCGGACATTTTGTAAAGAATTATTTTTGGCTCACCAGATGTAGATGCACAGCGGTTACGGCGCCGTCTTGCCATCTCCGCAGAGTGCGCTCGTCCCGGCCGAAGATCATGCCCAGTTTCCACCATGGCGTATCGAATGCACGGGCCATGAGTAGCTTGAGATCGCGCCGCCCGTTTGGCTTTTGAACAAGCCACGCCAGCGCTTTCCAGATCACCAGCAGGTCATCGATATCGCGAGGCGTTGGACGGAAGCGGCGGGCGCGGGCCTCGTCCCACCCATATGCCTCCCGCACATCGCGAACGGCTCGATAGTCCAGGGTGACGCCAGAATAGACAAAGCGCGCATCCGGATCTGGAATAGCCGCCATGGTGAGGATCGCGCGCCGGATACGATCGGCCGTCTCGGCAATGCCATCTGCTCGTGCTTCGAGGTGCTGCTTCCAGGCGGTCTGGTTCAATGCGTGGCCCCCAACTCTGCTGTGAAATCATATGGCTCATGCCCTGGGCAGCCGGGGCAGTGGCGATCGGGTGAGAAGTTCGGGCCGCCTGCCTCGATCCATCCGCGAGCCCATGGCGGCAGTGTCGCGATCTCGCCGCGGTGCCCCTCAGCCCAGCCGCAGAGCATCGAGCCTGGGATGCGTGTCAGTGAGCGATCCGGGTTGACCCGATAAGCCTCCGGGCTTGCTGTGAGCCAGCGGCAGGGGGCATCACCGGTCATCGGGCGACCGACCGCCATAGCGGCGATTGATATAGGCGGCAACCAGCGCTTGTTCTCCTGGCGTCAGTTCACTTGCCTTGAAAATGGCAATGATGGCTTTGATGGCCCTCAGTTCAGGATCGTCATCGTCCCATGGGACGGCATAGGTGCAAGGTTCGCTCATCCCGCCTTCTCCAGCTTGATAGATCCGGCTTGGACCATGGCGCGGTATTGGTCCGCGTACAGCTTATGCGAGCCCTCCTCCAGACCATCTCCATCGCGGTAAAGCACCTCAATACAGGCAACCCGCCGCACGCCGGGCGTTCTGCGCTCCTCAATCTCTGCATCAGCGTCAGCAGCTCGGCGTGAGCTGGCCCCGCTGGCGAACTCAGTGCCCGCATTGGTGCGGTAGATGTTGATGAAGAGCCTTTTCATGATTTCCATTAGCTCTTGAGAGGCTGATCCGACGCGTCGTTGTGGTCGAAATCTCCAGAGCCGATATATCCCCATCCCCGGAATGGAACCGGTGCCATCTCAAGATCATCATTTCCCACTTGAGACATCACCTTGATCTCCCTGCGGGCTTTCTCTTCGGTGGGAAATATTCCGAGGAACTCCACCTGATCATCCTCATCGAGCTTTGGTCTATAAATCACCCAGCCAATCGTTACTTTCATTTCAGCTTGCCTTTGAAAGAGGAATGGTGCTGCCGACTAGAGCGACAAGATCGGCAGGAACTCTAGTGTGGGGCTGATCTGGCGGCGGCCCAAATACTTCCGAGCGCCATCGTGCCCACTGGGGCCATCTAGCTTCGTCGGTCCCGTACTTGTCTCGATGCTTTAGCCAATATTCCAGGAGCTTAGGCCAATCTGGGGCGCCGGCATCGTGATTAACCTCTGCTGCCCCCTGGGATGCCGGCCTGTCTAGCCAGCCCTGTCCGGCTAGCCACTTTGCCGGATATCTTGTGAACTTCGGATCTTGGCCCTTGCGCTCCAGAGCGTAGCGCCTTGCTCCCTCGATAATCGCATCTGGTTCCGCGCCCGCGGCAACCGCGGCCTCGAATGCCTCTCGCGCTCGCCCCAATTCGATCTGCAACGGATAGGCTTCGATGAACTCCGCGAAAAAATCCCGCGCGCATTTATCTATTTGTTTGTTCCCTTCCTCTTCCCTTCCCTTCCCTTCCCCTTCCCAATGTGCAGGAATATTCTCGCACATGCATGCACATGCGTCGTATGGTGCCGGTATGGACGAGGCTGGCTCACGCTGATTGATGTGCTGGTGCTTCCCCCAGCTCGGAATGTGCCCGAACAGCTCTCCGTCAACTTCATACTGTCGGATGAAGCCATGGCACTCGAGCGCACTAAGCACCTCCCGAAAATCGACATCATCGAAGGGAAGCACATCGAGTTTAAGCACGCGCGGTTGCCAGCGGAAGCGTCCCTCTCTGTCTGCCACCGTCCAAAGACCGGCAAAGGCGAGGCGCAGGGGCAATCCGCAGGCCACTTCTGCCTCAAACAGTTGCTCGTGGCGAAAGAAGTCCGGCTTGATTGTGCGGATCCTTGCCATCAGAGGCGTGCCTCCACAGCCTTGATGACATCCGAAAATCTTGCCTTGTCCTCGTCTATCACCTGCACGCTGCGCATTATCGTGGTGTGATCCTTGCCGCCGAGGAGTTGGCCTATCTTGGGATATGAGAGGTGAGGCGAATGATTGCGGATGAACCACATTGCTATCTGGCGAGCCCGGACAATATGCGGGTGGCGCCGAGGCCCCTTCATTTCGCCAACCGTAACCCCCGTCACTTCGGCTACTGCATGGAGGATCTTCTGATGCGGCAGAAGGCGCTCAAATTCAGGCTCGATGCGGATGGTAGGCGCCCACTCGTGGACAAACGTCCATGTTCCTCGCGTTGATAAGACCAGCTTCGTCTTTTTCTTTGGCTGATCGAATATTGACGGGCGTCTTAGGTTGAGCTGACGTGCATAGGTCTCGTGATGGCGCCAGAGTGCCTGTAATGCACTCTTGTTCTGATCATCGAATTCGACTTCACGCATTGGATTGCTCCTGCTTCCCGGCTATGGCAGCCAGGAGGATGTAATTGACGAGATGAGCGGCGGCCCCGAGGTCAAAGCCGTCTCGTCCCGCCTCATTGATTGCTGCTGTGAGAGGTTCGAGCGGCACACCGGCTGCTGCCGCATATTGCAGGCGCTGCGCTGGCGATCCGGCACTGAGAAAGCCATGGTATTCTTCGGCCCGCTGATTGGCGCAGGCGAAGCATTCGGCAATGGCGATGTAGAATTCTGAGGGCACCGTCATGCCGCGATGCTCCCCATGATGCGCATTGGCTTAATGGCTCCCCAGCGCGCCAGGATCTCTATAGCCTCATCAAATGAGCGGGCTATCGCATAAGGCGTCTGGTTCTCCATGCACATGCGCTCGAATTCGCGCTGGGCACCGGTCTGCCGGCCGCGCGGTGACTTGAGCTCGAGGTAGCGCACTCTGCCTCCTGGCATGCTGATCGTCAGGTCTGCCACACCGGCCAGAACACCCATGGCTTTGAGCCGGCTTCCGGTGACCTTCGACCGGGCCTCGCCATTCGGGACGTGGTAGAAGAACACACCGCTCTCGCGCCTGAGCTTGAGAGCCTGCACAACAGCGCGTTGCAGAGATTCCTCCGCATTGCCGCGCTTCTTCTTCCTGGCGTGAGCATGGAAGGTCATGCCCGAGGCTCGATCTCGAATTCGGGATTGGCGCGAAGTGTCTGGGGCTCAATGCCCGCGAAGAGCGCATCTCCAGAGGGTGCGAGAAAGCCGGCCTCGATCAGGTTGCGCACCACACGCTTATGGAGCTTCTGCCCTCCAACGGTGGCATACCCGCCGTTGACCAGCACCACGGATCCGTTTCGGCCGATCCTCCTGGCCATGCCCAGTTGGGCGCGAGTGAGCTTTTTCACTGTCGCCTCCTCTCAACGAAATGCTTGCAGGCATCAGCCGTGGGCGGCACCTTCTCGCCCCTGCGGCCTCTCATGAGTTCCGTGTACTTGCCGCATGGAGCCGGCTTGACCGGTGCGTCCTTCGGCTTCGGCAAGTATTGGCAATCACGGCACACACGTCCTGCCGGGCCTGTACCCGCCCAAGTCGCCATCCCAGCGTGAGTGCGCGCGATGCGCAGCGCCTGTTCCGCTTCACGAGGCTCTGTCAGATTGCTGGAGGAGACCAAAGTCATTCCTGGCTCTTCTCCTTATTCGCTGATTTCCGGCGGAGCCACCGAAGCCACCAGAGCCTCAGCCGCGCGGATAGCACTTGAAGTAGTTGCATCTTCACCAGTCGCCGCCTTGGTGAGTTCGAGTTCGTGCTTCAGCATCTCGATCTGCCGCTTGGTTTCGGCCTCGTAAGCGGCTTGGAGACGGAGATAGACAGAAGCGATGAGTTTGTTGGGGCGGTAGCGCAGGTTCCAAAGCGTGCGCTCTGGAAGATCGTATCTGCGCTCCAGGCGCTTCATCGCGCGAGGCAGATCACCCGGCCCCCGTACCTCGCGCTGAATAAGAGAGCGTGCCCATTCAGCGGCGCGCCCGATCAGCTCTTTGTCTGAGCAGTAAACAACGTCGGACACGTATCTCTCCTGCAAAAGATTTTTGCAGTTCTGCAAAAACTTTTTGCGCATTTGCAAAAGCTCCCTGGCTACGGTTTGTCGCGTCAGGGAGGTTGATCGCGTGTTTTCCAAAGAAGATCGTCACCGCCACGCGAGGACCAGAACGGAGGTGCAACTCCGGGTCGTCGAAGGTGGCGCGAAATGTGCAGACGAGGTAGACGAGTCTCCGAAGGAGACATTTCGGTCGATCGGGCAGCTGGGGAGGACGGTGACTGACCCCATCGTTCAGCGATTTGGCTGGCTGATCTGGGAGGGCGGTCTGGCCACACCCGCACGTGGCTGGGCCGCCTCTCCTGATGAGGAGGGAGGCCATTAGGCGGGCTCCCTTTTGCGGTTGCGTTCAGCCAGATATGTCCGGAGTGATTCCGGCATCTCTGGCTCTTCACGAGGTCCAGAAGTGGTGATGGCGCCTTCCGATTGGCCGCGTGAATGAATACCCCTAGGGGCGCCCGAGCCCCCCGGCACAGCATCAGAAGTTGGTTTGCTCCGATGGCCATCGCACCGGCCGCGATCGAGGGTCGGGCCAGATAGTTGCGCCGAGCTTTCATCAGCCCCGCGCTCGGCATGCGGGGAGGCCGGCGCTGTGTACACAGCGCACTGATCTAGTATCTCTCCGGTGATGGGATTGATCTCCTCGCGCGCGTCGCGCGTGAGGGCAGAAACATACAGATCTACGAGCTCGTCATGCTCTTCGATCTTGGCCCGCTCTTCGGCGTCCTCAAGCTTCGCCGTCCTGCGGAATGCGGCACGCAACGCTTTGCCGTCGAAGCCGTGAGCTTTGGCCTCGCTGAAAAGCTCCTTCAGGTCATCCGATATGGATTGCTTCTCGGTTTCGAGGCGCTGCCATCGATCATAGATGGACCGCAGCAGCTCGTGTGCGCGGGCATCCGTCATGCCGTCACCTCGTCGACGGCGAAGATGTCGGGGCGCAGGTCAGCACGGCTTACAGCGCCTTCAGTCGCGCGCTCAATGCGAATAGCGACTTCAGGCGGCACACCTTTCTTCGCGCGCATCAGCCAATACCACACCATTGACTGGGTGGTTCCGATCCGATCAGCGAGGGCCTTTTGACCGCCCGCCTGATTGATAGCCTTTATGAGAGGATTGCTCATGCCCTCTGTATTTAACCGATTTATAGGTAAATATCAACCTATTTCTCTGTAAATGCGTGCTACCAACAATTCGGTATCTTGCCCAAATGGCCACCAACAAAATCACGCCAGAAGGGCTCGCAATCGGCGCCCGCGTCCGGTCTCGTCTTCATGATCTAGGGATCACGCAAGGTGAGCTAGCGACGGCGGTTGGCATGAAGCAGCAAGGTATCGCCTCGATCTTGGCCGGCCAGGTTAAAAGGCCAAAGAAGCTCTGGGAGCTGGCACGGGCGCTCAAAACTACGGAGGCATGGCTTCTGGGCGAGCCGGGAGCGATACCTCCTCAAGATGCGACTGAGCTCCAACGCGTACCCGAAGGCCGGGAATTCGAACCAGACCCTGACTTCGATGCCGGATTGGTGGCCACCATCGGAAATGAAACCGGTGCACGTGGAATTCCCACCGATGCCTCACCTGAGATCGATCTGACTGCCGGTCTCGGCGGAGGCGGTATTAGCATTATCGCTGAGGGCATTCCAGGTAAGCGCGGGATGACTTTCGCGGCGGAGCATATCCGAGATCACTGGCGTCTCCCGCCGCGCCTATTAACAGCATTATCAATCCGCGCCCATGACATAGCCATCTTCCCCGTCGAGGGGGACTCTATGGCGCCGACATTGATCGAGGGTGATTATGTTTTCATCGATACCAGGCACCGTATCCCCTCGCCGGCGGGGCTATACGCCATCATCGATGAGGCGGGAGGTGTCGCGATAAAGCGCCTCGAGGTTTCAAGCCCGCCCGGTGCCGAAGATCAAACCATTAGGGTCATCTCTGATAATGAGCGTCATAGGCCGAAGGAGTGGCGCGCCGAAGACTTGTTCATCGTCGGCCGCGTTGTTCGCCGCTTCGGGGTGATTAGGTGATGCGGGCCGCGTGATCTGGATAGGGCGGAGGGTGTGAGGGAAGACATGGCTGAACAACAGGGCCCTTGGATATGACCGATCATTTCGATTTTAGCGATCGACCAGCGCCGACGCAGGCGTATTACCGGGCTGTTGCAGAAAGGCGGAAGGTCGATGTAGATGCCGGGCAGATCGACAGTCTAATTGGCCAGCTCTTGCGGGTCCAGTTGGCACTTCTCCAGCTCTACATGGCACAGGCGTTCTCTGACGCCGGATTAAAGGAAGAGGCAAGCTCGCATCGCGAAGAAGCGCTGAAAGCAATCCATCAATTAAACGCGATGACTCAGACTATGCTCAGCTCCTTCATTCGCCAGTTGGACCAGGGCGACAAGCATGAGTAACATTATTGACATGATGGTCCACGTGAACCGCGCCCAGGAAGAGGCGGCTTCTCTGTCGAAGCCCTTGCCGAAAGGCGGCGGGGGTGGCACATTTGGAGGCATGGAAGCGCGAATTGCCAAGTTGGAAGCATCTGTTGAGAGTATCCAAGGCACCCTTTCGGAGGTGCGTGGATCCGTTCGCTCCCAGCTGGACGTCATTACCGAAATCCGCGTAGTCCTTGCGCGAATAGACGAGCGTGCGATCAGGACGCACGAGAAGATCGCCGAGCTCCCGTCTAAGTCGTTTCTATTCTGGTCAGGCGTTGGGCTTCTTGTGTCGATTATAGCGGCGGTTGTGGGCATTATCACGCTGGCACAGTAAGACTTACCCTCCGCGCTTTCGATCGAGCAATCCTGTCGAAGACTCGCGGCCCCGCCTCTGCGGGGTTTTTTGTTGCTCGGAACCGATCCCACCGGATCGCGTTGATTCAGCAACCCGCGCCAGGACGGTTAGACTGGCATTTCCTTTCTTCTCTGCCACGGGAAGCCACCCGTGGATCACCATGTCGTATCACTCAACTGACCCCGCCTAGGCGGGGTTTTTTTGTTTCCGCACTCACGCTTCTCCGTTGCTAGCCGTTGCAGCCGGCCAAAGCGCAAGCTAGATGATCCGTTAGCGGATCAGGTTGGTTGCCCCCAAGCTTTGGTCCGCACCAAAGCGGCCCTGCTCGATCCCCGGGTGGGGCCGCACATCCTCTTGTGAATACAGAAGCAGACCGTATACTGATCGCGGTGCTGTTGTTTGCCGCTGACTGCACCGATCTCAGGAACCTCGGTCGCTCCCCGTGACGGCCGAGGTTCCTACCCGCCCTTGGATCCTTCTCCCTCGCTCGCACATTAACAGGGCATATGCGGGAGCCAATCCCGCGCCTTTTCTAGCGACAACATTGCCCCGTCCCGGTCACATGCGGCGGGGCTTTTTTGTTGCCTACGCATCGACGTAGACGTTTTACCTAAATCTCTGTTGACCTGGTACCTAGATTTAGGTATTCTATCCCCATCAAGCAGATCGCTAGGAGATGGGGATGAGCAAGGCAATCACGATCGTCGGATACGAGCCCGAGACCTACTGTGACCATTGTGGCCGGGCACTCCAACATGGTGTTCGGACCGATACCCTTGGAACGGTCGGGGCCGACTGCCTTAACAAGATGATCGTGGCGGACCGCAAGAAGTTCAGCCGCGATGGCAAGCCCGGCGCCTCTTATGTCCGCACGCTTGCCAAACTCCGCGAGCGAGACAGCGACGAGCAGCTCCGCCGCATGGGCTACGGCCCTTGGCACTTCGTCTTCGGGCTCAGCGCATGAGCCCGCAAGACCTCCTCAACGAAGCGAGGGCGCTGGCCGAACAAGGATCCAGCTTCGCCCGGTTCATTGATCTCGATCGAAAGCACGCAAGCGAAGACATCTTCATGGCATGGGACAAGCTCCAGGCCGCAGCAAAGTGCCTTCAGGAGCTTCAGAACCGAGTTCCAGAAGCCTGACCCGCTTTCGGCCCTGTCTCGGCAGGGTCGCGACCGGAGCAGATTAATAGGAGCATGGGGATGAGCGGACATACGGCAGAGCGGGTGAAGCAAGCCTCAAAGCTCTTCGAGCATATGCAGAAGGCGCGCGGAGCGGGCAAGGACTGGTGGGTCGACACGCTTGAAAGGGTCATCGTCCGCGAGGTCGAGCGGGACAAGCTCATTGCTGAGCTGCGGGAGGCGTTGAAGGAGGCGCGCGACCGCATCGCGCTCAGCATCGGGGATTATGACGAGATACTGGGGCGCATAGAAGCCGCCATCACCAAAGCCACAGCACGTACGGGAGAGGGATGATGGAGCCGAGGGCTATCGCAAAAGTCATTGGCGCCAATATCCAGCGGCGCCGAGCAGAGATTGGTCTATCCCTAGATGAAGTCGCAAAGGCTGCCGGTACATCCAAGTCTCACATATGGGCGCTGGAAAAGGGCAGAAGCTCCAATCCGACCGTTTGCATGCTTCTACAGATCTGCGCTGCCCTCCGGACCAATCTGAACGATCTGCTCGGCTTCGATGTCTCCGAGCCCCAGTTCACAGCACAAGAGTTGGAGCTGGTTTCCGCGCATCGCCGGATTTTCGGCCGAGCAAACGAGACCCGGGAATAGTCCCGGTAAGGGGCAAGCCTCTCGCCCCATGGAAATGGAGAGGTTTTCTCAGAGCAAGGAGGAAAGACCGCATATCCGCACATACCGTCGCTGCTCACCCCGCAGCGGAGGGCTCGGCAAGTTTTCTTGCCCTGGGCGCAGGTGCCCCTCACCCCTCTCATTGACCTGCGCCCTAGCCAAGAAAACGAACTCCTCAAGGGAGATCACAATGGCGAAGTTTCGCAAAGGCGATCGAGTATCGATCGAGGGAACAGTCAAATGGGACGGACCGGCCAAGGACGGTGCAGTCTCCATTGAATTCGACAGCTCCTATGGTGCGGTAACGCTCTACGTGCATGAGAGCTGGCTGAAGCCCGTGAAGGCCAGGGAGCGGGCCTATGCGTAAGCACGTGCTTCTAATCCTCAGCGCCGCGCTGGCTGGAGCGATCACCGGAACGTCGCTGATCGCGTTCGCCCTCGGCAATCCATCACCGAGCTTGAAGCCGATCCTGTCGAAAACAGAGCGGTCGGCGCTCACGGCCAAGTTCCGCATCATCTTCCTTGATGACGTGATCGAGTTCCAGGTGAACCGTGACCGCAAATACGACTTCCGCGGCAAGGTCCCGGCCTATGTGCGCATCGGCGCGAGGGAGGCGTGAGCAATGACTGTCATCTTGCCAGACAGGAATCACGTTCCTGATGCTTCCGATCTTCACCAGCAAGTACCCGGGCTAACTCTTCGAGACTGGTTTGCCTGCTTCGCTATGGCGGGAATGGGTACGTGGATGCCTCCGTATCACCCTGATGGATCGCCTGTGTCGGCTATTCAATGCTTGTGTAACCCGCAAATGCAGCGGGTTAGGGCAGAGTGGGCCTATTCGCAAGCGGACGCCATGCTCAAAGCGCGGGGGGAAGATCGATGATCCTCTTCGGACGCGTCTACGAAGCAGAGCCTATCTGCTCCGAGGTCTGGAGCGAGGATCACAAAATCAGCCTCTATCTGATGGATATCGAGGTTGAGACCTTGCACTTCGATGTCCGGCTCATCCCGGCCTGCGATCCTGGCACATGGGAAATCGACGGCATCAAGCTTAAGCCCGAGCACAAGCCCGAGATGATGGCACCGCCGCACATGCAACGCGAGCTGATCAACTATGTCCTGCGAGACCGGGATCAGTTCGAGCTGCTGGATCATGCAGCCGAGGGGCTTTGGTCATGAGCGTCCTGGACTCCAAGCACTATGACGGCGGCCAGACCTTCGAGGAGCTGCTGAAATCCTATGACGCGATAGGCAAGGCCATTGCGCAGGAGAAGTTTGCGCGGCACCGGCTGACGCATCAGACGCGCCTTGAGGCTCATCTGGACCGGCTCGAAACCCTGTTGGCGAATGACGAGATCCGGCGGCTTTCCCCATCCCGAAACGCCCCTGCCGCCGGCAACTGCCCCACGGTCGCAAACAACGTGATCGTGGGGCTCTTTCCCGAATACCGCCCCCTATGGAGGGATTGAGATGGCACTGAAGATCACTCGGGCATCTGACCCGATCACCGTCGAGCGACTGAACACGGTGATCTATGGCCCTCCCGGCCTCGGCAAGACATCGCTTGCATTCACGGCCGAGGCGCCCCTGCTGCTCGACTTCGACAATGGCAGCCACCGCGCCGCGAACCGCAAAGATGCCGTTCTGGTATCGGATTGGTCTGACGTGGCCGAGATGACGGCCGACGATCTAGAGCCGTTCAAAACGATCATCGTGGATACGGCCGGCCGGGCTCTCGATGTACTCACAGCCGATATCATCAAGACCAATCCCAAGCTCGGCCGCGGTGGCGCGCTGACCTTGCAGGGCTATGGCGAGCTCAAGTCTCGCTTCACTTCCTTCCTCAAGCTCCTGAACAGCTTCGGCAAGGACGTGGTGCTGATCGCCCACATGGATGAGCAGCGCAGCGGCGATGACATCGTAGAGCGCCTGGACGTACAGGGCGGATCGAAGGGCGAGATTTATAAAGCGGCTGATGCGATGGGCCGGCTGGTGTTGGCCAATGGAAAGCGCCGGCTGCTGTTCTCGCCAACAGACGCTGCCTTCGGCAAGAACCCTGGCCAGCTTGAGCCTCTGCTGGTTCCAGAAACTTCAAGCCCATCCTTTGACGGCTTCCTGGCCAGCGTCATTCAGCGGATCAAGGACCGTCTGAACGAGATGACGGAAGCCCAGCGCGAAGCCATGGCCGAACAACAGTGGTTCCGCGACACCCTTCCGGAGGTGGCGGACGCAGATGCGATCAATGCCCTGATTGAGCGCGCAAATGCTGCCGGACCCGCCTGCAAGGTCATGCTGCACAATCGCGCCAAGGAGATCGGGCTGATCTTTGACAAGTCCGAAGGCTGCTACGCCGAAAAGCAGAAAGCCGAGAGCGAGGCCGCGTGATGTTGGCCCGGGTTAGCAATATCGAGTCCTTCAGGCGCTGGCGCGAGAACGAAGACCAGACCGTCGAGGATCTGGTCAGGTTTATCACAACCGATGAGCCCAGCGAAGCCATGTTGGCCGGCACAGCCTTTCACAGGGCGCTTGAGCTGGCCCAGGACGGTGAGCACCAGCAGCTTTCGGCTAACGGCTACACCTTCATCCTTGGCGATGGGGAACTAGCGCTGCCGGAAATTCGTGAGCTCCGCGGATATCGACGCTATGGCGCACTCACCGTCACCGGGCAAGTGGATTGCACCATCGGCAAGATGGTGCATGACCACAAGACCACGGCTCGTTTCGATGCAGAGCGATACCTGACCGGTTGTCAGTGGAAGTTTTATCTCGAGATCTTCGGGGCCGATGAGTTCCGTTGGAACGTGTTCGAGATCAAGGAAGTCGAGCCTCTGACCTACACCGTATCGGCGCCTCATCGGCTGACAGCCTATCGGTATCCAGAGATGGGAGAGGACTGCGCCCGGCTCGCTGCCGATTACCTCGATTTTGCTCGTCGGTTCCTGCCAAACCACAGGAGTGTTGCAGCATGACCGATGACGCAATCATCCGCGGCACATACTCCGACCTGAAGTTCATCAGGACCCGGAGCGTGGCGCAGGTGCTGATTGAACTGCCCATCGAGCAAGCCGATGCCTTCGTCAAGGCATTCGGCACGCCACAGCCGGGGAAGGAAATCCATGTCGCAATCGCGCGACTCAATGAAACAGCGGCACAAACCCGCCCATCCGCTCCGCTTGAAGCGCCGCAGAAATCCCGTACTCGTCGGGCAGCATTCCTGTGCCATGATGTTAGGTTTCGCGCCTTCCTAAATGAAACCTATCAAATGAACGTGTCGAATGCAGAAGAAGCCGCTCAGGCCGTCCGGGATTTCTGCGGGGTAAGTTCGCGACGATACCTCGATTACAACACTGAAGCCTCGTCTCGCTGGGATAGCCTCTATGAGCGCTGGAAAGCGTTCAAGATCATGGAGGGTGTGCGTTGACCGGCAGATCAGTGCCCGAGTGGATTGGCACCGATGCGGACACGCCAGTTCCGCCGCGAGTGAAACTGCGCGTGTTCGAGCGCGACAACGGCATATGCCAACTGTGCAGCCGCAAGATCCGCCCTGGCGATCAATGGGTAACTGACCACACGCTGGCGCTGACCAATGGCGGGGCAAATCGCGAGGCAAACTTGCAGACGATCTGCTCGTGGTGCGACCGCAATATCAAGACGCCGGCTGACGTTGCCGAGAAATCGCGGATCTATAAGCGCCGCCTGAACGCTGTTGGCATAGAGCGAAAGAAGAGCCGGCCAATGCCGGGCAGCCGGCAATCACCGTGGAAAGCCAAGGTTGGCGGCGGCTGGGTCAGGAGGGATGAGGCATGAGCGAGTGGAAGCCGATGTCGAGCGCTCCCAAAGATGGCACGCCATTCCTGGCCGAAATACCGGGTCACGGCAGCGACAACATCATCGCCTGGATGAACGGTCTCCTTGATGAGCACGGGGATGAGTGTGGCGCTTGGTGCTTCGAGGAAGGCCAAGAGCCCCCGGATTGCTGGACTGATGGAATATGCTGGGCAGTGAACGAGGACGGCAAACCATCGGTTAGGCCGACGCGTTGGAAGCCCCTTCCGCCCGCCCGAGACGAAGGAGAATGATGCATGCGGCGACAGAACTATACCCCTGTCACGCTAGCCGAGGAATGGGGCTGCTCGGAGCGCCATATCCGGGGTCTCATCGCGAACGGAAAGCTTCGAGCGTTTCGGCTAGGCAGCAAGCTGATTAGGATTCCGCGAGCGGCGGTGGAGGAATTCGAATGCCGAAACAGCAATATCGAATCGCTCGATATCGAGGAAAATTCGCCCTCGTCTTCTATGACGAGCGAGGAGACAGACACCGTCACTCGCTTAACACCGATGACAAGGGCACGGCTGAAAGGATTGCTCCGGCAATCTACGCAGACCTGACCCGCCCGAGCGGGCGAGACGTCGAGGCAATCTGGAAGGCCTATGTGGCCGATCACTCTGGACGCGCGGTCCTAAAAACGATGGAGCATACATGGAAGGCGCTGAAAGATCGCTTCGGCCCGATGGCTCCTGAGAACATCACCATTGCCGATTGCCGCGCCCATGTCGATGCGCGCCGCAATGCAGGAATAAAGGACGGCACCATTCACACCGAGCTAGGACATCTCCGAATGGTGCTGCTGTGGGGCGAGAAGCATAAGCTTGTGGACCGGGCGCCGCACATCGAGCGACCGTCCAAACCGAAGCCCAAGGATCTTCATCTGATAAGGCAAGAGGCGCGTCGGCTGATCGATGCGGCGGATTTCCCGCACGTCAAGCTGTTCATCATCCTGGCCCTGGGCACAGGGGCACGGGCCAGGGCACTCCTTCAGCTGACCTGGGATCGCTGCGATTTCGAGCGCGAGAAGATCGACCTGCGCAACCCGGAGATTACGACGCCACACAAGGGTCGGGCTATTGTCCCTATGAACCGGATGGTGAAAGCGGCGCTGCTTGAGGCAAAGCGCATGCGGACCAACGATATCTATGTGATCGAATGGGCAGGGAAGCCCATCGAATCAGTCAAGAAAGGATTAGCCGCGGCGGCCGTCAAAGCCGGGCTCCCGAAAGTCTCGCCTCACATGCTGCGCCACACCGCAGCGGTTCACATGGTCGAGGCCGGCCGGAGCATGGAAGAGGTCGCGCAATACCTTGGCCACAATGACGTGGAGGTGACGCGCAAGGTCTACGCGCGGTTCAGTCCGAACCACCTTCGCGAGGCTGCTTCAGTGCTTGAATACGATATTGGTTCACTTGCACCAAAGAGAGCTTCGCAAAATGCTGGCTAAGTCATTGTTTTTAATGGTGGGCGGTACTGGGATCGAACCAGTGACCCCTACGATGTCAACGTAGTGCTCTCCCGCTGAGCTAACCGCCCTGGCTGAACGCCTCTCGGGTGCCCCCATATATCGGCAAGAAGCGGGCGATGCAAGTGCTCAACGTCTGGCCTGTGGATGCCGGCCGCGCCTCACACCATCATCCGCTCGACCTCGCGCACGAGATCGCGCAAATGGAAGGGCTTGGAAAGGATCTTGGCATCCTTCGGCGCCTTGTTGTCCGGGTTGAGCGCCACTGCCGCAAAGCCGGTGATGAACATGATCTTGAGCGCAGGATCGAGCTCGGCTGCGCGCCGGGCAAGCTCGATTCCATCCATTTCCGGCATGACGATATCGGTGAGCAGCAGATCGAAATGATCGTGCTTCAGCTCCTCATAAGCGCCTGCGCCATCTGCAAAGGCAGAGATCTCATGCCCAGCCCGCTCCAGGGCGCGCACCAGAAACTGTCGTAGATCACCATCATCTTCTGCCAGCAGGATTTTCGCCATTTTTGCTTACGCGCGATTCACTTCTGAAGAGAGCTTGACGGGGATGCGGCGACCATATCGCTGCACGAGTAAACGCACTGTGAAGAGAAAAATGCGCTCTGTCATGGAGCAAAGCCGCGACGAATTGCACAGGCCACTTGCGTCAAGCCGTCCACCTTTCATACTTTTAGCGACCACGACAGGCTGTTTAGCGGCCGTCCTTCAGGGATCTGATCGATCATGCCATCGAGGCCGCCCAGCGAGCTGTTCGACCCGCCCTTCGAGATTATCCGTCCCCGGATCCAGACAACGGCAGCGGTGTTTAACTCACCCCATAGCGGTCGCCAATACCCTTCTCAGTTCCTCAGCCAGTCCCGGCTGGACGCCCATGCGCTCCGCCGCTCGGAAGACTGTTACGTCGACGACATCTTCGCCGGGGTTGTGGCAATGGGCGCGCCCCTGGTCAAGGCCCATGTGCCTCGCGCCTATCTCGACCTGAACCGCGAGCCTTACGAGCTCGATCCCGGCATGTTCGCGGACCGGCTGCCCAATTATGTCAATACATCCTCCGTCCGGGTGGCCGGAGGCCTCGGCACCATCCCGCGGCTGGTCTGCGATTCCGCCGAGATCTACCGGCGCCCGCTTCTGTTCAAGGAAGCGGAAGCCCGCATTCAGTCGCTGTATTTCCCCTATCACCGCGCCTTGGCCGAGCTCATGGACACAACCGTTGCCGCCTTCGGCGAGGCCGTCTTGATCGATTGCCACTCCATGCCCTCGACCGCTGCTCCCGCCAGCGCGAGCGATCCGGTACCGCGGCCCGACTTTGTACTCGGCGATCGTTATGGCTCAACCTGCGCGCCCGCGGTCACCGACTTCATCGAGACTGCCCTCACCCACCGCGGCTATTCCGCCGTGCGCAATCGTCCCTATGCCGGCGGCCATATCACCCAGATCCATGGCCGCCCAGCACAAGGCCGCCATGCCTTGCAGATCGAGATCAATCGGGCGCTCTACATGGATGAGGAGACGCTGACGGTCCATGGCGGCTTCTACCGCCTGATTGAGGATTTCGAGGAGATTATCGCAAACCTCATCGACACATTGCCTCACCTTCTCAATCCCCGGCGAGAGGCTGCCGAATAAGCGGTGGCGCAATGTGTCCCGTCACCAACCCCGAAAAGAAAAAAGGGCCGTCGCAAGGTTTGTGACGGCCCAAGTCTAGGGAGGAAACGCCCAGGAAGGGCTACGAGAGGAGGACCACGTCCTCAACTCGTGGGCCTAATATACATTGCGCCGCACAATCTGCAAGGGCGCCGGGTGCGATGCGACAATCTGTCAGAAGAACCACCCCGATCCACCCTGCGACTATGTGCCTGTTATGCTTGCCTAAATCTTATCCAAAAGCCTGCAACTCACGGCTGTTTCATCCCGCAAGGCACAGAAAACCGCTCAGGCTGCGATAAACACCGGCATTCTATGCTGCATCGCACATTTTTTGCTCTATTTTTGTGCAGATGCAGAACACTGCTGAATGGGCCGGCAGCCTTGTCATGCCCAGATGCAGATGGCATATCCCCATCGCGTCGGGAAGCTGGCGCGTCGCGGATTTTGAAGGATCCCCATGAGTTCTCCTTCCGAACCATCCCCGTCCGACTTGGTTGCCTTTGCGCGCCATCTCGGTGATGCCGCAGCTGCGGTATCGCTGCCATTGTTCCGCTCATCGCTCACCATCGATGACAAAGGCGAAGGCCTGTTCGACCCTGTGACCGAGGCGGATCGCGAGGCGGAACGAGCGATCCGCATGCTGATTGCCGAGCGATATCCCGATCACGGCGTCATCGGCGAGGAGTTCGGCCCGACGGAGGGCAGCTCGCCCTTCACCTGGGTGATTGACCCGATTGATGGCACCCGTGCCTTCGTCGCTGGCATGCCAACCTGGACGACGCTGATCGGCCTGCGCAGGAATGATGAGCCCTATATCGGGCTTGTTCAGCAGCCCTTTATCGGCGAGCGCTTCTTTGCAACCGGCGAAGCTGCTTATCTCGAAAACGCGCGCGGTGTGCGGAAACTCTCCGTCCGTCCGGCAGCAAGCCTTGCCGAAGCAGTCATGGCGACCACCAGCCCCGATATTTTTCGAACACCGGCCGAACAGGCTTGCCTCGAGCGCTTGCGAGCCGCAACCCGCACAATTCGCTATGGCACCGATGCCTATGGCTATTGCCTGCTCGCCGCAGGTCATATCGACCTGGTGGTGGAATCGAGCCTGGCGCCCTATGACGTGGCGGCGGTGATCCCCATCGTGCGCCAGGCGGGGGGCGTGATCACCACATGGTCGGGGGGCGATCCCAAGCATGGCGGCTCGGTGGTGGCAGCCGCCAGCCCGGAGCTGCACGCTGCCGCACTGGAAGTGATCAGCGGTCAATGAGCTGGCGGGTGATCGCAAGCAGGACTGCCGGAGCGAGGCTTAGGCGACCTCCTCGTATCGCCAGGATCTCTCCTCCTCGAGAAAGCTGTCGAACGCCGCCCAGAGCTGCTCGCGGTAGAAATCCCGCTCCATGAGCAGCTCGTGCCGCGCGCCTCTGATCTCGATCAGCGAGACATTGTGCATCCGCTGGGCAAATCGGCGGGCCGGCCGGTTATCCGCCACCATGTCATTGCCGGCCAGCACCATCAGCACGGGGATCGGGATGTCGACCTTGCCGGGATAATCGCGCTCGAACGCCTCGATTGAATCGAGTGCCGCGCATAGCCAGCCGATCGTCGGGCCGCCGACCGCCATCTCCGGATAAGCCTTCGCCAAGGCGGCCGTGCGGGCGAACCGGACGGGATCAGACGTGAGCACGCTCTTCTCGACGCTGCCATGATCGAGATGCTGGTGCCCCGTGCCCGGAACAAACCGGGACGCGCAGCCCAGCAGCTTGGCGGCCCGCGCGAGGAATCGGGCCGGTCGCTCCGGAAACCCACGGGAGTGAATGCCGAGCAGCGGCGCCAGCACCATCACCTTTTGAAACCAGCTCCGCCGTGGCAGGGCGCGAAGCACTATGCTGCCGCCCGTGGAATGGGCCAGAGCATAATAGGGCGGTGGGCAGTCGGGCAGCACCACAGAGCGCATGAAGCTCGCGAGATCCTCATCGAACTGGCTGAAGCTCTCGATATGTCCCTTGCGGCTGTTCTGTAGGAGCCGTGACGAACCGCCCTGCCCCCGCCAGTCCAGTGCTGCCACGGCAAAGTTGCGCGCCCGCAGGTTTGAGATGGTCTCGAAATATTTCTCGATGAACTCGCCTCTGCCTTGGAACAGGCAGACGGTTCCGCGATTGGGCTTCTGCAGTCCGCACAGCGCATAGCGCAGCCGCGCGCCCGATGGCGTGGTGAGATGGTTGAACGTCAGACCAGAGGGCGTGGGATTGATCCTCTGCAGATCGTCATCGAGATCCATGACAGTCGCCGCCTTGCCAGCGGGCCAAGTGCTCCGCGCCCTTCCCGATTACCAGACGCTGCGGCAGTGGTCCAGCCGAACCCTGGCTTGTGCTTTTCACTGGATTACCGGAGAGATGACCCTCTTGAAGAATGATGGGCTTACCCTAACTATTGAGCCGACGGAAGCCTTCGGGGTCCGTCACTCCAAACGATCGGCTGCCGTCCGAATGGAGGCAGCCACGAGAACCAGCATTGCTCTAGGAGGATGTTGCTATGTTCGACCTTACCCCTCTCTACCGTTCGACCGTCGGCTTTGACCGGCTCGGGAGCCTGCTTGAGTCCCTGGCCCATGTCGATGTGAGCAGCGGTTATCCCCCCTACAACATCGAGCGTCTGGCCGAGGATCAGTATCGCATCACCATGGCGGTTGCTGGCTTCAAGCCGGAAGAGCTCAATGTCGAGGTGAAGGAGCAAGCCGTCACCATCAGCGGCCGCAAGGCGGAGAAGTCGCAGAACTCTGGCGCTTTCCTGCACCAGGGCATCGCCTCCCGTTCTTTCGAGCGCCGCTTCCAGCTCGCCGACAATGTGAAAGTGACCGGTGCGAAGCTCGAAAACGGCCTTCTGCATGTTGAGCTGACCCGCGAGGTCCCCGAGGCGGCCAAGCCGCGCGTGATCGAGATCACCACCAGCGACCCTGGCAAGGTCATCGAGGACCAGGGCTCCAAGAAGGTGATCGAGCAGAAAGCCGCTTAATCTCAGGCGGTATTGCTCAACGCCGACGAGCGAGAGGCAGGGGTGCGCTCCATGAGGGCGCGCCCCTTTTCGATGCCATCCGCCCTACTTGCCCCCTTCAGCCCGCGCGCCAGGCCGCAATTTCCGGCGCACCGCGGGCCGCATCGAGCAGCCGATCAACCTCGTCCTGGGTGGTCATGAACGAGGTGACGAAACGCACCATCAGCTCATCCGCTCGCGGCCTGTCCGCGGGATCGATGCCCATGGCCGACCAGTCGTAATAGTGAGCGCCCGCTCGCCTGAGCCTCTCATCAAGCGCCGCCGGCAGGATGGGAAAGACGGCATTGGCTGCACTGTCTATGGGCAGGCGCACGCCACCGCATCTCCCCAGCCCCTCTCCGAGGCGGCTCGCCATGGCATTGGCATGGGTGGCGTTCCGCAGCCACAGCTCATCCTCGAGCATCGCATTGACTTGCGCCCCGAGGAAACGTCCCTTCGACCACAAATGCCCCGTGCGCTTGCGCAAATACGGAAAATCTTGCGCGCGCCGGGGGTCGAAGAAGATGACGGCCTCCGCCCCGAGCGCACCATTCTTGGTGAAACCAAGGCTCAGCACGTCCACCCCGGCGCGCCATGTCATGTCTGCGGGAGAGGCCTTCAGCGCAACCAGAGCATTGGCGAACCGGGCACCATCCATATGCAGCTTCAGACCATGGCGCCGCGCCACTTCCGCGATCGAGCCAATCTCATCGGTCGTGTAGACGGTGCCATATTCCGAGGCCTGAGTGATGCTGATGGCGGCGGGTTTCACGCTATGCGGCGCCCGGCCGAAGCCGGCGATTGTCGCCTCTATCCCGTCCGCACTGATCTTGCCCGCCCCCCGCGAACCAGGCCCCGAACCGCGCACGGCCACCAGCTTGGCACCTCCCGTGAAAAGCTCGGGCGCGCCGCATTCATCCACATTGATGTGGCTCTCCTCATGGCACAGCACCGCGCCATAGGGAGGCGTGATCGCCGCAAGACTCAAGGCATTGGCCGCAGTCCCGGTGGTGACCAGGAACATCGCGAGCTCGTGCTCGAAGATCTCGCGGAGCCTTTCTTCCGCTCTTGCCGTCCATTCATCGGCCCCATAGGACGTGGCGCTCCCGCCATTGGCCCCTGCCAAGGCATCGAGCACAGCGGGCGCAACACCCACCACGTTGTCGCTGGCAAAATTCACGGCAGCCGATCCTCATTGAACAATGTGATGGGTGGCAAAGCCTCGGGCGGCCTCAACTTGAACACCCGGGCATAAAAGGCATGTTCGGCCAGCAGTGCCGTCTTCACCACATGCGGCGAACGGAAGCCGTGGCCCTCTCCCTCAAATTCCATATAGCCGACCGGCACGCCACGCGCCTTGAGCTTTTCAACCATGACCCGCGACTGCTCCGGCGGCACGACCTTGTCATCGGTTCCCTGGAAGAACATCATCGGCACATTGATGCCCTCCGCATGCAGCACCGGCGAGCGTGCGCTGAAGATCCTGTCGGTTTCCCCGACACTGGTACCGGTGAGCTGGTAGAGATAACCCGCTTCGAACTTATGAGTCTCGCGCAGCAGCTGGTCGAGGTCACCGACCCCATAGGACGACACGCCCGCCTTGAACACATCCGCGAAGGCGAGCGCGCAGAGCACGGTGAACCCGCCCGCGCTTGACCCGCTGATCGCCAGGCGTTCCATATCCGCAAGGCCGCGATCCGCCACCGCTTCGGCAGCCTCGATCACGTCTTCCACATCGCGAACACCCCAGTTTCCGTTCAATAGATCCCGGTACTGGCGCCCATATCCCCAGCTGCCCGCATAATCCACATCCAGCACGGCAAAGCCGCGGCTTGTCCAATATTGCGTGCGCGGCTTGAGGCCCCGATCGGCCATTCCCGTAGGCCCTCCATGGGCCGTCACGATCATGGGGGGTGCCTCGCCCTTGAGCCCCATATGGCTTCGGTTCATCGGCGCATAATAGAGGGCGTGGACCGGAGCCCCGTACCGGCGCTCGATGGTGACCAGCCGGCCTTCCGAGATATCGCCTGGATTGAGGGGCGCATCGAGGCTCGGGCGGATCACGTGCGGGGCGATGACCTCCTCGCTGATACCGATCCGCACCAGCGCACGCGCGCTGTGATCCGTGGTGGCATAGGCAAAGACTGAAGCCCCGGCGAATGTCGGTTGCGAAACATCGCGCAACCCAAGATCCAGCACGTTGACCGGGTCTTTGGCGCCGGGCTCGATCAGGGCCGTCTTCGCCATCCCCGTCTCGAAGAAACACGCAAACAGCCGACCCTCCGACACCTCTGTATAAGTGCGCGTGCCCAGCGCCCAGAGTGGCAGGCCGAATTCAGCCTCACGCGGCGCAACAGCCACCGTATCCTGCCCATCCCAACTGTAGAGATTGCCCCATCCCGTCCGGTCATCGATGAAGAAGAGCCGGCCGTCACTGCCCCATTCCGGCTGAAAAACCGAGCTGCCATTGCCGCCTGCAACATGGGTGATCGCACCAAGCCGTCCGGTGCTCTCGACCTCGGCGACCATCAGCCGGCTTTCATCCCAAGGCATGCCGGGAAGGTCCCATTCGACCCAGGCCAGCCGCTTGCCGTCGCTCGATAGCCGGGGGAATGCATAAAAATCCGAACCATCGATGATCGGAGTGACATAGCCGCGTGCTTTGCCATCGAGGGGGATCTCGGTCAGCATATTCTTTGGATCCGCCGCCCCGCTTGTCCCATGCCGCTCCGCGACCGCGATCAGCCGCCGGCGCAGCCGGTCATAGGCAAGATCGGCAAACCGATAGTACTTGACGCTCGTGAGTGGCACCACGCCGCCCACCGTGCCGACATGGATGTTCTGGTCCTCGCCATTGACGAAATAGACCGCGCCATTGACCGTGAGAAACTCACCGCCCCCATATTCATGCACGCGCGACCGGGCGCTGTAAGGAGCCGGCGTCATGTCTCGTGGGCTCGCCTCCGGGCGGGTGCGCATCACGGTCATGCGGCCGTTCTCACGGGGGCGGCTTTCGGTCCAGTAAAGCACTTCACCCTCCGCCCGCAGCATGCCGAACCTGACGGCGCGTCCCGCAACCATGTCTGCAGTGATTGGCGAGGGCCACGCCCCGTAGGCCGTCCTCGTTTTCGTTGCATCCATTCTACGCCACCCTATATCTGGCCAATCGCTCTGCGCTGGCCATGATGTTATCTGACGTGTGACCTCGCAAGCGGTTGATACCACGATACCCGCCACCGCGGGCACGACTTGCGCTGTGATTAAGGTCCGCGCAGGCTTTCACGCGAAATAATATTGCGCGTTTGGCTGCGATGAATTTTGAAACTTGCGCACCGCCTCTAAATCTGTCATCTTTGCCACAATAGGACAGCAGTGCTGTCCTAACCGAGGTGAGTGCAACCGATGACGACGACCGGCACGCCGGCCAAACGGCGCAAAAATACGACGCGGGACGGGGCGTCTCGGTAGCTGATCCATGCCGCCGCCCCTTCCCTCGATAGGGCGGGCCGGGCATCTTGCACAAAAGAACCCGAACCTTCTTGAAGCCTGCCCGATGCGACCGCCAGGGAAACCTGTGCGTGTCTCAAGAGCGGAAGCCGCCGGTTGTCTTGGTTTTGCGGGTTGGATGATGCTGGCTGAAGCCGGCAGCGATGAGAGGGATGGAATATGAGCCGGAACATTGTGCAGGCCGCCTCGAGCATGAAGGCCTCACCGCGCTTCAGGCCGGAGGGCTTGCCGGAAGCCGTGGGGCTCTATGACCCGACGCTCGAGCACGATGCCTGCGGCATCGGTCTCATCGCCAATATCTACAATCGCAAGAGCCACGATATTGTCGCGCGCGGTCTCAAGATCCTCTGCAATCTCGAGCACCGCGGCGCGGTTGGAGCTGACCCCCGTGCGGGCGATGGCGCAGGTGTTCTGATCCAGCTGCCTCATGCCTTCTTTGCCGAGGAGGCCGAGCGCCTTGGCTTCGACCTGCCTGAGCCTGGCCACTATGGTGTGGCGCAGCTCTTCATGCCTCGTGAGCAGGCGATCCGGCGCCATATCGAGCGGCTGTTCGAGGACACAGCCTTCGATGAAGGCCTCAAGATCATCGGCTGGCGCGACGTGCCGGTCGACCGCTCCGTGCTGGGCGAGAGTGTGAAGCCGACCGAGCCGTTCCACGTGCAGGCCTTCATCAAGCGCGTCCGCGACATGACCGAGGAGGAGTTCGAGCGCAAGCTCTATGTGATGCGCAAGGTCATCTCCAACCGCGTCTATGCCATGCCGGAAGAGGCCGCGCGCGCCTATTACGTTGTCTCGTGCTCCGCCCGCACCATTGTCTATAAGGGCTTGGTCCTGGGCAATGCGCTCGGCCAATACTACCGCGATCTTGCCGACGAGCGGGTCAGCTCCGCTTTCGCCCTGGTGCACCAGCGCTTTTCCACCAACACCTTCCCGTCCTGGCCGCTCGCGCATCCCTATCGCTTCATCTGCCACAACGGCGAGATCAACACGCTGCGTGGCAACTACAACTGGATGGCCGCCCGTCAGGCGAACATGTCCTCCGAGCTGTTCCGCGGCGACATGAGCAAGCTCTGGCCGATCTCCTATGAGGGCCAGTCCGACAGCGCCTGCTTCGATAACGCGCTCGAGCTGCTTTACCAGGGCGGCTATCCCTTAGCACACGCGGTGATGATGCTGATCCCCGAGGCTTGGGCCGGCAACCCGCTGATGGATGAGAAGCGCCGCGCTTTCTATGAATATCATGCAGCGCTGATGGAGCCATGGGACGGTCCTGCTGCCATCTGCTTCACCGATGGCAAGCAGATCGGCGCCACCCTCGACCGCAACGGCCTACGTCCCGCCCGCTATATCGTCACTGATGAGGGCGAGGTGCTGCTCGCCTCAGAAATGGGCGTGCTCGACATTCCCGAAGAGCGAATCGTGCAGAAGTGGCGGCTGCAGCCCGGCCGCATGCTGCTGATCGATCTCGAGCAGCACCGCATCATCTCCGACGAGGAGTTGAAGACCACCCTGGCGAGCGAGCATCCCTATCAGGAATGGCTCGATCGCACCCAGATCCGGGTGAACGAGTTGCCCGAGGTCACGGCCGTGCCGAGCCGGCCCAATGTCTCGCTGCTCGACCGCCAGCAATGCTTCGGCTACACCCAGGAAGATCTCAAATTCCTGATGGCTCCCATGATCACCACCGGCCAGGAGGCGGTGGGCTCCATGGGCACCGACACGCCGATTTCGGCCCTGTCCGACAAGCCGAAACTGCTGCACACCTATTTCAAGCAGAACTTTGCCCAGGTCACCAACCCGCCGATCGACCCGATCCGCGAGGAACTGGTGATGTCGCTCGTGTCCTTCATCGGGCCGCGGCCAAACCTGCTCGATCGCAGGGGCACCTCGCGCCATATGCGCCTGGAAGTGGCCCAGCCCATCCTCACCAATGAGGATTTGGAGAAGATCCGCGCGATCGGCGATATCTCCAGCAACCCCTTCCGCACGGTGACCCTGGACATCACCTATGACGTCGAGATCGGCCCGCGCGGCATGGCCAATGCGCTTGCCCATATCTGCGCCCGCGCCGAAGATGCGGTGCGCGAGGGCTATAATATCATCATCCTATCCGACCGGATGGTAAGTGCCGAGCACGTGGCAATTCCCTCGCTCCTGGCCACATCGGCGGTCCACCATCACCTCATCCGCCGCGGCTTGCGCACGTCTGTGGGCCTGGTGGTCGAGACCGGCGAGGCGCGGGAAGTGCACCATTTCTGCACGCTGGCCGGCTATGGCGCCGAGGCGATCAACCCTTACCTCGCCTTCGAGACCATCGAGGCCATGTTGCCGACCCTGGATGAGCCGCTGACCCGCGAAGAGGCGTTCAAGCGCTACATCAAGGCCATCGACAAGGGACTGCTCAAGGTCATGTCCAAGATGGGCATCTCGACTTACCAGTCCTATTGCGGCGCCCAGATCTTCGATGCCGTCGGTCTGAAGTCGAGCTTCGTTGATCGCTATTTCACCGGCACCCGCACTCAGGTCGAAGGTGTCGGCCTCGAAGAAGTGGCCCACGAGACTTTCGTGCGCCATGCCCAGGCCTTTGGCGACGAGGCGCTTTATCGCGACAGGCTGGATATTGGCGGGGAATATGCCTTCCGCGTGCGTGGCGAAGCCCACGTATGGACGCCGGAATCCGTTGCCCATCTGCAGCATGCGGTGCGCGCCAACTCGGTTGAGGAATACCGCGCCTTCGCGCGAGAGATCAACGAGCAGTCGGCCAAGCTCATGACCCTGCGCGGTCTCTTCCGCATCAAGGAAGCCGAGGAGATGGGCCACAGCCCGGTGCCGATCGAGGAGGTTGAGCCGGCCGTCGAGATCGTCAAGCGCTTCACCACCGGAGCCATGTCCTTCGGCGCCATCAGCCGTGAGGCGCACACCACCCTTGCCTTGGCCATGAACCGTATCGGTGGCAAGTCGAACACCGGCGAGGGCGGCGAGGAGTCGGACCGCTACGTGCCCCTGCCGGGCGGCGACAGCATCCGCTCCGCCATCAAGCAGGTGGCGTCTGGCCGCTTCGGTGTCACTGCCGAATATCTGGTCAATGCCGACCGCATCCAGATCAAGATGGCGCAAGGCGCAAAGCCCGGCGAAGGCGGGCAGCTGCCCGGCCACAAGGTGGACGCGACCATCGCCAAGGTGCGCTTCTCAACCCCCGGCGTCGGCCTGATTTCGCCGCCGCCGCACCATGACATCTATTCGATCGAAGACCTGGCGCAGCTGATCTTCGACCTGAAGAATGTCAACGCGCAGGCCGCGATCTCCGTGAAGCTCGTATCCGAGGTGGGCGTCGGCACGGTTGCGGCAGGCGTTGCCAAGGCGCGCGCTGATCATGTGACCATCGCAGGTTACGATGGCGGCACTGGCGCAAGCCCGCTGACATCCATCAAGCATGCCGGCAGCCCCTGGGAGATCGGCCTGGCCGAAACCCAGCAGACCCTGGTGCAGAACGGGTTGCGCGGTCGCATCGTGGTTGAATGCGATGGCGGGCTGCGCACCGGCCGCGACGTGGTGGTGGCAGCCCTGCTCGGCGCCGACGAGATGGGCTTCTCCACCGCCCCGCTGATTGCCATCGGCTGCATCATGATGCGCAAGTGCCACCTGAACACCTGCCCCGTCGGGGTGGCAAGCCAGGATCCCGTTCTGCGCAAGCGCTTCGTCGGCCAGCCCGAACATGTCATCAACTACTTCTTCATGGTGGCCGAGGAGGTTCGCGAACTGATGGCGGCCATGGGCTTCCGCCGCTTCTCGGACATGGTGGGCGCGAGCGAGTTCCTGGACAAGCGCGCGGCGATCGCCCATTGGAAGGCACGCGGCCTCGATTTCACCCGCATCTTCTTCAAGCCGCGGGTTGTGGCAGGCGTGGCGATCCGCCATTCCGAGGCGCAGCATCACCACATCGACCATGTGCTCGACCGCAAGCTCATCACTGAAGCCAAGGAGGCGCTTGAGAAGGGCACCCCAATCGAGATCGAGAGCCCGATCAACAACACCGATCGCTCCGTGGGTGCGATGCTCTCCGGTGAAGTTGCGCGCCGCTATGGGCACAAAGGTCTCCCGGATGACACCATTACCGTACATCTCAAGGGCACGGCGGGTCAGAGCTTCGGCGCCTTCCTTGCCCATGGCATCACCCTCGATCTCGAAGGTGACGCCAATGACTATGTGGGCAAAGGCCTCTCCGGCGGCCGCCTTGTGGTGCGCCCGCCGCGCAACTCGGTGATCACGCCGGAACGGAGCATCATCGCGGGCAATACCGTGCTTTATGGCGCGATCGCGGGCGAGTGCTATTTCCATGGTGTCGCTGGCGAGCGTTTCGCCGTGCGCAATTCCGGCGCCATCGCAGTGGTGGAAGGCACAGGCGATCACACCTGCGAGTACATGACCGGTGGCGTCGTCGTGGTGCTGGGCCAGACTGGTCGCAACTTCGCGGCCGGCATGTCTGGCGGCATCGCCTATGTCCTGGACGAGAGCGGTGACTTCGAGCAGCGCTGCAACATGGCCATGGTCGATCTCGAGCCCATCCAGCACGAGGATGATGCGCTTGAACGCCTGCACCATCACGGTGGCGATCTCGAATCCCATGGGCTGGTCGATATCCTGACCGATCTTAGTCACTATGACGAGCAGCGGTTGACCCAGCTGATCACCCGGCATGCCCATTACACGGGCTCACCGCTCGCCCGCCGGATCTTGGCCGGGTGGGATGTCTACCGGCCGAAATTCCTCAAGGTGATGCCGGTCGAATATCGCCGTGCCCTTCAGGAGATCGAGCGGGCGCAATCGCGACAGGCGGTCGAGATGCGCATCGGCCTCAGCAAGCGCGCCTCGTGAGGATAGAGTAATGGGCAAGATCACAGGCTTTCTCGAAATCGATCGCCAGGGCCAGGCCTATCAGCCGGCCGCCGATCGGGTGCGCCACTATCGCGAATTCACCATTCCCATGGATGAGCGCGAGGCCGGACGTCAGGCGGCGCGCTGCATGGATTGCGGCGTGCCCTACTGCCATACCGGCTGCCCCGTGAACAACCAGATCCCGGACTGGAACGATCTAGTCTATGCCGGAAGCTGGCGATCGGCCGCGCAGGATCTGCACAGCACCAACAATTTCCCGGAATTCACCGGCAAAGTGTGCCCGGCACCCTGCGAGGAGGCTTGCACCCTCAATCTCGACGATGCACCCGTGACCATCAAGTCGATCGAGGAAGCCATCGCCGACAAGGCTTGGACCGAAGGCTGGGTGAAGCCACAGCCTCCGGAAAAGCTCACCGGCAAGCGCGTGGCGGTGATCGGCTCAGGCCCCGCAGGTCTTGCCGCTGCCCAGCAGCTCGCCCGTGCCGGCCATGACGTGCATCTCTATGAGAAACAGGCGCATGCCGGCGGCTTGCTGCGCTATGGTATTCCCGACTTCAAGATGGAGAAGCACCATATCGACCGCCGGGTCGAGCAGATGATCGCGGAAGGGGTGAGCTTCCATTTCGGCGTCAATGTGGGCATCGACATTCCGGCTGACGAGATCATCGATGGTCATGACGCGGTGCTGCTCACCACCGGCGCCGAGCGGCCCCGGGACCCTGGCTTACCCGGGATGGAGCTGGAAGGCGTGCACTATGCCATGCCCTTCCTGATCCAGCAGAACAAGCGCATTGGCGGCGAATCCCTTGCCGGTGAAGACCCTATCCTGGCCGGCGGCAAGCGTGTGGTGGTGATCGGCGGCGGTGATACCGCGTCCGACTGCATCGGCACCTCGATCCGCCAGGGCGCCATCGAGGTGATCCAGCTCGACATCCGGCCAATGCCGCCGATCCGCGAGAACAAGCTGCTGATCTGGCCCTACTGGCCCACCAAGTTCCGCACCTCCTCCTCGCAAGAGGAAGGCGCCAAGCGCGAATTCTCTTGCGCGACCTTGGGCCTCGTGGGTGAGAACGGCGTGCTGACGGGCGTCAAAGCGGCGCGCTGCGATGAGCGGCGCCGGCCGATCGACGGCACCGAATTCATCATCCCCGCCGATCTCGTCCTGATCGCTATCGGCTTTGCCGGCCCGCAAGAGGAAGGTCTGCTGCAGGAACTGCCGCTGGAGCGTGACCCGCGCTCGAACGTCCTCGCCGATACGGAACGCTATCTGACCTCCGAGCCCAAGATCTTCGCGGCGGGCGATGTGCGCCGTGGCCAGTCGCTGGTGGTCTGGGCGATCCGCGAAGGACGCCAGGCGGCCCGCGCCATCGACGAATACCTCATGGGCACGAGCGCCCTGCCACGCTGATTGCCTGTTCCCATCAGGCTCGCGGGGCGGCTCAGCCCCGCAGCCTGCGGATGAAATCTGCTATGGCCTGCCCGATCTCATCCGGGCTATCCTCCTGCACGAAATGGCTGCCGCGCACCGTAACCTCCCTTTGGTTCGGCCATGAGCGGCAGAATTCGCGCGCCCGGCCGGTGAGGATCGATCCGGGTTCGGCATTGATGAACAGTTTAGGGACCGGGGAACTGGCGAGCCAGGCGCCATAATCCTCCACGATCTTCACCACATTGGCAGGCTCGCCCTCGATCGGAATTTGCCGTGGCCAGTCCAGCGTCGGCCGCCGGCCCTCCCCCGGTTCGGCAAAGGGCTTGCGATAGACTGCCATCTCCTCGTCGCTGAGATCGCGCAGGATGGCGTTGGGCAGCACGCCTTCCACGAAGATGTTCTTCATGAGCACCATCTCTTCGCCCGCAGGCGAACGGAAGCCCTGGAACACACGCTTGGCATTGTCCGGCCAATCGGCCCAGGTGAGCGGCTGGACCACGGCTTCCATATAGACGATGGCCTGCACCTTCTCAGGGTTTTGCCGCGCCCAGTCGAAGCCAAGCGCCGAGCCCCAATCGTGCACCACCAGGACGGCATTGCGCTCGATGCCGAGATGCCGCCAGAGCGCGAACAGATGGTCGCGGTGCGTTTCATAGTCATAGCGGCCGGGGCCTGGATCGGGCAGCTTGTCGGAATCCCCCATGCCGACGAGGTCGCAGGCGATCAGCCGCCCGAGCCCCTGCAGATGCGGCATGATATTGCGCCAGAGATAGGACGAGGTCGGATTGCCGTGCTGGAACACGATGGGGTCCCCCTCCCCCACATCGATATAGGCCAGCCGGATGCCGTTGATCTCAGCGAATGTCTTTTCAGCAAAGGGCTTGGCGGAGTACATCCCAGTCCATCTCCAAAGCATCACGCGACGCGGCTGAATTGTTAAGCCTGCAAGTTTAGCCGGCCGCTCACACCCTGTCCCGCCTATCCGCCGTTCGGTCGCCGCCGAAACAAATCAGGTTGACGGATCTCGTCTCGCGGCCGGTAATCACCGCGTTTCAGTGGCAATCATCGGAGAAGAGCGGAGCATGCATCACTATAAGGCGACCATCGCCTGGACCGGCAATACCGGCGAGGGCACACGCAGCTATCGCGGTTTCAGCCGGGACTACGACGTCATCATCCCGCAGCGGCCCGTGCTGAAAGGCTCCTCCGACCCTGCCTTTCGCGGCGATGCCTCGCGGCACAATCCGGAAGATTTGCTGCTGGCGGCCATCTCCGCCTGCCACATGCTCTGGTACCTGCATCTCGCTGTCGGTGCGGGGGTGGTGGTCACCGACTATGTGGACGAAGCTGAAGCCGAGATGGCCATGAACCCCGATGGGTCCGGCCAGTTCGTTTCGGCAACCCTTCGGCCGCGGGTGACCATTGCCGCTGGTGATGAAAACGTCGCCAAGGCCCTGCACCACGATGCGAACGCGAAATGCTTCATCGCCCGCTCGCTGAACTTCCCCGTGCATCACGAGCCGGTGATCCTGCGCGCCGAGAGCTGACACGGCGCAAGCCCCGCCATCCCCGTGCGGACGGACTATTCCGATGTCCAGGCGAAATCGTCGGTTCGGCCAGGCTTGGGCTGGGGGGCAATGCCCTTGAAGAACAGCTCGGCTGCGGGAGAGCCGGGCGACACGCTTTTCTGCAGCGCAGTCAGGCCTTCCTCGCCATCCTTGACGTCCAGCTTCAGCGCCTCGGCAACGTTAGGCTTCTCGACGAGCGCTGCCGTTACGGGCCGGTTTGTCCTTGGCATTTCCGGCTGAATGAGAATGGGCTCCTTGAGGCCCGGCTGGCCAAAGAACGGCAGCGGATTGGTAAGCTCCGCAGCCTTGGCCTGTTCAGCCGGTGCTGCAGCCTGTGCCGGCGGCGGGTTCTCGGCAGCCTTCATATCCTGACGCAGGACATCGAGCACGATAGAGGCCAGCTTTGTATTGCCGCGCTTCAGAAACCGGATGCCGTCACGGTCGCGCAGCCGCCGATAGACGCGCGTCTCCTCGTCCAGCCCCATTTCCGTGTATTTGCCCATCTCGTCAGTGAAATTCTTGCGGATGTCGATGAACTTCACGCCGACCGCATCGGCCCGCGCCTTGACCAGCTCGTTGATCTGCTGCATCGCCTGATCATAATCGGGCCGGGCCATCGGTGGCAGCCCCACCCAGTAAACCGCGATACTGCGTTTGCGGAGCTCTGCCAGGAACGTGTCGACCACCTCCTGGTATTTGGCTTTCCATTCCGGAGAGCCGAACGGCAGACGCTGATCGCCGATTCGCATGTCCTGCCCGTCATTGGACCCGAGCAGAATCACCGCCGCATGAACCTGGTTGCGATCGAGGATTCCGGGCAGCGCTTCGAGCCAGTCATAGAGATCGGCTCGGGCGAACCCTGAGCCCTCCCGATAGCGGACTTCGACCTGGATCCTGTCGTCGGGCTTTGCCGCCCGCCCCATGCCGGCCCAAAGCCCCCCAGCGAGCGCATCCCCAAGCACCAGAACGCTGTAGCGGTCATGCGGCTCGGGGATATAGGTTGCGCCAGCTCCGGGCTTTTCGGGTGTTGACGAGGTATTGGCGGGCGCGAATTTGGGCTCGGCGAGCGGCTTTTGGGAAGCGCTTTCCTGCTGTGCCTGTGCCGGATCTGCAAGTCCCGCCAAGGCCACGGCAGCGCACCCGAGAAGGGCAAGCCCGGCCGTCACAACACGCCGCAATATCATTCGGTCTGCCCCAGCATGAAGAAGCTTCGGTTCACGACCGGATATTATGCCCTATTTCACCCGTCCTGTCGCAGATACTTGAGCAGCCGCGCGGTCGGCTCGCCATCACTGGTAAGCCCCGCATCCTGCTGAAACTTCTCCAGCGCCTTAAGCGTTTGCGGGCCGATATTGCCGTCAACGCCGCCGGTATCATACCCCTTGGCATTGAGCAGCACCTGCAGTTCCATCTTGTCGCGCACGGTCAGCGAGTCCTTTGGCCGTGGCCATGCGGCAACGAAGGTCGGCTGGCCGTCGATGCGGTCAGCCAGATGGCCCACGGCCAGAGCATAGGCCTGCGAGTTGTTATAGCGCAGGATGGCGCGGAAATTCTGGGTTACGAGGAATGCGGGCCCCTCAGCGCCGGCCGGCAGGATCAGCGATGCCTTCACCGGTGAGCCGGACTTGAACTTGCTGCCATTGGCGAGCACGACGCCCATTTTCGCCCAGTCTCCGACGGTCTTGCGGGTGCCAAGCCCGGCAAGCTTCGTGTTGAAGCCCTGCGGCAGCGCGACCTCCCAGCCCCAGGGCAGGCCCGGCGTCCAGCCGGATTTGCGCAGATAGTTGCCTGTGGAGGCCAGTGCGTCGGGCACGCTGCGCCAGATATCGCGGCGCCCATCGCCCGTCCAGTCCACGGCATAGGCGTTGTAGGTCGTGGGAATAAACTGCGTGAAGCCCATGGCTCCGGCCCACGATCCCGTCATGGCATTGGGCGGAATATCGCCCCGTTGCAGGATCTTGAGGGCTGCGATCAGCTGTTGACGGCCGAATTTGGTGCGCCGTCCCTGATAGGCCAGCGTTGCCAGTGAGCGGATCACGTATTTCTCGCCCATGTGCGAGCCGTAATTGGTCTCCATGCCCCAGATAGAAACCAGGATGGAGCGCGGCACGCCGAACCGCGTCTCGATGGCCGCCGCCTCGCGGCCGAACTGGTTCAGCATGTTGCGGCCGTTCTGGATCCGCGTATCGGAGACCCGGAGATCGATATAATCCCAGATTGGCGTCTTGAACTCTGCCTGGTTCTCGGCATGCTCGATCACCTCGGGATCCGGCGTGACCCCGCGGAAAGCGGCATTGAACGTGGTGCGGGAAATGCCTGCACGCTGCGCTTCCGGCCAGAGCCGTTCGAGGAACTGGTCAAAATTCGCGCGCGCGACACCGGGTGTCGCCAGAACACCGCTCATTGATGAAACAACGAGGGCGGCAGCGAAAAGACATCTCGTGCTAAAACGCGCCATACCGTACCCCACCGCTACAAACTTTCTCCGCGAGCAGATCATATTGGGCATGTCTGGTTAAGGGAAGATTACCGTTAAGAGTTTATTGCCCTGACTGCCATCATACAAAGTATCAAGAATGTGGCAACCATTCGACAGCGCGAAAAATTCTCCGCAACACTGTCCTGAGCTAGAAAAATTTTCATAAAACTTCAGGGGCGCGCGGCACCGCGCGCAACTACTCCCTATTGCGGCAACAACCGCAGCGGGGAAGGCGTTCTGACGGGACAAACCGCTCTGATAAACTGCCGGCAACGACTGTAAACCATCGGCAGCGAAAGTAAATCCGCGAGCGGGCACCTGTCCTTCAGAGCGGTTTAGCCCAGTCGAAAAGGCGAAAGCGCTCTAGACGCTCAGTGCCATGCCTTCACGCGCGGCGATAGTCCCCGGGCGGCATTCGCTGGCCTGCGCCTCTATGGCCGCAAGCGCGTCGTCATCATGACGGGGATTGTGGTGAAACAGGACGAGCTGCTTGGCATTGGCGGCCTTGCACAACGCGACACCCTGCACCCAGGTCGAGTGGCCGAAGCCGCGGGTCGCCTCATATTCTTCCGGCGTATACATGGCGTCATAGATCACAACGTCCGCATCCCGGATCAGGTCGATGATGCTCTCGTCCAGCCCCGTCTCCGGATGCTCCGTATCGGTGACATAGCAGACCGCCTTGCCATTATGCTCGACCCTGTAGCCCACTGAACCATTGCAATGGCGCAGCCGGGCCGTCCTGATATGGACGTCGGGATAGGGATCGAGCGTCTCGCCCGCATGGAAGGTGCGGCAATCGAGCTTGGCTCGAAACACCTCCGGCCCCACCGGGAAGAACGGCGCCTGCATGAACTGCTTCAGCATGTCCTCGGTGGTCGAGCCATCCACGTGGTGGCCCGACCAGACCGTCACGTTCATGTCAGGCCTGTAGAGCGGATCAAAGAAGGGGATTCCTTCGATATGATCGTAATGGCAATGGCTGAAGAACAGGTCGAACGCCTTGATGCCGTCGCGGATCAATTGCGGTCCGAGCGCTCGGGCACCCGACCCCGCATCGAACACGAGCACGTGATCACCGATGCGCATCTCGATGCAGGGAGTATTGCCGCCAAAGCCGTCGAACTGGCGTCCTGCACAAGCAATGCTGCCGCGCACGCCCCAGAATCGGACCTCGAAGCGAGCCTTGCTCATCAAAAGCCCCCGCCGCTCCATGCCCGCTGACGGCCCATTTCCAAGCTCCCCATGGCGACACATTAGAACATCATACCTGAAAGTGGTAACGGCTTTTCGGCAAATCTGGCGCAAGCGCAAGGGCATAGAACCCGAGGCCACCTTGAAGCAATGCCTAAATGCAGCAAGGAATTGAATTGCGCCTTTATCATTTTCAGGCATGGTCGCGGCACCGGCAGAGCCAAAGCCATGACCCGGAACGCCATGATGTCTGACACGGATCTTCATCTCGATAAGCTTCGCAAGGCGCGCGAGCGCGGCATCATCGACCGTTTCGGTCTCTATGGGCTACATTGGGGTGATCCTGACGAACGCGCCGATCTGGTGGCCGTTCGGGACCGCTTCGTGTGGCCTTTGATTCATCCGGACAAGATTGCAGTGGAGATCGGACCGGGCGGCGGGCGCTGGACGCGATATTTTCTTCCATGCCGCCGGCTTTACGTTGTCGACCGCTACCCCGAGCTGCTCGCGGAGCTCAGCCGGAATTTTCATGCCCCTAATATGGTGTTGATTGAGAATTCCGGTACAGATTTTCCTGGCATAGCAGATAGGACCGTAGATCTGGTCTTCTCGTACGGCACCTTCGTTCATTTCGAACTGCCCATGATCGCGGACTACCTCCGCGAAGTCAGGCGTATTCTTAAGCCGGGTGGCGACGTGGTGCTTCAATATGCCGACAAGACCAAGCCCGTCGGCGCGGAAACGCCGAGTTTCCCGGATTGCGATCCCCAGCGGATCGCCAAGATCATTCGCGATGCGGAATTTCGCATCGTTCAGCAGGATGATGAGCTGCTGAACAACAGTGGCCTGGTTCACTTCACCCGCTGAACATAGTAACGGCTGGCATGTGCCGCCGTCCCAATCCTCGAACCTTGCCGAGCCGCTAGCAAATGTCGCGACTGGATTCATTCATAAACCGCGTGATCGCTCAGCGCGAATGCCTCAATGCGGCATCCGCCGAGATCGCAAACCGCGATGGTGTCGTGTTCGAGCTTGGTCTCGGCAATGGGCGCACCTTTGACCATCTCCGGGAGAGGCTGCCACGCCACGAGATCTTCGTGTTCGAGCGGCGGCCGGCCGCACATCCCAAATCAACCCCCGACAGCGACCATCTGATCATTGGCGACATTACTGAGACCCTGCCCGCTGCGGTCCAGCGCTTCGCAGGCCGGGTCGTTCTCCTGCACAGCGATCTCGGCAGCGGTGATCTCGAAGAAAATGCCAGAATCGCCCGGTTTCTTTCGCGGGCAATTCCGCCATTGCTGGCCCCGGATGCGATCATCCTCTGCGATCCGGCCTTGGACATCCCCAGTACCCAGCGCCTGCCACTGCCGGAAACGGTCCAGAAGGATCGCTACTACATGTATCGCTGGCAGTTGCCTATGGTCGCGAGCGAAGCCCCTATCCAAGAATGATTCTAATGTGCTAAACTGATCGGACTTAAGTGCAAGCGACGAAAGCTCACGCGGAAGCACCTAATGCGCCTCACCAAGATGACCAGTTACGCCCTGCGGATCCTGATCCATTGCGGGCAGAATCCGTCCAGGAAGGTCAAGACGTCTGATATCGCTCACGCCTATCAGATCACCGAGGCCAATGTGTCCAAAGTGGTGCAGCTTCTCGTTCGCGCGGGCCTTCTTGATACGGTGCGGGGCCCGGGCGGCGGCTTGACGCTCGCCCGTGATCCCCAGGAGATTCGCATCGGCGACATCATCCGCGCGACAGAGGACACCACCATTCAGACCGATTGCTTCGGTCAGGGCGTCGATGAATGCGCTATTCTCCGGGCCGTGCCAATCAACCGGGTGTTCGATAATGCGGTAAATGCATTCATCGAGGTGCTCGACCGGCACAGCCTCGCGGAGTTTATCCGCGCCCGCCCTGGCTCGGCGCTGTTTGCGCAGATGACGGCACTCGAGAACTCTGTGGGCGAGGTCGAGCCAGCTGGTCGCAAACCGCCGGCCCCTGGCAAGGAAGCCCGTGCGCTCTGACCTCGGACGCGCCGCCTCACCGGGCGGTATGAGGCAGCAGGAAAGGCTGCCCGTTTTCCGGCACTTGGTTCAATTTGACCGGAACTTCGAAAACCCGGGCGATCACCTCGGTGGTCAGTGTCTCCCGCGGCTTGCCTGAGGCGGCCACCCGGCCATTGGCGATGACCACCAGCTCATCCGCATATAGGCTCGCAAGATTGATATCGTGAAGAATGGCGAAGGCACCGCCCCCTTCTGCCACGAATTCGCGGGCAATATCGAGTGTTTCCAGTTGGTGGCGAAGATCGAGATTGGAGACCGGCTCGTCGAGAAACAGATAGGGCGCGATCCCGAAGGCTCGCGACATCTCGAGCTGGCACCAGATCCGCGCGATATGCACCCGCTGCTGCTCGCCCCCGGAAAGCTGCTGATAGAACCGCCCGGCATGGCTGAATAGCCCAACCCGGCCGAGAGCGCGGCGAACCACCTCCTCCCGCGAAACCGGCTGGCTCTCTCGCCGCGACTGGCGCACAGCCCCCGTGCGGCTTACGGCAGCAATCAGCCCGAGCTCCACCACCTCCCGCACGGTAAACGGAAAAGCCAGATGGCTCTTCTGCGGCAGCACGGCACGCCGTAACGCCAGCTCGGCTCTCCGCCAGGACGAGATGGACTTGCCATCCAGCTCTATGCTGCCGGAGGAAACCTCGAGGTCCCCCGACATGCAGGCCAGCAGTGTCGATTTCCCGGCCCCATTGGGACCGAGGACCACAGTGAGCCGTCCTGGCACAATGGACAGGCTGACATCGCTGAGAATGTCGCGGCCGCCGCGGCGGCAGGTGATGTTTCTGGCCTCGATCATCTCATATGTCCAGAAGCGAGCGACGCCGTAGCAGCAGCCATAGGAAGAACGGAGCGCCGATCAGCGCGGTGACGATGCCGATCGGCAGTTCTGCCGGGGCGACGAGCGTGCGGGCGGCCATATCGGCAGCGACCAGCAGGATCGCCCCCAAAAGCGCGCTCGCGATCATCAGGGCACGATGTCGCGGCCCCATTGCGATCCGCAGGAGGTGCGGTACGACAATTCCGATGAAGCCGATCGGCCCGGCAGCAGCAACCGAGGCACCCACGCTGAGCGCGACCATTACGATGGCCACCCGCTTGACGGTTTGCACCTCGACACCGAGATGGCCAGCCTCGACCTCCCCGAGCAGCAACGCATCGAGCCGCTCGGCCAGCCAGGGAATGGTCGCCAGGGCAAGCGCAATGAACGGGGCGGCGGTTATCACCTTGTCCATTGTCGCTCCACCAAGACTGCCCATCGTCCAGAAGGTCAGATCCCGCAGCTGCTGATCATTGCTCAGGAATGTCAGATATCCCGTGAGCGCGCCGGCAAGCGCCCCCAATGCGATGCCGGCCAGCAGCATGGTCGCAACCGAAGTGCGCCCCGCCCTCGTCGCGATGCGATAGAGCAGCGACGTGGTCGCCAATGCTCCGACGAACGCGGCGAGCGGCAGCGCATAGGCACCGACGAGCCCGGCAATACCGGGCAGGAAGATGGGAATGCCGATGATGATGATCACCGCGGCAAGTCCCGCCCCGGACGACACACCGACGAGCCCGGGATCGGCCAGCGGGTTACGGAAAAGCCCCTGTAGCACGACGCCCGAGACGGCGAGCGCCGCGCCGACCAGCATGCCGAGCAGCGTGCGCGGCAGCCTGATATCCAGGATGATGACATCGCGCTGACTGGCAATGCCCCCGTCGACGAGCCCGATCAGGCTCTGCCAGACCGCGCCTGGGGTAAATCCGGTGGCACCGATGCTGAGGGAAAGAAATGCGGTTGCGAGCAGTGCAAGACAAAGCAGACCCGTGAGGATCCTGGCGGTCCGGCGGCGGTCCCCACCAAGGGCTATGCCCGCAATTTGCGATTTATCTTCGATGACAGCCACCGCACCCGCTACCATTATCTCAGAAGAGGATCATCGCCCCGTGTTATTTGGTCCAGGCTCGCTCTGGCAACGCCGCGATCTCCGCATCCGGGTGCAGCTTTGCCGCAAGCTCGGCGGCCGCATGGGCCGTGCGCGGACCAAAGCCGAGCAGGAACAGCCCATCCATCGTGACCAGCCGCTTCTTCTGTCCAGCCGGCGTCTGTGCAATCGCTGGATTGGCGAAGATGGCCTCTCCCGCGGAGTGATCACCCGACCGCGTCATCATCAGAATGACGTCCGGCGCCGCCGCGATGATCGCCTCATTGTTCACCTGCTTATAACCGTGAAAATTGCTGAGCGCGTTCTCACCAGCGGCCAGCTTGATCATCTCGTCCGCCGACGTCCCGGTTCCGCCGGCCATCAGCCGATCACCCGTCATGCTCAGGATGAACAGCACTTTTGGCCGGTCGCTGACATTGGCGAGCTGCGACTTGAGCGTTTCGAAATCCTGCAGCAGCGCCGCAGCGAGTGTCTCGCTTTCCCCGGGCTTTCCCATGACCTTGCCGATAAAGCGGATCTTTTCGGCAATCCCCTCGGGAGTAGCGATATCCGGCACGGTCACGAACGGAATGGACGCGCTCTGCAGCTGGTCCACCACCTCGCGTGGTCCCGCATCCGCTTCGGCGAGAATCACCGTGGGCTTCACCGAAAGCAGCCCTTCCGACGAAAGTGCGCGCAAATATCCGATATTCGGATGATCCTTGAGGGCGGCTGTGGGATAGAGGCTCGTCGTGTCGACCGCCACGATGTTCTTCTCAAGCCCGAGCGCATAAAGCACTTCGGTGACCGATCCACCTGCAGACACCGTGCGCGAGACATCGGTGACATCCACCTGGCGCCCGCGCCCATCGGTGATGGTCTCGGCACCCGCCGGTCCAATCAATGTGCCCGCGAGCATCCCCATGCCAAGCAGCATCGCTCGGCCAAACCGCAATTGCTCCTTCAACCCCATCGCGCGACCCCTGTTCGAAATCTGTAGTTGTCCTGCTCACTTGTTCAGGACAAGCTTGCCCTGCTTAGTGACGCGCAGGGTGTAAATCTCATCGCGATGTGCGATGAGCGCACTGCTCTGGCCGCAGAATATGGCGTCCGAGGGAATCACTCGCCGGCCCCTCCCGAGGGCATCCGCGTGCCCCTCCAATGACGGAATCGTCTCGGGCTGACCGGATTTTTCCTCTGTCATCGTCACTCAAACCTTTCAACGAGGCACCTGCTCCTGTGCCGGAGAATTGTTGACTTTAATAGTCGACTTCTAATAGAACGCAAGTCACAAGCTTGGGGCGGGGCCTCCAGTTTGCATGCCAGCCAAAGATCGATGGGTCGAGTAGCCAGCGGACCAGGACGCTTCGGTGGAAGCAATGTGTCGGTTCGGAGGGGGTTGAACCATGGGTAATCGGCTGGCGTGGCTACGCCGCGCGATGATGGCGGGTGTTGCCCTGGCCGCGGTGACGGCCACGGCCAAAGCGCAGGAAGCGGGGCAAGTTGCGGGACCAGTCCCGGCGGAAGGTGAAGCCGTGCCGCAGGAGTGGCTGTCACTGGACGAGATCACGGTCGTGCCGGGCAAGATCGAGGAAACGCCGATCGACTCGCCCACCGCTGTGAGCATCGTCACCGAGAGGAAGCTGGAGCAGCGCCAGGCGGCAACGCTCGACGACATTTTCCGGGGCATGCCGAGCGTTACTGTCGCGCAGGATCGCGACCAGCCTGGTGGCTCGATCAATATTCGCGGCCTTCAGGATTTTGGGCGCGTGGCGGTGACCATCGATGGTGCCCGCCAGAATTTTCAGATTTCAAAGCACAATGGCCAAAACCTGGTCTATATCGAGCCCGAGCTCCTGAAGAAGGTGACGGTTGTCCGCGGTCCCGTGGCGAACATCTACGGCTCCGGCGCAATTGGCGGCGTTGTCGCCTTCGAGACCAAGGATGCCCGCGACATCCTCGATCCCGGCCAGTTTGCCGGTGGAATTCTGCGCAGCGGTTACGAGACGAATGGCGACGGCTGGTTCCTGAGCGGCACCGGCGCCATGCAGTATGACGCCTTCGACGCCGTGGGCAACATCACCTATCGCGACCGTGGGGATTACAAGAACGGCAAGGGCGAGACGGTTGATGGCTCCGCCTTCGACATCCTGAGCGGCTTCGCCAAAATGGGTTATCGGCCCGCCGAGGGCCACGAGATCAAGGTGAGCTACATCGGGACCGATGATCAGTGGCTGGACGAGTCGGAAAGCGTGGCGCGCGACAGCCGGCTGACCAACAATATTGGTGTGGTCCGCTATACCTTCGACGACCCGAATGGCGACTTCTGGAACCTGTCCGCCAGCGGCTATGTCTCGACCACAAATCTCGACCAGCGCAATGAGACGGGCCCCACCGCCGGCTTCACCCGCGGCTTCGACCTGACCACCTACGGCTTCGATATCTATAACACGACCCTGTTCGAGACCGGCTTCATCGGCCATGCCCTCACCTATGGCGGCGACTTCTTCAACGACCATGTGAAGACGGCCGACGAGGTGGGCACCGGCGACCTGTTCACGCCGGGCGGCAAACGCGATGCCTATGGCGCCTTCATCCAGGACAAGATGACCTTCACGCCCTGGCTCTACCTGATCGCCGCGGGCCGCTTCGATGGCTACAAGCTCGACGGCACCGACACGATCACAGGTGAGCCGGTCGACAACGAGGGCGACCGGATCTCACCCAAGGTGACCGTTGCTGTGAAGCCTTTCTACCAATATCTCGAAGGCCTCGAGTTCTACGGCACCTATGCGGAAGGCTATCGCGCCCCGAGCGTGACCGAAACGCTGATCTCCGGCATCCACCCGCCCCCGGCCACCTTCCCCTTCCTGCCGAACCCCGATCTCAAGCCGGAAACCGCCAAGACCTTCGAGGTTGGCCTCAACTTCAAATATAATGGCCTGTTCACCGGCGATGATGCCCTGCGCATCAAGACCGCGGTGTTCCAGAACAATGTGGACGATCTGATCTCGTTCGAGCAGGTTCTGCCCACGCCCTTCCCCTTCGGTAGTTTCCAATATGTGAACGTCGCTAAGGCCAGGATCAAAGGCTTCGAGTTCGAGGGCATGTATGATGCCGGCTTTATGTTTGCCGGCGTGAGCGGCCAGATCCTGCGCGGCAAGGACCGCACGACGCACGATTGGCTGAACTCCATTCCACCGGACCAGATCACCGGCACCTTGGGCTTCCGCTTCTTGGACGAGAAGCTGGAGCTCGGCACCGAGATCACGGCGGCCGCGAAGCAGCACCGAGTGAGCGATCCCGATTTGAAATCGAGCGCCTTCACCCTGGTCGATCTCTTCGTGGGCTATGCCTATAGCCCGGATCTCCGCTTCGACGTCCGCTTCAACAATATTCTGGATGAGAACTACCGGCCGTTCCTCAACCAGACGGACATGCCAGGGTTCAACACGAAATTCGCGATGACCATGCGGTTTTGAGCGATGGAGGCGGAGCGCCTCGGGCAGCTCCGCCTCGGCTTGATCAATGGACCTGAGGATCCTCCATCGAGCAGGGAGGATCTCGCCATGAATGGAGACGACACTTGGGCCTGCTTCGGAGAGTGAGCGTGAGACGTCATCGTCACATCGGGACTATCGCCGGCATCCTGCTCGCCAGCGGCACGCTTGGAGCTGCCGCCCTCGCCCAAGCCCCCCAGCAATCTGCTGAAACGCAACGCGCAGACGCCAAGGACGCATCCCTCGATATCGAGCTCAATCGGCTGGAGCAGCGGGATAATGCGTGCCGGTTGAGCTTCGTCTATCGCAACCGCCTCGGCGCTGATCTTGCCAATCTCCAGCTTGAGGCGGTCCTTTTCGACAAGGATGAGCGCGTGGAGCGCTTCCTCGTTCTCTCGTCCAAGGCACTGCCTGCCGAGAAGATCCGGGTTCAGCAATTCGACATTGCCGGTCTTGACTGCAAGGGCCTCGGCTCGGTGCTGGTCAATGATGTGAAAGCCTGCGAGGGAGAGGGGCTGGAGCCCGCAAAATGCCTGGCGGAGCTTGCCCTTTCCTCCAAGACTGACACCAAACTGCTCAGTTCGGTTGACCAATGACCCGCACCTCCGCCCGATGGGCGGCCGGCCTGATCGGCGCCCTTCTGCTGCATGTGGCTGTTCTCGGCATGGTCCCCTGGTCGCGGGAAGAGGCCCTGAGTGAACGCTCGGCCGGCGAAGAGGCGGATGTCTGGGGCGCACCGACCAGCACCATCCTGATGGAGCTGGCAACCGTCGAATCCGTGGCGGGTGAAACGCCAGAAGCAACTGAGGCCGAACCAACCGAGGTGGTCGAGAACGCAACGAGCCCCGAGGTTGAACCTGTCGAGACATCCGAGGCCGAGCCGGTTGAAACCTCGGAAGCCGAGCCTGTGGAAGCCCAAGAGGTTGCGGCCATAGAGCCGCGAGAGGTGCAAGAGGTAGAGCCCGTCGAGGCAAAGCCCGTGCAAGCGCGAGAGGCTGAGCCTGCGCCGCGCCAAGAAAGCCAGGTCGTTGCGGCAGTCGATCCCATATCGCCGCTGGAGCCGGTTTCCGAGGAGGCTCAAGCCGTAGAGGCGGAAGTTCCAACCCCGGCCCCCTCCCCCAAGCCCAAGCAGGCCCAGGAAAAGCCGGTCACCCCCGAAAAGCCCAAGGTGGCGAAGACAACGCCAAAGAAGCCGGAACCGGAGCGTCGCTCTAAGCAAGCCCCCAAGCCAGCCAAGGAGAAGGCCCCGCAGGAGCAGGCGGCGCGGGCACGCACGGCGAGCCGCACCGAGGCGGACGCGGGGAATGCCAAGAGATCGGCAAGTGCGGCGAGCGGCGTGGCTAAAGGCAATCGCGGCACGCGCCAGGCCAATCCGGGCTGGTCCAATCGCTCGAACTATGCCGGCCGCATTCTCGCGCACCTGCAGCGCCATAAGCATTACCCGGAAGATGCGGCGCGGCGGGGGTTGACGGGTGTCGCAACGCTCACCTTTTCGATTGCCGCAAACGGCGAGCTCAAATCCGTGCGGCTCCGCGGCAGCTCAGGCATCGCAAGTCTCGATGAGGCGGCAATAGCTACGGTGCGTCGCGCCTCGCCTTTTCCACCAATTCCCGCGGAAGCGCAGGTTTCGGCAATGACCTTCACCGTGCCCTTGCGCTACAAGCGGCCATAAACCTTTCACTTTCAACTGACCAGAGGGGGACACTGATGTTCATCGCGATGAATCGCTTCAAGGTGGCGCATGGCAGCGAAGCGGATTTCGAGCATGTCTGGAAGAGCCGCGACACGCATCTGAACGAGGTGCCGGGTTTCGTGGAGTTCCATTTGCTCAAAGGCCCGGTGCGGGAAGATCACACGCTCTATTCCTCGCATACGATCTGGCGCGATAAGGCGTCCTTCGAGGGTTGGACGAAATCCGAGCAATTCCGCAAGGCGCATCAGGACGCCGGCAACCGCAAGACGCTGTATTTGGGGCACCCGGAGTTCGAAGGCTTCGAAGTCGTGCAGACCGTGACCAAGGAATAGACGGCCCACACAGAGGCACTTCACGACGAGAGGACCGGCACGCCGGTCCTTTCTATAGGAGTTACCCCAAAGAACCGCGCTGGTGCATCCGCGTGTAGGGACAAGCAGCGATCGTCATACCCCCGACATGTGAATCGCCCATAGGCTGCTGCATGGCCCGCATGGCAGTAGCAGACCGATGAATGTCCAGCCGCATCGCCCTTTTCGTTATCGGACCATCTGGATATCCGATTTTCACCTCGGCACTCGGCGTGCCCAGACCGAGCTCTTGCTCGACTTCCTCCGCCACACGGAATCCGACACGCTCTACCTCGTCGGCGATGTGATCGACAACTGGGCGCTCAAGAAGCGCTGGTACTGGACACAAACCCATAACGACGTGATCCAGAAGATCCTGCGCAAGGCGCGCAAGGGCACCAAGGTCATCTATATTCCAGGCAATCACGATGATTATTTCCGCGATTTTGCCGAAGCGCGCTTCGGCCGGATCTGCGTGAAGCTCGAGGCCATGCATACCACCGCGAGTGGCCGGCGCTATCTCGTCATGCATGGCGACAAGTTCGATGGCGTGGTGCGCTATGCCAAGTGGCTCGCGGTGCTCGGCGATCGCGCCTACGGCCTCTCGATCATCATCAACAGCGTCTTCAATCGGGTGCGCCGCCTCTTCGGCCTGCCCTATTGGTCCCTATCGGCCTATCTCAAATACAAGGTGAAGCGCGCGGTCGAATTCGTGTCGCGCTTTGAGGATGCCTTGGTGCATGAGGCCCGCCGGCAGGGCGCCGATGGCGTGATCTGCGGCCATGTCCACACCCCGCAGATGCGGGACATCGGCGGCGTTCACTACTGCAATGATGGCGACTGGGTGGAAAGCTGCACCGCTCTGGTCGAGACCTTTGCCGGCACGCTTGAGATCATTCGCTGGACCAGAATGGATCCTCTGGCAACAAACCCGGAGGTCCAGATCCCCATCAGCGAGTTTGTCGCCCCGGTCACCGAGACTGAATTGCTCGAGCCGGCGGCCGCACGGTGATGGGAGAGCCGGCCAAGCCACTCAAACTGCTGATTGTCACCGATGCTTGGCATCCCCAGGTCAATGGTGTCGTCCAGACATTATCGCGCACCATCGAAGAGCTGACCGCGGCGGGTCACACCATATCCCTGCTGACCCCGGAGCCGTTTCGAACGCTCCCCCTGCCCAGCTATCCCGAGATCCGCTTGGCCATCCCGCGCCCTGGTGCGGTGACCGCCATCATCGAGACCGCCAATCCCGACGCGGTCCATATCGCAACCGAAGGCGTGCTCGGCCTCCTGGCGCGCCGGCACTGTCTCCGGCACAACCGGCCCTTCACCACCAGCTATCACACGCGTTTTCCCGAATATATCGAGGCTCGCGTCCGAAGCCCGCTCATCGGCCGCGCCATGCGGCGGCTCGGCTATGATGTGCTGCGATGGTTCCATGGTCCGAGCCGCGCCGTCATGGTGGGCACCCCCTCAATGGCTCGCGCGCTGGCGGCCGAGGGCTTCCGCGCGATCAAGCTATGGACGCGCGGCGTCGACCACGCCCTGTTCCATCCCGCAAGACGCGTTGAGCTCGATTGCCCCGGGCCGGTGATGCTCTATGTGGGACGGGTCGCGGTGGAAAAGAACCTCGATGCCTTTCTGTCGCTTCCCCTTCCGGGCACCAAATATGTGGTGGGCGATGGTCCAGATCTCCCTCGCCTGAAAGGCCTTTATCCCGAAACGATCTTCACCGGCTTCCTGCACGGCGAGGCCCTGGCCGCGATGATGGCATCAGCCGATGTCTTCGTGTTCCCCAGCCGCACCGACACTTTCGGTCTGGTGCTGCTCGAGGCTATGGCGAGCGGTGTTCCCGTGGCGGCCTTCCCGGTTCCCGGCCCCGGCGACATCATCGAGGATGGCATCTCCGGTGCGCTTGACGAAGACCTGGGCAGCGCCATAACCCGCGCCCTCACCTGCTCGCGCGAGGCAGCCCGTGCCCGCTCCCTCACCTATAGCTGGCAGCGCACCGCCGAAATCTTCGTGGCGCTCATCCGCGAGGCCCAGCTGGAAATAGAAAGGACCCGCCAATTGGCGGGCCCTTCCGTCAACCACCAGCCGACAAGTTTGGGGGCGGACAATGCCAGTGGTTGATGCTGGCCATCATCGTCCACCCCGGCTGAGCGCTGCCTGAATGAAAAATTTATCATTCATTCAGCTAAATTGCGCCGAGCCGATCCCTCTGCCCGGAATTAGCTGACCGCGAGCTTGGTCTTCAGCCGGTTTTCCCAATGCAGCGCGCTCGCGACGATTTCATCGAGGTCCTCATGCTCCGGCGCCCAGCCGAGCCGCTCGCGCACTTTTTTGGCACCGGCAACCAGCATTGGCGCATCCCCCGGACGCGGCGGCCCATCCCGCACCACGAGTGGATGATTGGTGGCCCGCTCGACCGCCGATATCACCTCGAGCACCGAATAGCCCTTGCCATAGCCGCAATTGAACACGTCGCTGCGCCCGCCCGCGCGCAGATAATTGAGCGCCGCCATGTGAGCTGCGATCAGATCGGTGACATGGATATAATCGCGAATGCAGGTGCCATCCGGTGTCGGATAGTCCCGCCCGAAGATCTCGAGATACGGCCGATCACCGAGCGCGGCTTGAGCCGCCACCTTGATCAGATGCGTCGCCCGCGGCGACGACTGCCCGCTGCGCCCCTGCGGATCAGCCCCCGCCACGTTGAAATAGCGGAGCGCCGCATAGGTGATATCATGGGCCGCAGCCGTGTCCCGCAACATGAGCTCGGACATAAGCTTCGATGTCCCATAAGGGGAAATCGGATCGAGCCGCGCTGTCTCAAACACGGGCATCTCATCTTGAATGCCGTAAACCGCAGCGGTCGAGGAGAAGATGAAATGCGGCACGCCCGCGGCCACCGCCGCTGCGATCAGCCCGCGGGTCTTGACTGTGTTGTTGAGATAATAGCCCAGCGGATCTGCCACCGAGTCCGGCACGACGATCGAGCCGGCAAAATGGATGATCGCCTCGCAATCGCCCGTCGACAGAGCCCTTTTCAGCAGCGCCTCATCACCAATATCGCCATGAATGAAGCGTACGCCATCCGGTACCGCCCAGCGGAATCCCGTCGACAGATTGTCGATGACCGTTACGTCTTCTCCGGCGTCTAGCAGGGCGAGAACCATATGGCTGCCGATGTACCCGGCGCCGCCCGTCACGACGATTGTCATTAAGCCTCCGAACCAATTTGGCACGCGCCGCGTTTTGGCCACCGTGCAGCTACATTAGTGTTTCGGGTGATGTGCCTCAGAGCTAAGCTAGCAAACATAAGGCCAGAGAGAGAGGGATTTATGTCGCGCCGACTTCGCAAAGCCGTTTTCCCAGTGGCGGGCCTCGGAACCCGTTTCCTACCGGCAACCAAGGCGGTTCCTAAGGAAATGCTGACGATCGTCGATCGTCCGGTCATCCAGCTTGCCGTCGATGAGGCACGCGAAGCGGGTATTGAGCACTTCGTCTTCGTCACCGGTCGCAACAAGGGCGTCATCGAAGACCATTTCGACAAGCAGTTCGAGCTTGAAACCACCCTGAGGAATCGTGGCAAGACCAAGGAACTGGATCTCCTCGCCTCTGATCTCCCGAGCGCGGGCCAGACGAGCTTCACCCGCCAGCAGGAGCCGCTCGGCCTGGGCCATGCGGTCTGGTGTGCCCGCGAGCTGATTGGCGATGAACCTTTCGCTCTGCTTCTGCCCGATATGCTTATTCATGCGACCCCCGGCTGCCTCGCCCAGATGATCGAGGTGTACAATGCCCATGGCGGCAATGTGTTGGCCGTGGAAGAAGTTCCCCACGAGGAGGTTCACCGCTACGGTGTCGTCGATGTCGGCGCGCCCGGGTCGAACGGCGCCCAGAAGGTGAAGGGCATGGTCGAGAAGCCCAAGCGCCAAGAGGCGCCTTCGAACCTCATCATTTCCGGCCGCTATATCCTTCAGCCCGAAATCTTCGGAAAACTCGAGATCCAGAAACCCGGCTCCGGCGGCGAGATCCAACTCACGGACGCCATGCTGGCCTTGCTCGAAGAGCAGGATTTCCACGCGCTCAAATTCCGCGGCAAGACCTATGACTGCGGTGACAAGGTCGGCTTTCTCGCCGCCAATGTGGCCTATGGGCTTGCACGCAAGGATCTCGGCCCCGCCTTCCGTAAGGCCCTTCAGGAGATCCTGGCCGCCAACGGTGAAAATCTCCTCTGAGCCTTCTTCACGGCATTGGTTGCGGGCCGAACGGCACCGCAACCATTAGCGCTGCAGCCTGACACCGACCATGATGCGGTTTTCGTCGTAGTCGCGTGTACGGCCGGTGAGCGAGTAGTCGATGAAGCGATAGCTGCCGATCAGCGCGAGTTGCGGCGACAGCAGATAGGTGAGGTCGAACCCGGTTGTCCAGGTCTCTTCCTTAAGATCGATACCGATATAATCCTCGAGCGTGTAGCGGGCCATGAGCGCGCCCAGGAAATTATACCGAAAGGCGTGATCGAGCCTGAGGCCCACCGTGTAGTTCCGCGTCGCCGTGGCTCCCGTCACATTCGTCTCGCCTATGCTGCTGCCCGCATCGAGCGTGACCGCAGTGATCTTCTGTGGACGCCAGATCACATTGGCATCGAACCCCACGCCCTCCACCACCTTCATCGCCAGATGGCGATAATCGCGGATTTCGTAGGTGAGCGCCGCCATGCCCGTCCAGATCGGATCGGGCGCGAACTCCGCACCGATCGCAAAGCGCGCGCCATCCGATGAGCGCTTGACCCCCAGGAATTCATCCGGCCGGTCATAGATCCGCGGCACATAAGCCGCCTCCACGTAAGGCGTGATGATCGGCGCGTCCTGATATTTGAGCCGCAGCTCGGCAATGGGCGCTGTATAGTTCAGATCCTTGTTGCGCTGCACGCTCCCGTCCGACAGTCGCACATCGCCGAACCTGTGCCAGCTCGTGCCCCCGCGCGCCGTGATGGCAAACCGCCCCCCGTCATAGGTGAGCCCGGCGCGTATGCGGTATATTTCGTCCTTGCGCGGATCGATGGCGTTGACCGGAATATCCGCCTGGGCCAGCCCTTCCTGCTGAAGCGTATAGCGCGCCTCGAAGAGGGCTGAGAAATCGCGATGCATGTCGAGCCGATAGCTGGCGCCGATATCGGCATTGTCGATATTCTGCCGAGACTCCTTCGCATAGAGCACGTGCTCGCTCTCCGCATGCACATTGAGAGCATGCCGGTTCCAGTCGCTGCGCAGATCGACCAGCGGCCTGAGGCGCAGGCCCACATCCGACTTTCGATCGGTCCGCGACTCCCGCACATTGTCCGTATAGACGCCGCCGATTTCGAGCGAGGGCTGCAGGATGAAGCTGCCAAATGTAATGCCCGTCGGCTCATAAGCTTTTGTGCTCGACACATCCGCGGCCATGACCGGCCCCGTCTGCGCGACCGCCAGCGAAAGTGCGAACGCCACTGCCCGACAGAACCTGCGACCCGATGGAACCCGGCGCCGCGCTGCTGCCGGCTCGCCTGGGTTCATGACGCAACTCCCCGCTTTGCACTGGTTAACGCACGTCCGGATAATCTTTTGTTAGGGTTAAAATTGCGTTTACGGCTGGCGCCGATGGCATTGCCATGGCAAGAGCTGGGCCGACTTCCGTTGCGGCGGCGCGCTCAACGGGGTACATGGATGCGACTTTGACCAGGTTCCTGTTTTGTCATGAATATCGACAGCCCCCATCCGCTCATCACCTCGGCGGCTCTCGCCATCGAGGCTGAGGAACGCGGCCTGGCGGAGCTCAAAAAGGCGCTGACGGGGGAGTTGGAGCGCCCGTTCCTTCAGGCAATCGCCCTTATTGAGGATGTCTGCAAGGGCGGCGGAAGGATCATTGTCTCAGGCATAGGCAAGAGCGGGATCATCGCCCGCAAGATTGCCGCCACCCTTGCCTCCACCGGAACGCCGGCGCTTCATGTGCATGCAAGTGAAGCAAGCCACGGCGATCTCGGCATGATCACCGAGCGCGACGGCCTGATCATCCTGTCCAATTCGGGTGAGACGCCGGAACTGGCCGATCTCGTCGCCTATGCTAAACGCTGGCGGGTCCCTCTCATTGCCATCACCGGTGCCGCGCAGAGCACGCTTGCCCGCGCTGCGGAGGCGATCCTCGTATTGCCCGCGCACGAAGAGGCTTGCCCCCACGGTCTTGCGCCGACCACCTCCACCACCATGCAGGCGGCTCTCGGTGATGCCATTGCCGTCACCTTGCTCAGAAACCGTGGCTTCGGTCCGCAGGACTTCAAGGCGCTTCACCCCGGCGGCAAGCTTGGCGCACAGCTCTGCTTCGTCCACGAGATCATGCACAGCGCTGAAGAGCTGCCTTTGATCGGCATCGATGCCCTCATGGCCGATGCCCTGGTGGAGATGACCTCGAAACGCTTCGGTTGCGTCGGCGTGCTGGACCCGGATGGCTGCCTTGCCGGCGTCATCACCGATGGCGACCTTCGCCGTCACATGTCGCCCGAGCTCCTGCAGCTGACCACCGCAGAGGTGATGACTCGCCACCCGATTACCATTGAGCCTAGCGCGCTTGCCTCCTCAGCCCTTGCCACGCTCAATGAGCGCAAGATCACCACGCTGTTCGTGATTGAAGAGGCGCGGCCCATCGGCATCGTGCACATCCATGATCTGCTGCGGATCGGCGTAAAATAGGCCAAGATGGCGATGCCGCGTCGATAGCCCCATCGCATGGCATAACCCGGTGCAGCCTGGAGGCGCCATGGGCCAGAAGCTGACTGCCGAAGATGTCCGCAACCTGCTGCGGCTTGAGCCCAATGCCACATGCGGTGAGGTCCGCCTGACTTTCATCAGCAGACACAGTCTGGCGGCTCAGGCCCTTGCCGCACCCTTTGAGGCGCCGCGGCCGCTCGGCAGCGCGCTCTATTTCATGGTCGCGCCATCAGCCCCGGTGCGCCTGCACCGTATCCGCAACGATCAGCTCTACCACTACTATCTCGGCGATCCGCTCGAGCTCTTCCTCCTGCACGAGGATGGCCGGAGCGAGCATGTGGTCATCGGCCCCGACCTCCGCGGGGGCGATCACGTGCAGTTCTTCATTCCCGGTAACACGTTCCACACCGCGAGACTGCTTGGCAGCGGCTCATGGTTTCTCGGAGCGAGCACCGAATGGCCTGGCGTCATTCCTGCCGACGTGGAGATCGGCGATGTGGATGCGCTCGCCGCTCGGCACAAGGACGTGGCTGATGTCTTGCACGCCATCGCCCGGATGCCACTGAATGCGCTCTAATCCGGCCCAGGACCAGCGCCAGGACACTTACTCCACTGGCTCCACCAACAGGTCCATGCCGTCCGTGGCCTTGACCCGCACCCAGCTTCCAGCCGGAGCATCCGGCCCCCTGATCACCCATGCCGTGTCATTGATCCATAACCGGCCGCGCCCATCGGTGATCGGATCCGTCAGCCTGTAGCGTTGGCCAACGAAGGTCTCTTGCCGGCGGTTGAGATTAGGCTGATCGCTCAACGCCCCCGGGCCGCCGAAATAGCGGCGGGCGATCAGTACAGCGATCACCGATAATGCGGCGAAGGCGACAATCTGTGCCTGCCAGGGAATGCTGATGACAAAGACGATGAGCCCGACGGCAAAGGCCGCAGCACCGATCCACATGAGGAACACGCCGGGCATCACCAGTTCCAGCGCCAACAAGACCGCGGCGAGGATCCACCAGCCCCAGACGCCGATCATGTCCATGAGTTCCGCCATTCCCGGGCGCTCACTCGGTCGCCGGGCCAGAGGATGGCGTCGTCGGGCCGCCCTGCATGGGGCTCGAGACTTGCGGCACAGCACCCGTCGACCGCCGCCTCGGGGCCGAGGCCTCTGCCCCGGTGCCAACCGGCCTTTGCCCGCCGCGTGGCGCTGGCCGCCCATCGCCATCCCCGCCGAATGCCGCGCGCGTAAGCTCCGCGATCCCGCCGACCGCACCGAGAATCGATGTGGCATCCACGGGCATCATCAGCACCTTCTGATTGGGCGCCGAGGCAAGCTCACTCAGTGCATCCACGTATTTGGTGGCCACGAAATAATTGATCGCCTGGATGTTGCCGGTGGCAATCGCATCGCTCACCATCTGCGTTGCCTTGGCCTCTGCTTCCGCTGCCCGCTCGCGTGCTTCCGCATCGCGAAAGGCGGCTTCCTTGCGCCCCTCGGCTTCCAAGACCGTTGCCTGCTTCTGGCCCTCCGCGCGCAGGATCTCCGCAGCCCGCACGCCCTCCGCCTCGAGGATGCGGGCCCGCTTCTCGCGTTCTGCCTTCATCTGGCGCGCCATCGAATCCACCAGGTCCCGCGGCGGGTTGATGTCGCGGATCTCGATCCGGGTGACCTTTACGCCCCAGGGATGAGTGGCCTGATCGACAACCGTGATCAGCCGCTGGTTGATCTCATCACGCTTGGACAGGAGTTCATCGAGATCCATCGACCCCATCACCGTCCGGATATTGGTGAGGGTGAGATTGACGATGGCATTCTCGAGCCCTGAGACCTCATAGGCGGCCTTGGCAGCATCGAGCACCTGGTAGAAGGCAACCCCGTTCACCTCGACCATGGCATTGTCTCGGGTGATCACCTCCTGGCTTGGAATGTCCAGCACCTGCTCCATCATGTTGAGCTTGGCACCGATCCGATCGATGAAGGGGACGATGAGATTGAGGCCCGGCTGCAGGGTCTTGGTGTAACGCCCGAAACGCTCGACGGTCCAGTTGGAGCCCTGCGGAATGACGCGAATGCCCTGGAAGATCGCCAGCAGCACCACCACCAGCAGCACCACGACGAAAATGGACAGCCCTTCGAACATGCGCAGTCTCCCCCGCGGCAAAGCAGTCGTACTCTCATAGCTTTACGCGCGAGAGTTGTCCACGCTGCCGGCACGGAGATGAACCACAGCCGCTTCGCCATCCCCGGCTCGACCGGGCCCTCCAGGAGCCACACGGGCCTCCTGCCGCAGACCTAGCGCCAGCCCTGCAGCTCATCCTCGATGATGGTGGTGAGCATCTCAACCGAGATGTCGCTATCGTTGAGGCACGGCACCACGGAGAAATTCTCGCCGCCCGCCTCGTGGAAGATCTCCGCCGCCCCGATCGCGATCTCCTCCAGCGTCTCCACGCAGTCAGCGGCAAAGCCTGGTGTGATGACGACCAGGTTCTTTGTGCCCTGACCAGGCAGATCCGCAATCGTCTCCGCCGTATAGGGCTTGATCCACTCGGCGCGGCCGAACCGAGACTGGAAGGTCATCACGAGGTCGCCCTCGCCGAGCCCCATGCGCTCGCGCAACAACCGCGTGGTCGCCGCGCATTGCTCATAATAGGGATCGCCCTTCTCGACATAGTCTTCCGGCAGCCCGTGATAGGACGCGATGATCTTGTCCGGTCGCCAGCTCAGGCTCTGCAGGTGGCTCTGCAAGGACTGCGCCAGCGCATCAATATAGGCGGGATGGTCGAAATAGGCGGGCACCGTGCGCAGCGCCGGCTGACGCCGCAGGGTCTTCAGCGCATCGAAGGCCTTATCCTGCACCGTCGCTGTCGTGGCCGCCGCATATTGTGGATAGAGCGGGAACAGCAACATCCTGTCGCAGCCCTGCGCCACCAGATGGTCGAGCCGCTCGGCAATCGGCGGCAGCCCATAGCGCATTGCCCAATCCACGACGATGCCTGGCACCCCCGCAAGGCGCTGTGCGACCTTTTCGGCCTGGGCGCGCGTCACCGTCTTCAGCGGACTCTCGTTGCGCGACCGGTTCCAGATCTTCGCATAGGCCTCGCCGCTCTTCTTCGGTCGCGTGCTGAGCACGAATACGTTGAGAATCACCTGCCAGACCAGCGGATTGACCTCGATGACCCGCCGGTCCGACAGGAACTCCCGGAGGTAACGGCGCATCGGCCAATAGGACGTTGCCTCGGGCGTGCCCAGATTGACGATCAGAACGCCAATCTTCCCGGCATCCTGCACCCGGCTCTGGATATAGGGCAAGGCGCTCGCCGCTCCGCCCCCCGAGCGGGGCTGCTGTTCGGCAGCCTCCATCATCTCCATTTCACGTAACCGTGCCATGCCCTGCATTAATGATTGCCCTGGCCAAAACGCAAGGGGCATCGCACTTTAGAACCGATCCAAACAGAACGCCACTGCGACATTGGGCGCAAAGGGACGGCATCGTCGAATCCACACCGCCGGAACCGCTCCGGCGATGCTCGCTCTCTCAGCGATAGGTCGCTCTTCGCTCACCCGCCCCCGTACGGGTCGCCGCCGCCGCCATAGGGATCGCCGCCACCGTAGGGATCGCCACCGCCGCCATAGGGATCGTCGGGGAAGAACCGATCCCGAATATCATCGAACGAGAACGGCATGTCTGGCGGCTCGAACCCGGGCTGCGGCACCACCACCGGATCAGGATCCGGCGGCGGTTCTCCGCCACCACCCCCATAGGGCTCCTCGGTCGGGATGTTGCTGTCTTGAATGGCGTCGTCCCGCTCCTGCTCGAGCGGATCTGTATTGGTGACCGGCTGATTGAACAGGTTCTGCTCACTCAGCGCGCCGCCCGTCTCGGTCACGTCAGACGGGTTGATGCCACGGCCCTGTGGTGTTGATCTCAGCCAGGTGTCGAAATAGGCGAGCGCTGTCGCATCCAGCCGGAACGGACCGAGCGGTGCCGCCCCCTGATAAGGCACGCATACGGCATAGCCGGGCTCGGAAATCTCGACGCTGCGGCCGCCGCCCGAGACGACGATCCGCCCCATCTTGTCGAACGAGTTTCGGCCGCGCCCCGGCCCGCGCAATGCAACGAGGCTCGCGCTTGCCGGATCGAAGCGGACGCCGCTGCCGACACCTGCAGCCTTGCAGATCGCGACCGCATCCGACCCCACCGCCACTTCGCCCATGGTGCCGCGAATGCCGATGGTGGACGCCGGCGTCTTCAGAGACACATTCGACGGGTTCGCGGTGCCGATCTTTCCGGTCATGAACCGGAATGCGCCCTTGGCGATCGTTGCGGCGACCTTGCCTGAGCCCCGGTTGGGGTCATAGACGAATTCATCGATCGTGATCTCGCAGTTCTGGCCGACGGTGAACACGGTCTCGTCCACCAGCAGAATCTGCAGCGCCGATTGGCGGAGCGTCTCCACCACGTCGCCGCGATAGACATCCTCCTTGACCTGCGCCTGGCGCTTGTTCGCAGCCTGCGCGCCGGTGACATAGACCTGACCGCTGACAGCGGCATTCACGCCAACCCGGCTGGACTGCGCATAAGCCTCAAGCGCTGCGCCCGAAACCGTGTTGAGCAAGAGCCCCAGCGCGAACGCGGTGCGCGCCGCCTTGGGGGAAATCGGAGTTCGGCTCATCTGCCTTGTCTCCTCAGAAGCTGAAGCGCTTCGTGAACAGGCCCTCAACGCTCCAGTTCTCGAAGTCCAAGTTCTTGATGTTTGAATCCTGATAGGTGTACGAGCCCGAGAGCTGGAAGTTCAGGTCTCCGATGGCCGGCGGCAGTTCGGCGGTGAACAGGTCCGCCACCGTCTGCAGCGGCGTGCCATAGGCGAGCCTTGCCTTCAGACGAAAATCATCGCGCGTGATGGTCGAGGAATAGCGCGGATCCGGCGCATCATAATCGAAGCTCCACAGCGTGAGCTGCGAGAGCAGATAGGTGCCCTTGCCCAGCAGCGTGAGGTTCGAAGCACGTCCCCACACACCATCGAAGGCGAAGCTCGCGACCTCCGCCTCCTTATCCACGTAATAGGCTTCGAGGCTGAAGGTGTTCCACTGCACCGGCCGCCAGCTGAAGCCGCCGCCCACATCCATGCGCATCCCGTCGCGCGCGCTGCCCACGCTGCTCAGCGATGTCTTGAAATAGTCCTGGTCGACCACATTGACTTCGGCCTTGAGCGCCACATGCGGGCTTACGGCAAAGGCTAGCTCCAGACCGCCGCCGAATTCGTCGAGATAGTGGTCCCGGTCGAGCGTCAGCCCGTTATAGATGCCCTTGGGCGTGACCGCCACCGGCCCGAAGAAGAAGGTGCCGCCCGCTTCGACCCGTCCGGACAGATAGTCCTGCTTGTCGAAGCTGAACTGCTCGTTCAGCCAGCCGCGCCCGTCGAAGAACAGAAAATCGCCATTGCCGGTGCCCAGCGAATGCTCAATGCGCATTCTGCCGGATGTATAGAACGCGGTATCGGCATCCTTGTCGATCTCGTTCGGAACGGGCACATCTTCAAACAGGATGACGTCGCTATCCGGCGCGAGATTGGGATTGCTGTCATGGCGAAGACCGAACGTCCAGTCGCCATAGAGCCGCGTCGGCTCATTGCGCGTGGTCGCGAGCTTGTAATAGCGCTCGACCTCCAGCCGCTGCGCGGCGCTCAGCTCTCGGGTGCGCAGAATGTTCAGCTCCCGAACCGCACCGTCCATGTCATCCAGCCGGTAGAGCACCATGGCATAGAACAACCGGACCGTATCCCATTCCGGCTCGAGCAGGAGCAGACGTTCGAGACTGCCGGCCGCCTGCTGCAGATTGCCTTCATTTGCCTCCTGCCGGGCATAGGCGAAGGACAATGCAAGGTTATCCGGGCTCTGTAAGATCTGATCATAGGTGATTGATTGGGTCTGGGCTGTCACTTGCGATGGTGTAGAAGACACGACCAGCGCTAGCACCCCCGCTATACCCACGAGGTGCGCCTTGCTTTGCATAGGCTATTATCTTTCCCCCTGACGGCTCCCCAAACCAGCCGGACTGCGTGCACATTACGGTGCGATCGAGTAATAATCCAATAGAATCACAAGGTACGCAGAACATTTTCCCAATGGCAGCATCAAAGCCACAATCGAAGCGCCGTTGGGCCCGTCTGGCTGGTATAGTGGCACTGGCCACCGTCGTATTACTCGCGCTGTTCCGGCCGGCACTGCTTGAGACCTTGACAGGCTTTCTTTTCGACAGTTATCAGCGCTTCAGTCCCCGCGGGAACTTCGATTCACCCATCAGAATCATAGACATAGATGAAGAGAGCCTCGCCCGCCTCGGCCAGTGGCCATGGGATCGCGACCTCATTGCGCGCATGGTCGAGCATCTCCAAGAGGCGGGGGCCGCCGCCATCGCCTTCGATATCGTCTTCGCCGAACCCGATCGCACCTCGCCGGCCCGGGTATTGAAGCGCCTTGAGCAGAAATTTCCCAATTTGGGTGCACAGCTCCCGCAGTCGCTTCCCGACAATGATGCAACCCTGGCCACTGCGTTTAGCCAGTCCAATGCGGTTGCCGGCATGATCTTGACGCCGCTGGGGGATGACCCTCCCCCACCGGCGAAGGCCGGTTTTGCCTTTGCCGGCACCGATCCCAAGAGCTACCTGCCCGACTTTGGCGGCGCGGTCGCCAATCTGCCGATCCTGGATGAGGCAGCACCGGGCCTGGGATTCATCAATTACCGGCCCGGCTATGACCGCGTGGTCCGCGCGGTGCCTCTCGTGGGCCGCTATGGCGACCTGCTCTATCCCTCCCTCGCCCTTGAGGCTCTCCGTGTCGCGCAAGGCGCGAGCGCCATCCAGATTCGCTCGACAGCGGCCAGTGGTGAGATCGAAATCGGCGAGAATGCCGGCATGGTCGCGATCAGGGTCGGTGAGTTCACCATCCCGACCTCCGCCGAAGGCGAGATGTGGGTCCATTACACCAACGGGCCACAGGAGAATGTCTTGCCCGCCTGGGAAATCGCCGGCGACACCATCGATGCTGATCGGCTCCGCAGCCTCGTGGAAGGCCACATCGTCCTGATCGGCACCAGTGCCGCGGGCCTGCTCGATATCGTGGCAACGCCCATCTCCAATGCGGTGCCGGGCGTGTTCGTCCAGGCGGAGGTCATCGACCAGATTCTGGATGGCAGCTTCCTACAACGGCCTGATTGGGCACCGGGAGCCGAGCTTTTTATGGTGCTTGCCATTGGCGGCCTGCTCATCTGGCTGCTGCCCCGCCATAATGCCAGCTGGGGCGCAGCGATCGGCATTGCGGCCATCATCCTGGCCATAGCCCTCTCATGGCTTGCCTTCGATAATCACCACCTCCTGCTCACGCCGGTTTACCCCGCCCTTGCCGTGATCCTGGTCTATGTCGCGGTGACCGGCGTCCTCTTCCTGCTCACCGAGCAGGAGCGCCAGAGCATACGTCAGGCCTTCAGCCTCTATCTGGCACCGCCTCTGGTCGAACGGCTGGCCGAGGAGCCCGAGCGCCTGAAGCTCGGTGGCGAGGACCGGGAACTCACCATCATGTTCTCGGACATCCGTGGCTTCACCACCCTTTCGGAGGGCTTGGCGCCCCAGGAATTGACCCGGCTGATCAATGATTTTCTCACCCCCATGAGTGATGAACTCCTCAAAGGTGGCGCCACGATCGACAAATATATTGGGGATGCGATCATGGCGTTCTGGAACGCGCCCCTGCCGGCGGATGACCACTCGGCACGCGCCTGTGCCACGGTGCTCAAGATGCTGCAACGCCTGGACGAGGTGCGTGAGAAGATCAATCGCCCGCTGCAGATTGGCATTGGGCTGAACACCGGTATCTGCTGCGTGGGCAATCTCGGCTCTGCCCAGCGCTTCAATTATTCCGCGATCGGCGATTGTGTGAACCTCGCGTCCCGCATCGAGGGCCTCACCAAGAAATACGGAGTTTCCATTCTCGCAGGCCAGTCGACGGTGAATGCGGCGCGCGATTTCGCCTTCATCGAGGTCGATCAGGTGCGCGTGGTCGGCAAGACCGAGCCGGTGCGCATTCATGCTCTGCTCGGCGGCCCCGAGATGAAGCAGAAAGCGAGCTTCGCCCGCCTGCTTGCGGCCCATGACGAAATGCTGGAGGCCTTTCGCAAGGGCTGCTGGAACAAGGCAGCCAGCCTGCTCGATGCGACTGAACAGGTTGCAGACAGCCTTCCCGTGCAGGGCCTCATGGCGAGCTACCGGCGCCGGATCACCCAATATTGCGTGAACCCACCAGCGGAGTGGGACGGCATCACCGATATGGAAAGCAAGTAACGCGGCCGGTGCTTTGTATCGCTGGCCAGCCCGGGCAAGAACGGTCGATTTACCGTCGCCACCGGGCTTGACCCGGTGGTCCAGGGCCACACGTGAGGGCGTGAGCCTTACCGCTTCAACAGCCGCTCGGCGTCCCTCATGACCTGGCCATGATCGAATGCGAAGTCGATCCTTCTCCAGTCCTCCACCAGCTCCGCATGGGCCGCGTCATCTCCCGCGACCGGCACCTGATTGCCGATCCCGGTGAGGAACACCACGCTCGCCGTATGGAAGCGCGGATCGCGGTCGGGCGAGGAATAGACCCCGACCAGCGTGAGCTCGCCCGCATCGAGCCCCGTCTCCTCCTTCAGCTCGCGCCGGCAAGCATCCTCCACCGTCTCTCCCACATCCACAAAGCCGCCAGGCAACGCATAGGAGCCCTCAAATGGCGGGTTCTTGCGGCGGATCAGGACCACCCGCCCGGCATTGTCGATGGCGATGCAATCCGTCGTGAGAAGCGGTGTTTCAGGCTTGGGCATGGCTGGCCTTCAAACTCCAGGCGGTCAGCTATAGCTGCGTTCGTCAGCGATCACCTTCCCGTCCGCCGGCAGCGATCCTGGCGGCACGAGCTCGACGCTGCCGCGAATTTTGGTGAGCGACTGCAGAGTGGCGGCGACCTTCTGGGCAAACCCTTCCTCATTCGAGGCGCTTTCTGCCCGCAAGGTCATCGCATCCTGCTCGCCCTCCCGGGTGATAACCAGCCGCAGCCGCCCCAGTTCCGGGTGGCGCTTGGCAATGTCCGCAACCTGGCCCGGACGCACGAACATGCCCTTCACCTTCGCGGTCTGATCGGCGCGTCCCATCCACCCCTTGATCCGAACATTGGTGCGCCCGCACGGGGATTGCCCCGGCATGACGGCCGAAAGATCACCGGTGGCAAGGCGGATCATCGGATAGGTCTCACTGAACGTGGTCACCACCACCTCGCCGATCTCCCCCTCGGGCACCGGATCGCCGGTGCCTGGCTTAACGATCTCGAGGATGATGTTCTCGTCCACCACCATGCCCTCGAGCGCCTCCGTCTCGAACGCGACCGTGCCGACTTCCGCAAGCCCATAAGCCTGGCGCACCGCGATCCCGCGCCCTTGAAGCTCCTGCCTTAAGGAAGCCGGCAGCGCCGCGCCCGACACAAGCGCCTTGGTGATCGACGAGGCGTCCCTACCGAGCTCGTCCGCCTTGTCGAGCAGGATCTTGAGGAAGTCCGGTGTGCCCGTATAGCCGTTCGGTTTGAGATGCGCGATCGCCTCGACCTGCATCTCGGTATTGCCGACCCCACCTGGAATGACACTGCAGCCGAGCGCTCGTGCCGCCGTATCCATCATGAAGCCGCCCGGCGTGAGGTGATAGGCAAAGCAGTTGAGCACGATGTCACCGGGACGGAACCCTGCCGCAAACAGCGAGCGCGCGCCCCGCCATGGGTCGCCGCCCTCGCTCTGCGGCTCGTAGATCGGGCCGGGCGACATGAATAGCCGCGGCGGCGTCCGCCCTTGAGTGACGGCAAACCCGCCGAACGGTGGCTCTTCCTCCTGCAGGTCCTTCAGATCGCTCTTGCGCAGCACCGGCAATGTGGCGAGCGTCTCGCGCGTGGTGACCGCGGCCGGATCGATCGCCCCGAGATGACGTGCCCATCCCGGCGCTCTGGCAATTGCCATTCCGATGAGCCCAGGCAGCCGGCTGAAAAGATCCCGCTCACGCTCCTTGGGATCGCGGGTTTCGAGAGCATCGAAGTGATCTGCCATGAGGTCCCCCACCTTGGTTCAGCCGATTGGCTCCGTCGGCGCAACGAATGTCGGGAACTCTATGCGGCCGTGACCCGAAGGGCAATCACCCGCGGCTTAGGTCCCGGGGGCTATTTCCTGAACTGGCGCATCTCGTCGAACAGCTGCTCCATCAAGCCCAGCCGCTCGGCAGCGTCCGGCCAGATGCGCTCGGCGGTGGCGGCAAGCAGCGCCTCGACCATGATCATCGGCACCGCGAGCGAATCCCAGCTGGACGGTGCCTCGATCCGCAGCGGCAGAACGTGGCGAGCAACCGCACTGATCGGCGACATCCACTGATCCGTGAACAATACGATCACGGCGCCCCGCCGCGCCGCAATCTCGGCAAGCTCGATCAGATCCCGCTCGTAGCGGCGAACATCGAAGATCACCAGCGTATCGCCATCCTGCATATTGGCGAGATGCTGCGGCCATAGGGTGGTCGTGCCCGGCAGGACGGAAACGCCGGGCCGCAACCCATGTAGCTGCGTGAAGAGATAATCGGCAAGCACCCGGCTGAGCCGCCCGCCCACCATATGCACGCCGTGATCCTGATCCGCCAGCCGTTCGACAATGGCATCGAACGAGCGGTGATCGGCGATCCTGAGCGAACTCTGCAGATTATCGATCACCGCCCCGGAGAACCGGTTGAGCATATGCCCGTCCGGCGCCCGCGACGCCCCGCGCGCATACTTGGTGAGCGGCGTGGAGAACTGCGCGGCCAGCTCGCTCCGCAACGCCTCCTGAAACTCGGGATAGCCGGTGAACCCGAGCTTCTGCAGCATGCGGATGACGGTCGGCGCGCTCACCCCTGCCCGCCGCGCGAGCTCCGCCACATTGGTGAGGCCGGCAACGGGATAATCGGCGAGCAGCGTGCCCGCAAGATGGCGCTCCGACCGGGTCAGCCGGTCGAGGCCGAGCCTTAGCCGCTCGGCGACCGTCTCGCCTGTCCCGGCTGCAGTATGATCGCGGGTCGCGACCATGGCTTGCTTCCTCGTTGGGCCGTCCCGCTATCGGCGAGCCTGGCTCAGAGCTTGAGCTCGCCCCGCACCGCACGGGCGGCAATGTCCCGATACTGCTCCTGAGAGAAGGCGATCGGGTTGCCGCCGGCAGAGGGATCCCGAATGGCCATCTCTGCGATCTGGTCGAGCCTGTCTTCGCCAACCCCGAGCTCTCTCAGTGTGTTCGGGATGCCCAGTTCCGAGCGCAGCGCCACCAGCCAGTCGAGAAAGCCTTTGAACCCGCCGGTAATGCCCATGTAATGCGCCGCATCGGTGATCCTGTCCTCGACCGCCTCGCGATTTGCCACCAGCACATAAGGCATCAGCACGCCGTTGAGAGTGCCGTGATGGGCATCGTAAAGCCCGCCGATCGGATGCGAGAGCGCATGCACCGCCCCAAGCCCGCGCTGGAATGCGGCAGCCCCCATCGAGGATGCGGCAAGCATCTGGCTGCGGGCTTCGATATCCCCGCCATTCGCGGTGGCCTTGGGCAGCCATTGCTTGATCAGCCGCATGCCCTCGACCGCGATGCCTGCCGCCATGGGGTGATATCCTGGCGCACAATAGGCTTCCAGATTATGCGCAAGCGCGTCCATACCGGTCGCCGCGGTCAGCTTCGCCGGCAGACCTATGGTCAGCTCGGGATCGGCGATGACGATGGCCGGCAGCAGCTTCGGATGGAAGATGATCTTCTTTTCGTGGGTCGCCTCATTGGTGATGACCGATGCCCGCCCCACTTCCGAGCCTGTGCCAGCCGTGGTCGGTATGGCCACGATCGGCGCGATCGCCCCGGCATTGGCCCGGGTCCACCAGTCACCGATATCCTCGAAATCCCAAATCGGCCGGGTCTGTCCCTGCATGAAGGCGACCGCCTTGCCCGCATCGAGCCCCGAGCCGCCGCCCAGCGCGATCACACCGTCATGGCCGCCCTTGCGATAGGTCTCAACACCAGCCGAAACATTGGCCTCGTTCGGATTGGCCTTGACGTCCGAGAACACTGCGGCCGAAAGCCCGTCGGCTTTCAGAATATCGATGACCTGCGCCACCATGGGCAGGGCGGCGAGGCCGGGATCGGTCACCAGCAGCGGCTTCGTGATGCCTGCATCCCGGCAGGCCTTGCCCAATTCCTTGATGCGGCCGGCGCCGAAACGCACCGTCGTCGGATAATTCCAGTTGGCGGTCAGTGTCATGCCTGTTCCTATGTTCACTCTTGTTCCCGTCATCCCCGGGCTATTATTACAGTCGTCACCGGGCTGGACCCGGCGATCCAGAGCCAAGCTGGACCCATCGGCCGCATTACCCTGCATGCTCGGCTCAAGGCCGAGCATGGCGGATCATCGGATCAACCAGTCTTGACGCGAAGGTGGAACGACTTGGGCCGGGTCAGCACCTCATAGCCGATGCGCGACAGGGTCACGCCGCGGCCGGAATCCTTAACGCCCGTCCAGGCCAGCGCCGGATCGAGATAGTCGCACCGGTTGAGGAACACCGTGCCGGTCTCGAGCCTGTCGCCAATGGCTTCCGCCGCCTCCGCATCCTCGCTCCAGATCGCGGCGGTGAGGCCGAACGGGCTGTCATTCATCAGCGTGACCGCCTCGTCATCGCCCGCAACCTTCATGATGCCGACCACCGGCCCGAAGCTCTCATCCCGCATGACCGACATCTGATGGTCGACCTCGGTGAGAATTTGCGGCGCGAGATAAGGCGTGCCCGGCTTGCTCATGGCAAAGCCGCCCTCATCGATATGAGCGCGGGCGCCAGCACGCACCGCGGCTTCGATCTGTCCGCGCACGAAATCGGCGGCGCTCGCCTTCACCATCGGGCCCAGCGTCGTCGCCTCCTCCAGCGGATTGCCCAGCACATAGCCGCGGGTGAGCGCGACAGCGCCTTCCACGAACTCGTCATAGACCGGCGCATCCACATAGATCCGCTCGATTCCGCAGCAGGACTGGCCGGAATTGAAGAAGGCGCCATCGACCAGATTTTCGATGGCATGGGCGATATTGGCATCGCGCCGCACATAGGCCGGGTCCTTCCCGCCGAGCTCAAGTCCCATGCCGATGAACTGCCCGACGGCTGCATTCTCCATTGACCTGCCGCCTTCGACTGAGCCGGTGAAGCACACCATATCGGCAAGCCCGCCGCTGATCGCCTTGGTGGTCAGGTCATGGCTGATGGCCAGATTTTGGAACAGGCCCTCCGGCAAGCCCGCGGCCTTGAAGGCCTCCGCGATACGCTCGCCCACCAGCAGCGTCTGGCTCGCATGCTTCAGCACCACCGCATTGCCGGCCATCAGCGCCGGGACGACGGAATTGACCGCGGTGAGATAAGGATAGTTCCAGGGCGCGATGGTGAAGATAACGCCCAGCGGCTCGCGCTTGATATAGCGCTTGAACCCATCCTTCGGGCCGGGATCGATGGCCGAAAGCGCCTCCTCGGCGATCTCGATCATATAGCGGGCCCGCTCCTCGAAGCCACGCAGCTCCCCTGCCCCATAGCGCACCGGCCGGCCCATCTGCCAGGCAAGCTCCGGCACGATTTCCGTGCTCTTGGCCTTGAGCGCCTCGATCATGGCCGCGCAATAGCGTCCGCGCTCGGCAACGGAGACCCGCGCCCATTCCTTCTGCGCGGCACGTGCGGCGCGAAAGGCCGCCCAAACTTCGGCTTCACCAGCCACGGGGCGCTCGGCATAGACCCGCCCGTCCACGGGCGAGATGATCTTCACGGTCTCGGTCACGAACTATCCCTCTCAGCTCTGTTCAAAGCCGCGGCGCAATTCCCAATCGGTGACGCGGCGGTCATATTCGAATTGCTCCCAACGGGCCGTGTGCACGTAATGATCGATCACATCATCGCCGAAGGCCTTGCGCAGCATCTCCGAGCCATCGAGCGCGGCAACCGCATCGCGCAGCGTCTTCGGAATTTCCCGCAGATTGGCCCCCGTATAGGCATCGCCCACATAATCCGGCTCGAGCGCGAGCTTCTCATCAATGCCCGCTTGCCCTGCAGCCAGCATGGCCGCGAAGGCGAGATAGGGATTGAGATCGGCACCGCCGATCCGGCATTCGCAGCGTATGCCCTTGGTATGCTCCCCGCACAGACGGAAGCCGGCGGTGCGGTTATCGCGGCTCCAGATGGCGCGCGTCGGCGCGAAAGTGCCCGCCTGGAACCGCTTGTAGGAATTGATATAGGGCGCGAGGAAATAGGTGATCTCCTCGGCATATTTGAGCAGCCCCGCCATATACTGCTTCATGAGCTGCGACATGCCGAGCCGGTCGCCCTCATCGAGGAATAGCGGCGTCTTGCCATCCGCGCTCCACAGCGATTGATGGATATGGGCTGATGAGCCCGCGAGGGCATAATCCCATTTGGCCATGAAGGTCACGGCCTTGCCCTTGAGATGGGCGATCTCCTTGATGCCGTTCTTGAGGATCACATGACGGTCGGCCATGGTGAGCGCATCCGCATAGCGGACATTGATCTCCTCCTGGCCCGGTCCCCATTCGCCTTTGGAATTCTCGACCGGGATCCCGGCCGCCTGCAGGCCCTTGCGGATCGCCCGCATCACATCCTCTTCCTTGGTGGTCTGCAGGATGTGATAGTCCTCGATGTAATAGCCGGCGGTCTTGAGCTCGCGATAGCCCTTCTCGAAGGCCGAGCGGAAGCTCTCGTCGAAAAGGTAGAATTCGAGCTCCGAGGCCGTATAGGCCTTCATGCCCCGCGCGTTGAGCCTTTCGATCTGCGCCTTCAGCATGGCCCGGGGGCTGTGCGGCACGGGCTTGTGCGTATGGTGGTCGACCACATCGCACAGCACCATGGCGGTCGCCTCGAGCCAGGGCACGCGCGTGAGCGTGCCTAGGTCCGGCTTGAGGGTGAAATCCCCATAGCCCAGCGCCCAATTGGCCGCCTTGTAGCCCGGCACCGGTTCCATATCGATATCATTGGCCAGCAGATAATTGCAGGCATGCGTCTCATCGATGCCGCTGTCGAGGAAGAACTCGGCCTGAAAGCGCTTGCCAAGCGGCCTGCCCTGCATGTCCGGAAAGCAGACCAGCACCGTATCGATGGTGCCCTCCGCGACCGCTTGTCTGAGCGCTTCGAGTGTCAGCTGTCCTGCCATCTCTCCCCCTCGCTGAGATCCGCTGATTATTCCCGCACGTCCAATGCGCCGACCCGCTGGAGCGCTTCAGTCAAAACTGTCGCCAACCGCTCCGCCCATCGTTCCTGCCCCGCCTCACTGGTGATGAGGTCGTTGCGCACCTCGATCATCGTATGGGGAATGCCGCGCTGCTCGCCATGGACGGGAATGGTGTAATGGGTAAGGTCATTGACCGGATAGGGAACGTTGTCCCCGATTTCGAGACTCGGGTCCCGCGCGAGCAAAGAATTGACTGCGTGGGACAAGGCGGGTGCGCGATTATATTGCGCGCCCACATGCCACGGCCTCTGGAAGCCCTTGTAGATCGGCGTGAATGAATGGAGCGTCACCAGAGCCGACGGTTGACCGGCCGCATCTCGTTGATCCAGAAGCTGGCTGATGCGCTCGTGAAAGGGTCTGAACACCGCATCGATGCGGGCCTGCCGGCCTTCAGGCGTTAACGCCATATTGCCCGGAATCGGCGTGAGCTCGCTGATTTCGGGCATCGCCTCGGAGCTGTTGGGCGGCCGGTTGCAATCGATCACCAGCCGGGAATAACGCTGCAGCACCAAAGGTGCGTCGAGCCTTTCAGAGAGCAGGCGAGCCATGGGCTCGGCACCGATATCCCAGGCGATATGCGCATGTAGGTCGCGCTCCGAAAGTCCCATCGTGCCAAGCGCACGCGGGATGCGATTTCCCGCGTGCTCGCAGACGAGAAAAAACGGCGATGCCCCGTTTTCATTGACAACCACGGTCGGGCTTTCTTCACCGGCAAGTAGTCCCGCCATGTGCGATTGGTCCCTCTCCTGAATTGTGTGATTAATTCCGGAGAGATTTGCGCTTGTCAATCTCGTTACAAAATTGGGCAGCCGGCACGTCCCGGCGTGAGGCGATTAGTCTACGGTCAAAGCATGGTAAAACAGACCGCGGCCAGAATGACCTTCGCAATGCACGCATCATCATCCGCGCCCTCGCAGACCGGGTGGTTGGTCCTCTCAATGCTCCCGCTCGGATCAGCGGTAAGCCGCGTGACATATTCTCTTACTGATTTCTCAAATTCCCGGGCCGCCTCATTGAAATCCTTGAACTCGCCCTTCAATCCCTTGACAGAAATCATTCCCTACCTCGCAGCTGTACCCGGATAAGGTTTTTCGCTTTGCGGTTGGGCCGAGAGAAAGTTGAGGCGAAATCACGGCAATCCACACCCGATACGGAGCACGGCCGAGCACGTGATCGCTGCTCGCGCGGTGCCTTACGAGGTGACAACCCATCCGAAAACGCAAATGGCGCCGATCACCGCCTCCATCTCACAATCGGCTTCTGCTGCTGCATCCGAGCTTCTGCATATCCCTCTTATACCCTCAGAAACTGGCCCGATATGCTTGGCTGCAGCCTGTGCTTTTTCGGCGGTTCTGGAAACATCCGCGACAGAGTCGTCGATGAATTCTTTGACAACCTCAGCCCCCTTGACGATTTCCTTCTTTATGTTCGGCACATGGTCCAGGCTATCCTTAACCTCCTCCGCAAATTCGACCACTTCCTTTTTCGCGGACTTGAAGGCTTTCTTTATATCTTTGAAAAATCCCATAATCTAACTCCCCAAAAAGCAGTATCTGGTCAGATCGGTGGGGAGCGGTCATGGGCAAACCGTGGTGAAATCACGTCACGAGCACAACCAGCCAGCGATGAGCATGGCTATCTTTGGCTCTCCCGCCAACGCGGGCTGATCCACGGTTGTTGGTTTGACGGGGGTAAGGGCGCGCGGCCGAGCACGTGATCGCTGCCCTTCTCGCCGATCATCAGCGAGGGGCCGTTGAGATTGCCATTGGTGATGCGCGGGATGATCGAGCTGTCGATCACGCGCAGACCCTCGACGCCGATCACCCGGCATTCCGGATCAACCACCGCCATCGGATCATCCGCCGCGCCCATGCGGCAGGTGCCGCAGGGATGGTAAGCGCTTTCCACATGCTCGCGCAGGAAATCATCGAGCTCTTCATCGCTCACCCGATCAGCTCCCGGCTGGATCTCGCGCCCGGCGAGCCCTTTGAAAGCATCCTGCCCGAAGATCTCGCGGGTGAGCCGCAGGCAGTTGCGGAAATCCGCCCAATCCTCAGGGTGCGACATGTAGTTGAAGCGGATGATCGGCGCCGTTTCCGCATGCGGATCACGCAGGCGCACATGACCGCGCGACTTCGAGCGCATCGGCCCCACATGCACCTGGAAGCCATGGGCCTTCACCGCCGACTTGGCGTCATAGCGAATGGCGACGGGCAGGAAATGGTACTGGATATCGGGATAGCGCACGCCTGCCCTCGAGCGGATGAAAGCGGCGCTTTCGAAGTGATTGGTGGCGCCGAGCCCGCGCTTGAACAGCAGCCATGTCAAGCCGATCCATGCTTTGGACGGCAGGCTGAGCTTGCTGTAGAGGGTGATCGGCTTGAGGCACTCCATCTGGAAATAGACCTCCAGATGGTCCTGCAGGTTTTCCCCGACACCCGGCAAATGATTAACGACGGGAATACCGAGCGCCTGAAGCCTCTCGCCATGGCCGATGCCGGAGAGCATGAGCAGCTTCGGCGAGTTGATGGCGGAAGCCGAAATCACCACCTCGCGTCGCGCCTTGGCGGTGAGCACGCGCCCGCCGCGGCGATATTCGACGCCTACCGCCCTACGGCCCTCGAACAGCACGCGCCGGGCGAATGCCCGTGCCACGAGCTTCACATTGTTGCGGGCCAGCGCCGGTCGCAGATAGGCCCGCGCGGCCGACCAGCGCCTGCCCTGCCAGACGGTCATCTCCATGGGGCCGAAGCCTTCCTGCTTCTCCCCGTTATAATCCGGAGTGACCTCATAGCCCGCCTGCGCGCCGGCTTCGACAAAGGCATGGTAAAGCGGGTTCGTGCGGGATCCACGGGTGACATGCAACGGGCCAGAGGTGCCCCGCCAGCCCTCTTCGCCCCCATGCGCGTTTTCCATGCGCTTGAAATAGGGAAGCACGTGACGGAAGCCCCAGCCCTGAGCGCCCATCTCTTCCCAGGTGTCGTAATCGAGCGCGTGCCCCCGTACATAGACCATGCCATTGATCGAGGACGACCCGCCGATCACCTTGCCACGCGGGGTCGCCAGCACGCGCCCACCCAGATTGGGCTCAGGCTCGGAGGAAAAGCCCCAATCATAGGTCCGCATGTTCATGGGGTATGACAGCGCCGAGGGCATCTGGATGAGCGGCCCAATATCCGTGCCGCCATATTCCAGCACCAGCACCGAATGGTGCCCGTCCTCGGAGAGCCGGTTGGCCAGCACACAGCCTGAGCTGCCCGCACCAATGATGATGTAGTCGAACTCGTCCTGCATCATTCTCATGCCCGACCGAGCGCGATCTGGCTATCCACGTAAGCTCGCGTCAGCCTGCGCGGGAACTCCGGATCATCGGGGCCGCCATGCAAGGCATATTGCAGCCATAGCCCGTCGATCATCGCGACCGTGCCCTCGGCAGCCGCCTTCACCCGCTCTGGCCCGATCACCGGCTTGAGCGCATTGGCGAGGTCCGACCGCAGGCGCCGCGCATAGATGCTCAGAATGCGCAGGAGGCGCGGCGAATGCTTCGCCTGCCCGTAAAGGGCAAGCCAAGCAGCCATGACCTCGGGCGCGAACTGCTCATCCGCAAGGCAGGAATCGATGATCGCATGAACCCGCTCGACCGGTGTGCGTGCCTGGCCCAGCCGTTCCACCACTGTCCTGCGGAGATCCTCGAGCAGAAAGCGCATGGTTTCGAACAGGAGATCGTCCTTGTCCCTGAAATAGTGATGCACGATGCCGGCCGACACGCCGGCCCGGGCCGCGATCTTGGACACGGTGGTATCCGCCAGTCCGTGATCATGGATCGCCATGATCGCTGCATCGATCAGTTGCCGCCGCCTGATCGGCGCCATTCCAAGCTTGGGCATTGCCTCGGGGCCGATAATCCTTTGCTTCAATCAATTCCTACATTGTCATTGGTTGGTCATTCAATTAAAAATACTCTCCTGTTCATGCCCAGCTGTCGAGGGTGAGCAAACGAGCGGGCAATGACCACGAGACCGGAAAGGTCTTCAGGGAGGGTGGCATGCTCAAGATGTTCAAAGGCATTGCGGCCGGACTGGCGCTGGTGCTCGGTACGGCTGCGGGCCTCTCGAGTGCCAGTGCGCAAGAGCCGGACTCATGTAAGGTGGTGCGCTTCTCCGATGTGGGCTGGACCGACATTACCGCCACCACGGGCCTCGCATCGGTCGTGCTCTCGGCCCTCGGCTACGAGCCTCAGGTCCAGGTGCTCTCGGTGCCCGTCACCTATGCCAGCCTGAAGAATAAGGACATCGACGTTTTCTTGGGCAATTGGATGCCCACCATGGAAGCCGATATCAAGCCTTATCGGGAGGATGGCACGGTCGAGACGGTGCGCACCAATCTTGAGGGCGCGAAATATACACTGGCAGTCCCCGACTACACCTATGAGAAAGGCCTCAAGAGCTTTGCCGACATCGCCAAGTTCAAGGACGATCTCGGTGGCAAGATTTACGGCATCGAACCCGGCAATGACGGCAACCGGCTGATCCTCGGCATGATCGAGAAGGATCAGTTCGGCCTCAAAACTTTTGAGCTCGTCGAAAGCTCCGAGCAGGGCATGCTGTCCCAGGTGCAGCGCGCGACCCGGCGCAACGAGGATATCGTGTTCCTCGGCTGGGAGCCCCATCCGATGAACGCCAACTTCTCCTTGAAATACCTCGATGGCGGCGATGAGGTCTTCGGGCCCAATTTTGGCGGGGCGACCGTCCATACCAATGTGCGCAAGGGCTATCTCCAGGAATGTCCCAATGTTGGGCAGTTCCTGAAGAATCTCAGCTTCACGCTCACCATGGAGAACGAGATCATGGGCGCGATCCTGGATAAGGGCCAGCAGGCGAATGACGCCGCTTCGGCCTGGCTCAAGCAGCACCCGGAAGTGTTGGATGGCTGGCTGAAGGACGTGAAGACGATCGACGGCAAGGATGCGCGCGAGGCCATCAAGGCGAAGCTTGGCATATGATGCTCACTGGCGGCTGCCTCTGCGGTGAAATCCGCTATGAAGCGGAAGCCCTTGCGGGTGATGTGGCGGATTACTGCCATTGCGGCCAGTGCCGCCGCGCAGGCGGAGCACCGGTGATCGCCTGGCTGCAGGTCTCGCCCGACCGTTTTCGGGTGACGCAGGGAGAGCCGCGCGGCTTCCACTCCTCGCCCGGTGCGACCCGCTGGTTCTGCCCGAACTGTGGCAGCCCGCTTTATATGACCGATCAGGACGGCCGTTCCGTCGGCATCACTCTCGGCACTCTTGACCGCCCCGAGGCCGTGTCGCCGACCGTGCATGGCTGGCACTCGGCGCGCATCTCCTGGTTCGAGACCACCGACCAGCTTCCACGTTATCCGGAAACACCACCCTACGACCTGTGACATCGGCGGCATCGGGCCCCGGTCACGGAAACGCGGCTTGCCACAGAGACATCGTCATGGACTGGCTGACGACAGAGATCACCGAGCATAAGATCCCGATCGGCCAGTGGGGCAAGGCCTTCTTCGATCTGCTGACCACCTATTTCTACTGGTTCTTTGACGGCGTGTCCCTCGCCATCGAGCGCACGCTGGATGCGATCATCGCCGCAGCCCTATGGCTCCCGCCCCTTCTGCTGGTGGTGCTTATCGCCGGCCTCGCCTTTATTCTCCATCGCAGCTGGAAATTGGCGCTTGGCGTTTTGCTCGGGCTTCTGTTCATCATCAACCAGGGCTATTGGCCGGAAACGGTGCAGACCCTGGCCTTGGTTCTCGGCGCAACCCTCGTCTCGCTCGCGATCGGCATACCCCTAGGGATCGCCGCTGCCCATCGGCCCTGGCTGTTCCAGGCCCTGCGCCCCGTGCTCGATCTCATGCAGACCCTGCCGACCTTCGTTTACCTGATCCCCGCTCTTGTTCTCTTTGGCTTAGGTCTGGCCCCCGGCCTGATCGCGACAGTGATCTTTGCCATTCCCGCACCGATCCGCCTCACCCATCTCGGCATCACCTCCGTCCCGCGCGCATTGATCGAGGCTGGTGAGGCCTTTGGGGCGACCCGCCGGCAATTGCTGTGGAAGGTCGAGATCCCCCATGCGCTTCCCACCATCATGGCCGGGCTCACACAATGCATTATGTTGTCCCTCTCCATGGTGGTGATCGCGGCCCTCGTCGGTGCTGATGGCCTCGGCAAGCCGGTCGTGCGCGCCCTCAATTCCGTGAATGTGCCCATGGGACTGGAAGCAGGGCTTGCGATCGTGGTCGTGGCCATCATCCTCGACCGGATGTTCCGCGCCGAGCGACAGGCCGAAAGCCAGGCCAGATGACCACGGCGATTGCCTTCGACAGGGTCGACATCATCTTCGGTAAGCGCAATCCGCGGGCGCTGGAGCTGTTGGACCAGGGCGCAAGCCGCGCCGAGATCCTTGAGCAAACCGGGAATGTGCTCGGCGTCGCCGGCGCCAGCCTGGAAGTGGCTGAAGGGGAGATCTGCGTGCTGATGGGGTTATCCGGCTCGGGCAAGTCAACCCTCGTCCGCGCCGTCAATGGCCTGAACAAACCCATACGCGGCCGGGTGCTGGTACGCCATGGCAACAAGACGGTTGATGTCACCACCTGCACCGAGCCCGCATTGCGGCAGCTGCGCATGCATGCGGTGGCCATGGTCTTTCAGCAATTCGCGCTTTTGCCGTGGCGGACGGTGGCGGAGAATGTCGGCTTCGGACTGGAGCTTGCCGGCGTGCCACAAAAAGAGAGAGCCGAGCGGGTCCGGCGTCAGTTGGAGCTCGTCCATCTCGATAAATGGGCAGGCAAATATGCCCATGAGCTCTCCGGCGGTATGCAGCAGCGGGTCGGGCTCGCCCGCGCCTTTGCGACCGATGCACCGATTCTCTTGATGGATGAGCCCTTCTCGGCCCTTGACCCTTTGATCCGTGCCCATCTGCAGGACGAGCTTCTGGAATTCCAGAGGACGCTGCGCAAGACCATTCTCTTCGTGAGCCACGACCTCGACGAGGCGCTCAAGCTTGGCAATCGCATCGCCATCATGGAGGAAGCCCGTATCGTCCAATGCAGCACCCCGCGCGAGATCGTGCTGAAGCCCGCCAACGACTATGTGGCGCAATTCGTCGCCCACATGAACCCGCTCAACGTGCTGGACGGTTACGCCCTGATGACACCGATCGAGAAAGTGGCACGCGACGAGGCATTTGCGGCATCCACCTTGCCCACGCTGCCGGCCGCAAGCCCCATGCGCGACATTATTGAGCGCCGCCGGAGCAGCGGCAACGCGGTGGCCCTCACGGAAAAGGGACGCATTGTCGGGCTCGTCGGGGACAACGAGATCTATGAAGGCCTGTTGCGCCGAACCAGGCCCTCCTAAGCTGCCCTCTCGCTGCTTTTCGTGCACGAAGCCATCGGGCCCCTTGTCCTCGCTCGCATCCGGGACTAAGAGTTCGCCCCGTCGAAAACCGACCGTATCGAAGGGACAGGATCATGGGGCTGATCGCCGAAAGCCTGAAGCGAATCAAGCCGTCGCCCACCATCGCCGTCACCCAGAAGGCGCGCGACCTGAAGGCGCAAGGCCGCAACATCATCAGCTTGGGAGCGGGTGAACCCGATTTCGATACGCCCGAGAACATCAAAAACGCCGCGATCGATGCGATCCGCCGCGGCGAGACCAAATACACCGCCGTTGATGGCATTCCTGAGCTCAAGGCGGCCATCGTCTCCAAGTTCAAGCGCGAGAACGGCCTCACCTACGATCAGAGCCAGATCACGGTCGGCTCTGGCGGCAAGCAGATCATCTACAATGCGCTGATGGCCACCCTCAACCCGGGGGACGAGGTGATCATTCCCTCCCCCTTCTGGGTGAGCTATCCCGATATCGTGCTGCTTGCAGGCGGCACCCCGGTTTTCGCCGAGACCCGGCTCGAGGACGGCTTCAAGCTGCAGCCCGAGATACTGGAAAAGGCCATCACCCCGAAGACCAAATGGCTGATCTTCAACTCGCCTTCCAACCCGACCGGGGCCGCCTATAGCCACGATGACTTGAAGCGCCTCACCGATGTGCTGAAGCGGCACGAGCATGTCTGGATCCTATCCGATGACATGTACGAGCACCTGGTCTATGACGATTTCCAGTTTGCGACCCCGGCCCAGGTCGAGCCCGAGCTCTACGAGCGCACGCTCACCATGAACGGCGTGTCCAAGTCCTATTGCATGACGGGCTGGCGCATCGGCTATGCCGGTGGTCCCAAGGAACTGATCAGCGCTATCGCGAAGATCCAGTCTCAATCGACCTCCAACCCCACCAGCGTCAGCCAGTGGGCGGCAGTCGAGGCCTTGAACGGTCCCCAGGATTTCATCGCCGAGCATAATGTCATCTTCAAGCAACGGCGCGACCTGGTCGTCTCGATGCTCAATCAGGCTAAGGGCCTTCAATGCCCGATGCCCGAGGGCGCTTTCTACGTCTACCCCTCCTGTGCAGCCACGATCGGCAAGACCACCACGCGCGGCATCGTGATCAAGACGGATGAGGATTTCGTCCGTGAGCTGCTGGAAGAGGAAGGCGTTGCGGTGGTGCATGGCGCGGCCTTCGGCATGTCGCCCTTCTTCCGCATCTCTTATGCGACCGCAACCTCGGCCCTTGAGGATGCCTGCCAGCGCATCCAGCGCTTCTGCGCGAGCTTGCGCTGATCCCCGGCGCCCCTTGCTATCAAGACGAGTTCCCACTTCGCGGCGCCGGTTCACAAGAGCCGGCGCCGTTTTCTCGGCATATTTACCTTTCAGCGGGCACTTTCAGGCATACTGCAATTTATAGTTGTGTGTATTGAAGGATGCGATTTCATGCCGAGATTGGGACTTCTTGCTGCAAGTCTCGCTGCCTTGGCGGCAGCAGCCTCTCCGGGATTTGCGGCCGACCTTTATATTCCGAGCGAGCATCACAGCCACGTCTCACCCGCTGCTGATCATCTGAAATCAGGCTCTGGCACCAGGCTGGACTTGCCGGGGACGCTGTCAACCGGCGATCCGGTGGTTGATAAGGCGACCGCGGACCTCCTCGCTTCGGATGCGTTCAAGCCATCCGGTCACGACGCCGCGACACCCGCCGGCAAAGCGGGGTCTGAGCCGCTGTCGAAAGTAGGATCGGACATCGCGGACAAGTCCGCCTCAAGAGCGAGCTCCGGGGACACAGCGAACCAACCACGCAAAACCACATCGGAAACGACCAAGCCGGCCCCCTTGGAGTCCCTGCTGAGCGAAATACCGAGGGTCGGGCATACCGCCCCGAACACGGCCTCCGGCGACGGCGCCTCGACGTCAGGCAAGGCAGCACCGGAACGAGACGCCAGACCAAGTCCGTCCACTGACAAGACGGCTCTTGCCACACCGACCACGAGCACGGGTCCGACAACCACACCCGAGACTCTGGAGAAGACGCCGGCAACTGGCAAACCGCTGTCTGAGTATCGCAATGCCGGTCAGCTGACCTGCGACGTGGCCACTGGCGTCGGCCTGATCATTGGCTCGAGCAGAAAGCTCGACTGCACATTCACTGCGGCCAACAGGGCAACGGAGCACTATGACGGCCACATGGATGTGCTGGGTCTTGATGTCGGTGTCACCGGCAAGTCGACCATGACCTGGAACGTCCTCTCGCCGACCGACCAAAAACTCCCCCAAGGGTCTCTCGCCGGCAGGTATAGCGGTGCCACGGCCGAAGCGACAGCAGGCGTGGGCGTTGGCTCCAAATCCATGCTCACCAACAACAACAGTGGCTTGAAGCTCGAACCGGTCAGCATGCATCAGACCGGCATCGACGTCTCGGGCGGTGCGACCGCGCTAACTCTGAACTACGAACCCAAATAGATCATTCCGCAAGATCTCCGCTGCACCACGCCTGAAACCGCCTATAGTCGCGGCATGGTGCAGCGAAAAATACTGCTCGGTTGGGAGATGGGGGGCGGCCTCGGCCATGTCATTCCACTCCAGCGGATTGGCGAGCGGCTAAAGGCCCTCGGCCATCATGTGGTCTATTGCGTTCAGAACCAAGCCACCGCGCTTAAGGTGGGCATGGACCGCGGCGAGCTGCGCCAAGCCCCCCATTGGACCCACCGCGCGCAGCAGCCGCCTCTTCCTCCCGGCTATTCCGGTTTCACCTTCGGTCAGATCCTGGCGCTCTTCGGCGTCGGCGAACGGGAAACAACGGCGCGGATGCTCCGCGAATGGACGGCTCTCCTTGAAGCCGAGCGCCCGGATGTGGTGGTCAGCGATTTCGCGCCTGGGCTCAATCTCGCGGCGCGCGGCCGATACCCCCTGCTGGTGTTCGGCAACGGCTATACGCATCCCCCCGATCACCTGGACGCCTTTCCTAGGCTCTGGCCCACGGATGCCAAGCCCTATTACGATGAGGCGGCCCTGCTCGAAAGCTTGGACGCTCTGCTCAGCTCGGAAGGTCGCCCGCGGCTTGAACGCTTTCCGGCCATCATGGCCGGTGATGCATCAGCGGTCCGTACATTTCCTCTGCTTGATCCCTATCGGGCGTTCCGCAAGGCGCCGACCCTCGCGCCAATTCTCAGCCATGTACCGAGCCCGATCATGGAGCCCGGCGAGGAGATCCTTTGCAGTATTCTACCCCGTTTCGCGGAGAGCCCTGAGGTCTTGCGGGCTTTGGCGTCCCTCGACTTGCCGGGACGGCTGTTGGCCTCAGCCCTTGGCGAGGGCCTGATTGCCCCCTTTGAGCAGACCCCGTGGCGGATCGAGCGCACCATCGTTGATTTCGGGCCCCATCTTCGATCGTTCCGAATGGTTATTGGCTATGGCGGGTTGGGCCTGACCAGTCTCGCGCTGGCGGCCGGCCTGCCTCAGCTCATTCTCTATACCGATAGCGAAAAGCTGCTGACCGGCCGTGCCCTTGAGCATGCGGGCGTGGCCCGTGCATTCCACTATCGCCGGATTGAGACTGAGACCTTGGTGAAAACCGCCGCCCGGCTCTATGTGGATCCTCAGATCCACGCCCGCGCTCGCGAGCTTGCCAGAGCACATGCCCCCCTTCTGGCCAGCGATCCCATCACCTCTGTTGCCGATATGGTCCAAGGCCTCCTGTCGTGAGTGAAGCCCGATCTGGCCTGTCCTCGTTTTGCCTGCTTTTGGGATAGATTGGGAAACCAATTGGAATCGAGGCGCACATGACGGCCAGGTTTTCCTTTCGCCTTGGTGGCATTCTCGCGATTGTCTTTGCTTCGCTAACGATCGCCAGCGGACGCGCCGCGGCTCATCCTCATGTCTGGATCGAAAGCCGGTCTGACCTTGTGTTGGACGAGCAGGGCAGAGTCACTGCCATCAATGTCGAATGGCGCTTCGATGAAATGTACAGCACGGTCGCGGTCGAGGGCTTGGACGCCAATGGCGATGGCATCTATGAGGCCGAGGAGACGCAATCACTCGCGAAGGAGAACGTCGAGGCCCTCAAGGAATATGACTACTTCGTCTATGCCGAGGCCAATGGCCAGAAGGTGGCCTATGGCGATGTCACCGAATATGGCAACCTCTTCTCGAACGGGGTTCTGACCCTTTATTTCCGCGTGCCATTGCAGCAGCCCATCGATCCTGCGACCACCAAATTCAGCTACTCGATTTACGATCCGTCCTTCTACATTGCCATTGAGCTCGCCAAACAGGATCCCATCCAGATCCTGGGCAAGCTCGCCTCGGCCTGCCATATCGACATTGGCAAGAGCGCCGCTGAGGCTGAGAACTTCCAATATTCTGAGGATTTTTGGGATCAGGAGGCGAATAAGGGCATGGGAGCCATGTTCGCACAACCCATCTCGCTCCAATGCGGTGCTCCGCCCCAGAACGGCTGACGGAGAGAAGACGCGTCAGGCGGCGGCAAATCCCGTCTGGCGCGCCGCGCAATGGCGCCGCGCCGCCTCGCCGAACGCGCGAAAGATCTTAACAGAAATCGGGTTCTGAACGGCTTTGTATTCCGGGTGCCACTGCACGCCCAATGCAAAACACTTGCTGTCTTTGACGGATACCGCCTCGATCGTTCCATCCTCGGCGCGCGCCTCGACCCTGAGCCGCGGCGCGAGTCTGTCGATGGCCTGGCGATGCAGTGAATTCACCATGATCCGCTCGGCACCCACAATGCTGCGCAACAGCCCACCCGGCTCGAGAACTATCGCGTGACGTGGTCCATAGCGTTCGTCGAGGTCATCGACCTGCGGCGCCCGATGATCGAAGCGGCCCTTCAGGCGCTGGATTTCGGTTGCGAGCGTGCCGCCCAGAACGACATTGAGCTCCTGATAGCCTCGGCAGATGCACAGCAGCGGTAGCCCTCGGGCAATGGCCTTGCCGATCAACGGAATGGTCGTGTCGTCCCGCGCCTGATCATAGGGCTCGTAATCCGAATTGGCCGGAGCACCGTAGCGGCTGGGGTGAACATTCGACAGCGCGCCCGTGAGCACCAGGCCATCGAGCCTGTCGAGCAGGGAATCGAGCTCGATCAGCGGCGCAAGAGCCGGAATGACCAGCGGAATGCCGTTGGCTGCTTCCGCGACCGCGCGAACGTATTTGTCGCCAATGGAATGGAACTGCAGTCCATGGTTGTCTGCCGTATCGGCCGGCAAGCCGATCAAAGGTGTCACGGGTCCTACTCCGATGCACGAGCTGCTCAACGGTTAGCACGCCAATGCCTGCTCGTCACTTGACGCGCGCACAGGAATTTGCGCAGTTCCGAATGGCAAGATTAGGAGGCAATGTGGCATGACTTTACCGATTAAGGCATCAGATCTGTTCGATCTCCGGGGCGAAGTGGCGCTGGTGACCGGCGCATCCAGCGGGCTTGGTTGGCGCTTTGCGAAAACACTGGCCGCCAATGGCGCCAAGGTGGTGATCGGCGCCCGTCGCGTGGACAGGCTGCAGGCGCTCGCGGACGAGATTAAGGCCGACGGTGGTGAGGCGCTCGCCATTGCCTTGGATACGAGCGACCATGCCGCGATCCGCAATGCCTTTGACGAAGCGGAAAAGGCGTTCGGTACTGTCACTCTCCTGGTGAACAATGCCGGTGTGTCCGGAACGAAGCCCACGATCAATGTGAGCGAGCAGGATTGGCGGGACGTGCTCTCGGTCAATCTTGATGGCGTCTGGTTCACGGCCCATGAGGCGATCAAGCGCCTGATCGCCGCCGACCGGCCCGGCTCCATCATCAACATTGCCTCGATCCTCAGCTTCCGCGCGTCCAAGACACTCGCAGCCTATGCCGCATCCAAGGGTGCCGTTCTCCAGCTCACCCGCGCGCTGGCTGTCGAGTTTGCGCGGAACCGTATCCGGGTGAACGCGATCGCTCCCGGCTATATCGAAACCGAGCTCAACAGCGACTTCTTCAAGACGGAGAAAGGCGAGTATCTGAAGCGCGGCATTCCACAGCGACGCATCGGCGATCCAAGTGAGCTCGATGGCGCATTGCTATTGCTTGCGGCACCCCGAGCCTCCTCCTTCATGACCGGATCGGTGGTCACCATCGACGGCGGCCAATCCATTTCGCTGGACCATTGAGGCTCCACAGGCGTGAACGCTGTCCCTGCTGGCCGCTGAACGGACTGCTGTGACCCTTTTGTGAATCCACTTACGCGGACGATCGGTGTAGCTGGTGGGCATGATTTTCACGACCCACCAGCTCCTTGACATGATTTGCGCGTCAACTCCGGCCGGGTGGCTGGCTCCGGGTCCGATTTTCTCGCGGCCACGGGTTTCAGGGGCGCGCCGATGACAGTCTCTTTCGCTGCGGCCCTGATGGCGGGCGCAATCAGCTTCTTGAGCCCCTGCGTTCTGCCGCTGGTTCCGCCCTATCTCTGTTTCATCGCGGGAACCTCCCTCGAGGAGATGGCGGATCAGGACCGAACGCCGGAGATCACCGGCCGGATCATGCTGGCAGCTGTGCTCTTCGTGCTGGGCTTTGCCACGGTCTTTGTACTGCTAGGCGCCACCGCTTCCGCCCTTGGGCAACTCGTCCGTGAGCACCTGACCCTGCTTGCCCAGATCGCCGGCGTGGTGATCATCGCCATGGGCCTCCACTTTCTCGGTCTGTTCCGCATTTCTATTTTGAACCGCGAAGCGCGCTACCACCACGAGAGCCGGCCTGCAGGCCTTGCCGGCGCCTATCTTGTCGGCCTTGCGTTTGCCTTTGGCTGGACCCCGTGCATCGGCCCGGTGCTTGCTGCAATTCTTGCCCTCGCCGCTGTGGAGGACAGCGTGGCGCGCGGCGCGCTCCTGCTTGCGGTCTACTCCCTTGGGCTTGGGATTCCGTTCCTGTTATCTGCCGCGGCGATCAGGGCCTTCCTGACCTTCGCCCAGCGCTTCCGCCGCCACCTTGGCCTCGTCGAAAAGGCCATGGGCGGCCTGCTGGTCTTGACGGGCGTCATGTTCTTGACCGGCACCATGACGCAACTCTCCTTCTGGCTTCTGGAAACTTTTCCTGCCCTCGGCCGTATCGGCTGATGGCCAAAGGTCGCAAGCCCGCGCTGCTGAGGGCCATGGACGCACGTCAAATTTTCTGCTTACAACGCGCCCGTGATATCCCTTACCTGCCTTTCGAGGATTTAAGTCCATGAGCCGCATCGTCCACCTGAATGGCGCTTACCTGCCGGAACAGGATGCCAAGGTTTCCATCTTCGATCGCGGCTATGTCTTTGCCGACGGCGTCTATGAGGTGACGGCCGTGATCGACGGCAAGCTTGTCGATTACGCCCCTCATATGGAGCGCCTGGACCGTTCCCTGCGCGAGCTCGAGATTGCCTGGCCTTGCAGCAAGGATGAGCTGCGCGAGGTGCACGAGGAGCTTGCCAAGCGCAACAACGTGGTCGAAGGCGTCATCTACATGCAGGTCACCCGCGGCGTCGCCGAGCGTGACTTTGCCTTCCCCAAGGACATTCCAAGCGCGCTGATGGCTTTCACCCAGCACAAGAAGCTGCTGGACAGTCCCTATGCGGCCAGCGGGGTTAAGGTGATCAGCATTCCGGATATCCGCTGGAAGCGCCGCGATATCAAATCCATCGCCCTCCTGCCCCAATGCATGGGCAAGCAGCGTGCGGCCGAGGCAGGCGCCTTCGAGGCCTGGATGGTGGAGGAGGGCCACGTGACGGAAGGCACCTCGTCATCCGCCTATATCGTGAAGGATGGCAAGGTGATCACCCGCCCCTTGTCGAATGCGATTCTGGCCGGCGTTACCCGCAGGTCTCTCCTCAGGCTCGCCGCTGAGGAGAGGATCGAGATCGAGGAGCGGCTGTTCACCCTCGAAGAGGCGCACGCTGCAGATGAGGCCTTCCTCACCAGTGCCTCCACATTCGTAATGCCCATCGTCGAGATCGACGGCAAGTCGATAGGCTCGGGCAAGCCCGGCCCGATCGCGACGGCTCTGCGCAAGATCTATCTCGAAGCCGCGCGCAGCTAATCAGCAACGGCATCCGGTTAAGGCTCGAGATCGGCCCAAGCCGGATGCCAGCCCTGGCATGGTCCTTGCCTCGTTTCTGGTATCCTTGTGCCACGACGGCACGCATGATCCCAGGGAAGGCGATATGATAAGCGCGGCCCGTGCCGACAACCTCAAGGTCCTTTCGCGATCAGCTGCAGATCGTCACGCGCTCGATCATCCCGCCACGTCATCATCGCGTCCTGCGGTCGTAGCGGACTTGCCGCTCTCTTCCGGGTCATGGAAGCTCGGCGCCTATCGGGACTTCGACAGCATCGAAGCACAGTGGCGCTGCCTCGAGCAGCGCGCCGTAGGATATCCGTTTCAGGAATTCGACTGGCTCAAGAACTGGCACCAGCAGATCGGACGCCCGTCGGGTGCCGAGCCATTCATTCTGACGGTCGCCGATGCAAGCGGCCGCCTCTCGATGATTCTGCCGCTGGTGATCGAGCGGGCGCTGGGCCAAAATCGCCTCGCCCCGATGGGCGACCCGGTTTGCGATTACCATGGCCCCCTCATCACCCCCGCCTTTGCGGCGTTGCTGGACCGGAGGGCCATTCATCTCCTGCTCGAGCGCGCAGTGAAGCTTGCGGGCGTCAACTATGTCCTGCTCACCCGCATACCGCCTCAGCTCGGCGCCATCGCCAATCCTTTCGCCAACCTCGATCTGCACCCGTTCAGCGCCTCGGCCCATGCAACCAGCTTGGGCGATGATTGGGAGAGCTTCTACGCGTCCCGACGCAGCACCAAGACCCGCCGCCGTTTTCGCGAGAAGGAAAAGGCGCTGGCCAAGCTTGGACCGATCCGCTTCGACATCGTGACCGATCCGGCTGAGCGAAAGGCCTTGGCTGCGGAAATGATGACGCTGAAAGCGTCCCAGCTTCAGGCCACCGCCGGCGAATACAATACCTTCGCACATCCCTTTGTACAGAACTTCTTCCGCAAGGTGGCGGGAGACTCGGCCGTCGCCGATGTCTTCATGTTCAAGCTCACCGTGGGTGAGACCCTGGCCGCAGCCGCTGTCGGCTTGGTGAAGGACGGCAGCTTCTTCTACGAGGTGCCCGTCTATCCCGATTGTGGCCTGCAGCGCTATTCGCCGGGCAATCTGCTGCTGCACAAGATTATGGCCTGGGCCATCGACCGAGGGTGCACGCGCTTCGACTTCACCATCGGCGACGAGCCTTACAAGCTCGACTGGTGTGAGCAGACCTGGCACCTCGGCTGCGGCGCCTGGGGCAACGGTCTTGCCGGACGGGTTGGCGCGCAGATGGCGCTGGGCGAGATCGCCTTGAAGCGACACGTAAAACACAATCCCCGTCTCCTGGCGGCAGCAGTCCGACTTCGGAATGTGTGGGGCAGGCTTCGCTCTCCGCGGCATGCTTCTTGATGGCATCTCATTGAGCAGCTCCGCGCGATAAGGAACCCGCGCGGGCTGCAGGCTCAGGATCATCGAAATGGCGGCCCCAGCACTGTCTCGCCCCACATATTCTATGTCTCCCCGGATAGGCGCGGCGCCAAGTCCTGTGTCCGGCGGTCTTCGCCCGGCGCGGGACCATCACGCCAGCAGTGAGGATGCTCTTTCACCGCTCGCGCCCAAAGAGGTCCGCCTCATCGCCCCCGATCGCTGGGACGAGCTCGCGTCCACTTTCCGTGATGTGGTGCCGGAACAGACCGCCGCCTATGCCTGTGCGCGCTGGGGTCGTGACCGCGTGCGGTGTCTGGCAGTGTCCGAGAACGGACAGGTGATCGGCGGAGGACTGCTGGTCGATTTCAATCTGCCTGTGCTGCAGCGCGGGCTCTCGGTCCTCAAATTCGGGCCGCTTTGGCGCATGTCTTCGCAAGACGATGATCCGGATCGGCTGAACGCGGTCATCCATGCCTTGCAGAGCCATGTGGCCGACATAGAGAAGCGCTGTCTCATTATGATACCATTGCCGGACCCGCTCAGCCCGGGCCACATGGCCGATGCTCTGTTGGCGGCGGGCTTCCAGCATCGGGGCAGCATTCCCGATCCGGCCCGCTATCTCGTCAATCTGGGCATCGACCTCGCGGCCCAGCGCTCCAGCTTGCATGGCAAATGGCGCTACAATCTCAAGAAGGCGCAGAGCCAGAACCTCGAGATTGCGATCGTGCCTGGTGATGAGGGTCTTGCGACCTTCATGCAGCTTTATGATGCGATGCTTTTGCGCAAGCGGTTCGATGATCATTCGGGCATAGACGCCCTGCCCGCCCTGGTGACCGCCGCCGTGCCAAGCTTGCGACCTGAGATCGTGATTGCCCGCCTCGATGGGACGCCAACCGCGGGAGCCGTGATCTCCCGCGCCGGCGACCGGGCAATGTACATGTTTGGCGCGACCGACGACCGGGCGCTGGGGGTGAAGGCCGGCTATGCCTTGCACTGGTGGATTCTCGAGCATCTCACCGGCAGCGGACCTCTTTGGTATGATCTCGGCGGGGCCGAAGGCGACCCTGGGCTCGCGCAGTTCAAGCGCCAATTCGTCGGGGCGAAAGGGATAATCACCGAGCGACTTGACGAATACGCCTATGCCACAGACCCGATCAGCCGGGTCGCGGCCTTCAGCATCTTCGGCTTGCGCAACGCGAAACGGCGCTGGCTCGCCCGTTCGGAGCGCGCCGCGCAATGAAACCGATCAGTAGCTCTCGGCTGCTTACCCTCTCCGCCAGCCTGATCGGCGCCCGGATTGCAGGAGCCGGCCTCACCTTCCTGACCCAGATCCTCATCGCCCGCTGGCTCGGTGCCGACACCCTCGGCCATTATGCCGTGGCGATGTCGCTGGGCGGGGTCCTGGCGATCGTCGCTGCGGGCGGTTATCCCTCGATCGCGCAGCGCTATATCGCCCGTTATCGCGTCGATGAGCGCGCCGATCTGACCACTGGCTTCACGAGTTCCGGCCTGCGCGGCATTTTCCTCAGCTCTCTGGTGCTGATTGCGCTCACCTGGACCGGACTATGGCTCTTCCAGGGTGACCGCAGCCCGGATTATACTTTGGCCCTCGCCATCGGTGCCCTTGCTGCGCCCGGCATGGCCATGCTGAATTTCCACGGCGCCGTGGCCAATGCCTATCGCAAGCCGTTTCTCGGCTTTCTGCCCGACACGCTGCTCCGCCCAATGCTGTTCATCGCCGCGGTCGCCCTCGCCGAACTGGCACTCTCGTCGGTCATCTCTGCCATGGAGTTGATGGCGATGAACCTTGGCGTCGCGGTCTTGGCGGCTCTGCTGCAATGGGCGCTCATGCGCCGAGAGGGCATCCTCGCCGGCCGCCACGCGCCACGCACCCGGGAAAATGCCACGTGGCGAAAATCGGCCGTGCCGCTCGTCTTGATCGTGCTCTTCACCAACTACTTCATCGACGTGGATATTCTCCTGCTCAGCACCCTGCTGACACCTGAGCAGATCGCCGTCTTCAATATCTGCGTACGTTTCACCGCCTTCATCGTGTTCGCGCTGCATTCAGTTAACCAGATCGCGCTGCCCGACCTTGCTGATGCTCATGCGCGCACCGACAGGAATGGCGTGATGCAGGCCCTTGGACGCGCCAATTTCGCCGGCGTCGGCCTTGCCGTCGGCGCAACTGTGCTGCTTGCTCTCTTCGGAAATTCCATTCTCAAGCATATCGGGCCTGAATTCGCGGGAGGCTATAAGCTCCTTGTGCTCTTGTCCTTCGCACAGATCGCCCGCGCGAGCCTCGGCACCGCCTCCGTCCAGCTGCTCACGGTGACCGGCCATCAGACAAAGGCGCTCCCGGCCCTCGGCGGAGGAATGCTTGCGCTCGTTGTCCTGAACTTTCTCCTCGTGCCCCGGCTGGGCCTCGAGGGGGCGGGCATCGCCATGCTGGTCACGATTACAGGCTGGTCGGCAGCTTTGGCGGTGGTCGCCTATAAGGTGACGGGCTATGATGTCACCTTCTGGACACCGCTGCGGCAGCTTGCGGCTCGGCACTTGGTGCGGCACGCCTGAGGCTCGCCGTTTCCCCCTGGACCGGCCCGCTCGGCCTGCCCCAAAAGCGCCGCAACACTGTCCTGTTAATGCCGAACCATGCCCGTCGCGATGGTCTGTCCGCAGCCGCGTGAAGGTGGTATTCGTCGGGTAGAATGAGCAGCCGAGGCCCCAAGCATGACACCAAACGCCGCGCCGGCGATACAGGATCTGGGACAGCTCGATGGGGCGCTGCTGATCTTCGGGGGCGTGGATGGCAATCTCGATGCCCTCGAAGCCCTGCTGAAGTTCGCAGCGGAACGTGGCATCCCTTTCACCCGGATGATCTATACGGGCAGCGTGGCCCCCTTCTGCGCCGAGCCTGTGGCTTGCGCCCAGCAATTCGCCGAACTGGGCATAGCGGCGGTCAAGGGGTCCTTTGAGGTCGATGCACCACAGCTCGCGCAAGGCGCCGGTGTGGTGGATCTCTCCGAAATGGTCGCGCCGGGATGGAAGCGCATCCTCGAAGACGGCTTACCGCCTGAGCTGGCCGATTGGATGGAAGCCCTGCCGGCGGAGCTGGTGTTTAGCCTCGGCGGCTACACCTTCCGGGTGGTGCATGGCGGAGTGACCAGCATGGAGAAGCTGCTCTTCCGCTCCTCGGCCGGCCCCGCATTTCAGCCAGAGCTCAGCGTCTCCACGACCGATGTGGTCATTGCTGGCCGCTCCGGCCTGCCCTTTACCCGTCTTTTCTCTGCCAGCGATGGCCCGGGACAGGCCTGGCACAATCCCGGAAGCCTGGGCCTTCCCCCCAATGATGGAACACCACGCGTCTGGGCCTCCATGGTGCGGTCTGCGTCCTCGGGCCTCGTCTTCGACCATATGCCGATCGCCTATGACCACCGCACCGCCGCCAATCGGTTGCGGCGGCAGTGCGGGGATGAGGTCTTCTCTCGCTGGATCGAATCAGGCCTGTGGCCCAGCCTCGATGACCTGCCGCAGGGAGAACGCCGTCGCCGCGGCAAGCCGATCGAGCCTCATCGGGTCACCTTTGGCTTGGGAGACGAGCGGACGCAAGAAAGGCCGGAAGCACGCTCTTGCGATGGCAACCTAGCCTAGGTGCGCTTCGTGAAGATGCGGCTCAACGTGCTGAACGGCCTGTATCGGCCCGTGCGGGCCATGTTCCACACCCTGCCCGTCTGAAGGGTGGCCGAGACTGGCTTCCCCATTGCGCCACTGCAGATTGGGAACGGCACGGTCGAGAAAATCCGGAAGCTCATGATCCGGCCCTGAGATGGAATGCAGGGCATTGATGAACTTGAGCTGGTCTTTCAACGGCGTCGATTCCCAATTCTGCGACCAGACGCTTACCTGGGCCTTTTCGCCAGACCCGAGTGGGCGGTATCCCTCTGGCGGCTCCGGCACAGTATTGAGAAAGTTGAACGCTTCGATGAAGCGATTCTCATAAACGGGGCTGTACCGGCCCAATTCCTTTAGAAACGAGACCTTCTGCCCATCTGTGAAATCCCACCAGTGATTCCGCGTGTATTCCTGATGTTCGAACAATGGCCCGACCAGGCGAGGCGGAAGCGTCTCGAGGGGAATGATCCGATCGTAGACAATATTTTCCAGAATGACTTTCAACGCATTCATGATCTATATCACTTACTGCCGCAAACGGCCCAATATCACGAAATATCCAACAGATCTGCCAGCTTGTGCGTCGACGCATTAGACCCCCGATCCTCGAAGGAGGGATTGTCGAGCCCGTGCAAATCCCCGTGCGCAGGCTCGGCGTGCTGCAAAGCTGGCTTGTGATAAAGATCGGTTGTGGATTGCTCAGGCCGCGCGAGATTGATCTTGTGTTCCTGCCAGCCCGGTTCCACCTTGTTGGCGAAGTCAAACAGACCAGTCTTCCCGTATGTCTTCTTGATGAAATCGAATGCCTTCATCTTATAATCGATCGGAGATTTGTCCCAGTCTTTCGCCAATGATGCAGCGACACCTATGTCGAGAGGCGGAAATACCTTGGACTTGTCGAGCGGGTTGAACATGAACCAAAGCTTTCTCACGATCCAATCCTGATCCGTCAAATGCATGCTCGACGCGGTTGGCCCGCCAATCGGCCTAACATTCTCGTTCATAATGATCTTATCCAATGCAAATGAATTACGGTGACTACCCAATTGGGACTCGCAACCATGAGTTGCATATGCCTGGCAAATAATCTTGTCCATGATGAGGCTCGCCCTGATTGGACGAGCTTAACCCCTCACTTCGACGCCAAGCCCTTCGGCCACATGCACGAGCCATTCCCAATGGGAGAGGGCAAAGCTGCGCGGAATATGGAGATCATAGATATCCCCATCCGCACCGGTCGCGAAGAAATGCAGAAGCACGCCCACCCCATGCATCACCGACTGGGCGACGCTGCCCGCCGGAAGGACCACCGGATCCGTATCGATCGGCAGAATGCGCGCAAGGAGGTCCCGGCCTTTGGGCCCGGTGATCGTCACGATGGTGCGAGCATGCGAAAGATCGGTCACCACCGCCTGATCCGCCGGGAAGCCGTCTTGCAGCCGCTTGCCGAGATCGGATGTGGGCGAAACCAGGAACCACCAGCGTTCGGGCCCCACCTGCAGCACGGTGGGCTTCCCACCCGCGCCCGTGATGCCGAGCCGCATGGAGGGCGGCATCGGCGTGCCGGCGATCTCACCGGCCTTCGCGGCAACGCCAGCCGCGGTGTCAGGCCAGGCTGTCAGCTGAACCGTGATCAGTCCTTGTCGCTCAGATAAAATGACACCGGGCGCCTCCGTAACGGCACCTCGCCGCCCAGCGATCACATGGCCATCAAGAGCCGAGAGAATTTCAGCCACGCAGACGCTCCCCTTCCGGATCGAAGAAATGCGGCGAGACCAGTTTTGCCGCCACCACGTCACCCTTCAGCGGATAGCAGGCATCGACCATGCGCTCAGGTTCTTGTGACCCGTGCCCATGTCCCTGGCCGAGCCCGCCCGACACCAGCCCCAGCGCGATATAGCGCTTGAGCTGCGGGCTATAGGTGGTTGAGGTCACCCGTCCCAACCCGAAGCCCGTATGATCCCCGCCATGCAGGTGAATGATGCTGCCGGGCCTGATCCGCGCATTGGGATCAACTGGCAGAAGGCCCACGAAACGCTGCCGCGCCGGATCGAGATAGGCCTCACGCCGCGACAGGACCTTGCCGATATAAGGCTTCGTCTTGCTCGCCATGCCGCCAAGCCCGAGATCATCGAGCGTCGTGCGCCCATCAAGCTCCGCCGCTGAGACATGGCCCTTTTCAATACGCAAGGTGCCTAAGGTTTCCGACCCATAGAGCACGAGCCCGTGCCTCTCGCCTTTGGCAACAATGGCATTCCACATCGCCTCGCCGAAACCCGCCGGCGTATAGACCTCGTAAGCAAGCTCGCCCGAGAACGACAACCGATGCACCCGCACCGGAATATCACCGATCAGCCCCTCGCGCATGCCCATATGCGGAAGCCCCGCATTGGACATGTCGATTTGGGACACGAGGTCCTGCAGCAGCGCCCGCGAATTCGGCCCCGCGATCGCCACGCCCGCCCACTGGTCGGTCACCGACGTCACGGACACCTTGAGATTGGGCCAGGCCGTCTGCAGCAGATATTCGAGCTGCGCCATGACCTTGGCGGCACCGGCCGTGGTGGTGGTCATGAAGTAATGGCTCTCGCTGATGCGCGTGGTCGTGCCGTCATCGAACACCACCCCGTCATCCCGCAGCATCACCCCGTAACGGCCCTTGCCCACCTCGAGCTTCGCCCAGGCATTCACATAGATGCGGTTGAGGAACTCCGCCGCATCCGGCCCCTGCACATCGATCTTGCCGAGGCTTGACACGTCGACCATGCCGACTGTGCGCCGCACCTGCTCGGCCTCGCGCTTATAGGAGGCATTCACATCCTCCCCGGCCTTCGGATAATACCAGGCGCGCTTCCACAGCCCCGTGTCGATGAACACGGCGCCACTTCGCTCATTTGCGCGGTGGAACGGCGTGCGCCGGATCGGCTTGAAGTGATCCTCGGTTTCTGCACCGGCGATGGCACCGAGCGACACTGGCGTATAAGGCGGCCGGAACGTGGTCGTGCCGACATCATTGATGGCATCGCCCCTGAGGCCCGCCAGAATGGCAAGCCCCGGCACATTGGCAAGTTTGCCCTGGTCGGTCGCCATCCCAAGCGTCGTGTAACGCTTCATGTGCTCGACGGAGACATAGCCCTCGCGATGGGCAAGCTCCACATCGGATGCCGACACATCGTGCTGGAAATCGAGGAACCGCTTGCGCGCCCGCAATCCCGGAGGTGCCTTCACATCCCACACCGGGCTGATCGGCTCGATCCATTGATCCCCTGGAAGCCCGGCGAGATCCGGCAGCGCGCCCGCTTTCTCGGCGGCAAAGCCCAGACCCGAAACGATCGCCTGCCCCTGAGCAAACCCGGCTTTCGCGGCGGACGGCGCATCGAAGGCCCCATTGCAAGCACCCGCCAGATACATCCCTTGAGCGGTGGGATGGCCTTCGGGAATATCAGCGAGAAAGGCGGCGGTACGATTATCATAGTGTGGCCGGATGCCACGCTGGCTTGCAAGGTGAACCGCCGGATTCCAGCCGCCCGACATCGCGATGAGATCGCAGCGTATCTCCTTCCAGCCCGTGTCGGCCTGTCCGGTGGCGCTGTCGAAAGGCGCGACGATCGCCTTGCGGACCCGCTTATAACCGATGACTTGCGCGACCGCATGGCCCGCCAGCAAATGCACACCCGCCGATCGCGCTTCGGCAGCCAGCGCTTCCGGCATCTTCGCCCTGGCATCGACCAGGGTTACCGCAGCCTTGGCGCGTGCCCCGTCAATCGCCACGCGATAGGCGCTGTCATTATTGGTGAAGACCAGAATGTTGCGTCCCGGCAAGACGGCGTAGCGGTTGATATAGCTCCGCAAGGCGGAGGCCAGCATCACCCCCGGCCGATCATTATTGCCAAAGCCGATCGGCCGCTCGATGGCACCAGCCGCCACCACCGCCGCTCGCGTCCGCACGGTGATATAGCGCTGCCGTGGCTCGAAAGCTGCAGGCTCAGCCTTGTGATCCGCGACCCGCTCGACGAGACCGAACACGCCATGATCATAAGCGCCGAACACTGTGGTGCGGGTGAGGACGCGCACATTGGTAAGGCTCGCGAGTTCCGCCAGCACCTTTTCCCGCCAGCGATCGGCATCCGAGCCTGCCGCCTCGTCAAGCAGCATGCCGCCGAGCACCGGGCCCTCATCCGCCAGCACCACCCGGGCGCCGGCTCGTCCTGCCGCCAAGGCCGCGGCGAGCCCTGCCGGGCCACCGCCCACCACCAGCACATCGCAGAACAGAGTGAGCCGCTCATAGCGGTCGGGATCCCGCTCGGCTGCGGCAGCGCCCAGTCCCGCCGCTCGGCGAATGAAGGGCTCGAACCACATCCAGGCCTTTTCCGTCGGCCCCATGAAGGTCTTGTAGTAGAACCCCGCCGCCAGAAATGGCTTCAGCGCATCATTGACCGCGCCGAGATCGAAATCGAGCGACGGCCAGCGGTTCTGGCTGATGGCCGTGAGCCCGTCATGAAGCTCAGCCAGCGTCGCCGGAATATTGGGTTCGCGCCGCCCGCCGCCCCGCAGCGTGACGAGCGCATTCGGCTCCGCTGATCCCGCCGAGACCACCCCGCGCGGCCGGTGATACTTGAAGCTGCGCCCCATCAGGGTGACGCCATTGGCAAGCAGGGCAGAGGCAAGCGTATCGCCTGGATGCCCCTGATAGCTCTTGCCATCGAACATGAAGCTGATCGTCTTCGAGCGGTCGATACGGCCACCCGCGGGCAGCCTGGCTGTTCCATTGGTCATGACTTGACCACCTCGCGCATGTCAGCCGGTTTGGCGCTCGATGCCTGTTGTGATGGCGCGGGCTTGCGGACATCCGCGGGCTTTACCACTTCGCGCGCCGGCACCACGCTCTCGATCTGATGCGTCAGCGTATCCCGCGTCGCAACCAGCCATTGCCGGCAACCATAGAGATGATGCCAGAACTCCTTGTGGGAGCCGCGGGGGTTGTCGCGCAGATAGACGTAATTGTACCAGCGCTCCATATCCTCATCCGCCAGGTCCGGCCGCGCGAGGCTCGCATCGCCGCCATAGGTGAATTCTTCGAGGCTGCGAAGACCACAATAGGGACAGTTGATCAGCATGGCTCAGCCCTCTTCCAGAGCATGATCCCGAAAAGTGGATGCCGGTTTTCGGAAAAGATCATGCTCGCATAAAAGATTAGCGGGATCGAAATTCGAAGATGGGTCATCCCGCTCTAATGGTGTCCGGGCACGGGGCCGGCGCCCTTCTCGTCGATTGGCCGGCCGGTGCGGAACCGGTCGAGCCGGAACTTGGCCGCCACCGGATGGGGCTCATCGCGAGCAATGAGATAGGCAAAGCACCAGCCCGAACCCGGCACCGCCTTGAACCCGCCATAGCACCAGCCCGTATTGAGATAGAGCCCGGGAATCGGCGTCAGATCAATGATCGGGCTGCCATCCATGCTCATATCCATGACGCCCGCCCAGTGCCGCAGCATCCTCAGCCGTGACAGACAGGGAATGAGCGCCTTTCCCTCGGTCAGCACATGCTCGACGATCGGCAGATTCCCGCGCTGGGCATAGGAGTTGTAGCCGTCGAGATCCCCGCCAAATACCAGCGATCCCTTGTCCGACTGGCTGATATAGAAATGCCCCGCCCCGAAGGTGATGACCGTGTCGATCAGCGGCTTGATCGATTCGGACACGAAGGCCTGCAGCAGATGGCTTTCGATCGGCAGCCGCATGCCCGCCTTTTCCGCAAGCACGCTGCTATGACCGGCCACGGCCATGGCCACCTTCTTTGCGCGAATTGCGCCGCGGGTCGTCTCGACCCCGACGATCCGGTCACCCTCGCGGATGAACCCCGTCACCTCGCAATTCTGGATGATGTCGACCCCGCGCGTATCGGCGCCGCGCGCATAGCCCCAGGCCACCGCGTCATGGCGGGCGGTGCCCCCGCGTCGCTGCACCAGCGCGCCATAAACGGGAAACCGCGCCTTCTCCGAAAAATCGAGATAGGGAAGCTCCCGGCGCACCTCCTCCCGCGACAGGATCTCCGCATCGATCCCGTTCGACCGCATGACATTTCCGCGATAGGCAAAAGCGTCATATTGGGCAGGCGTATGCGCCAGATTGAACACGCCACGATGCGAGACCATGGCATTGTAGTTCAGCTCATGCGAGAGCCCCTCCCACAACTTCATGGACAGCTCGTAGAATTGGGTATTGCCGTCCATCATGTAGTTGGAGCGGATGATCGTGGTGTTGCGGCCCACATTGCCGCCGCCGAGCCAGCCTTTCTCGAGCACCGCCACATTCCGGATCCCATGCTCTTCGGCCAGGTAATAGGCTGTTGAAAGACCATGGCCGCCGCCGCCCACGACGAGCACGTCATAGGCGGGCTTCGGCTCCGGATCACGCCAGGCCCGGCCCCAGCCCGTATTGCCCGTGAGAGCCTCCCGGATGACGCTCGCAACCGAATAGCGCATGCGCTCTCGCTCCGTTCTCGCCTGCTCGGCTCCGTAGGGGCCGATCCTTCCTCTGCTTCTAGCAAATCTGGTACAAATGTTCCATACTCTATTTTGTTTGGATCATTCTGAATGCAAGGATTGATCGTGAGCGCCACCGATCACAAGGCCATTCTCGGCAAACTGTCGGCCGCCTTTTCCGAGCTTCCGCCGCAATTGGCACAGGCAGCCAAAGCGGTGCTGGACGCCCCGGAAGAGGTCGCCATGCATTCCATGCGCAGGTTTGCCGCCCGCTTCGGCATTGCGCCCACGACCATGATCCGGCTGGCGAAGCTTGCGGGCTTCGACAGCTATGACGATTTCCGCAAGCCCTTTCAGGAGGCGTTGCGCGGTGGCGGCGGCTTTGCTGATCGGGCGGAATGGCTGCAGTCCCTTGCCGCGAGCGGCGATGTCGGGGCGGTGGTCGGCGGCATGGCGGAGGCAAGCCTTTCCAATGTTGAGGCAGCCTTCCGTGGCGCGGACGCCCGCACCATCGCCAGCGCGGCTGATACGCTTCTCAGGGCCCGCAAGGTTCACGTGGTCGGCATCGGCGGCCTCTACGGTTTTGCCACCTACTTCGCCTATGTCACCCGGATGATGCTGCCGGATGTGCACCTCGCATCCCCGGCGATGGGCTCCGTCGTCGACGAGCTGGCCGGCCTCACGGCGCGCGATGCCCTTCTGGTCCTGAGCATCGCACCCTATGCACGCGAAACCGTCCGGACCGCGGATCTGGCTGTGGAGCGTCGCGCCGCCGTCATTGGGGTCACCGACAGTCTCGCGTCACCGCTTGCTCAAAGGGCATCGCACCTTCTGGTCGTGCCCGCGGCCAGCCCTCAATTCTTCCCCTCGCAGACCGCCTTGGTCGCCATGTTGGAGACCCTGGTTGCAGCCGTCGTCTCCCGTGGCGACCGTTCTCTCGTCTCTCGCATCAAGGCGGTTGATCGTTTCCGCGAGCAGCAGGGCATCTATTGGCGGAATTCCAAGTCCGAGGCGAAGTTGACGTAGCGTCCCAACCTCCCCCCTCACGCATAGCACGCTTGCACCAGCGGCGGTCCACAGCGCAGGTAGGGCGTGTTAGCTTTTGCACACGTGCCAAAGTGAAGGGAGAACGGATGGCGAGACTGCTGGGTAAGGTAGCTTTGGTGACCAGTGCGGGCTCCATGGGCCCCGGCTGGGGCCATGGCAAGGCAATATCGACCCTTTTTGCGCGCGAAAGCGCCCAGATCTTCGCGGTCGACGCCAGTCGTGAAGCCGCTGAAGAGACCCGTTCCATTATCGACGACGAATGCGGAATCTGCGCCACATTCGCCGCGGATGTCTCAAAATCGGACGATGTTGAACGGGCGGTGGCTGCCTGCCTGTCCGCGTTCGGCCGCATCGACATTCTCGTCAACAGCGTCAGCGTCATTCGCATGGGCGGTGTGGTCGAACTCTCCGAAGAGGACTGGACCCGGGCCAATGACATCAACCTGAAGAGCGTCTTCCTGACCTGCAAATATGTCTTGCCGCATATGGAGCGTCAGGGTTCGGGCGCCATCATCAACATTTCGTCCATCGCCGCCATTCGCTACACCGGCATCCCCTATGCGAGCTATTACGCCAGCAAGGGAGCCCTCCTCTCGCTGACCAGAGGCATCGCGCTGGAATATGCCCGCAAAGGAATAAGAGCGAATGCGATCCTGCCCGGTATGATCGATACACCCCTCATCTATGGCGACGTTGCAAAGGCCTATGACGCAGACGCAGATCAGGCCACCGTCAAGGCGAAACGCGACGCTTTGTGCCCCACTGGACGCATGGGTGATGCCTGGGACGTGGCCTATGCGGCCTTGTATCTTGCCTCCGACGAAGCGAAATATGTAACCGGAACTGAACTTGTGGTGGACGGCGGCATCTCGGCGAAATTTGCTTGACCCGCAATCTGCACCAACGAGCAACAATTCTCGCGAAACTCTAACAAGGATCAAAGCGGATGGGCTGTATCGTAGGATGGGCGCACTCCCAGTTCGGCAAACTGGAGGGGCAGGCCCTCGAGGACATGATCGCGCGTGTGGCGCATGACGCCGTCAAGGACGCCGGGATCGAGTTCTCTGATATCGACGCGATCTATGTCGGCAATTTCGGTGGTTTCGAGAAGCAGAGCTTCCCGGCGGCCTTCGCTCTGGATGCAGATCCTGCCCTGCGCTTCAAGCCGGCAACGCGCGTGGAGAATGCATGCGCCACCGGCTCGGCCGCGGTGCAAATGGGCTTGAACGAGATCTACGCCAAGAAGAGCCGCTTCGTGCTCGTGGTGGGCGCCGAGAAGATGACGGCTGCCTCCGGCGCCGAGATTGGCGACGCGCTGCTCAATGCATCCTACCGCAAGACCGAGGCTGACACGCCCGGCGGCTTTGCCGGTGTCTTTGCCCGCATCCAGGATCTTTATCAGCAGCGCTATGGCGACCAGTCCGAGGCAACCGCCCGCATCGCCGCCAAGAACCACAAGAACGGCGTGGAGAACCCCTATGCGCAGATGCGCAAGGATTTCGGCTTCGAGTTCTGCAATAGCGTCAGCGACAAGAACCCGATCGTTGTCGGCCAGATCCGCCGCACCGACTGCTCGCTCGTCTCCGATGGCGCCGCTGCGATCGTGCTGACGGATGTGGAAACGGCGATGCGCATGCCGAAGGCGGTCCACTTCCGTGGCATCGGCCATGCCCAAGATTACTTGCCGATGGCCAAGCGCGACATCGTTGCCTTTGAGGGCTGCGAAGCCGCCTGGAAGAAGGCTCATGAGCAGGCCGGAACGAGCCTCGATGACCTCTCCTTCGTCGAGACCCATGACTGCTTCACCATCGCCGAGCTGATCGAATACGAGGCGATGGGTCTCACCCCGCGCGGCCAGGGCGCGCGCGCCATCAATGAGGGCTGGACCGAGAAGGACGGCAAGCTCCCCGTCAATCCGTCCGGCGGCCTCAAGTCGAAGGGTCACCCGATCGGCGCGACCGGCGTGTCCATGCACATCATGGCCTCCATGCAGCTTCTCGGTCAGGCTGGCGGCATGCAGGTGAAGGATCCTAAGCTCGCCGGCATCTTCAACATGGGTGGCGCGGCAGTCGCCAATTACGTCTCGATCCTCGAGCGTCTGCGCTAATCCAGCACACTTGCGGCAGCGGCGGTCCGTCTTTGCATGGCCGCCGCAGCTTCCGCTTGACCCCAGCCCGCAAACCGCTCTTGATTGCGCATTCACGCGCAATGAGGGCTTTCATGCCGCTTCGTTCTCTGCTCACGCTCATAGCTGTGCTGTTCAACCTCGCTGCCATCCCCGCGCACGCTCAGGAACGGAAATGGCACAATGCCGAGGCCATTCAGTCACAACTCTATTTCGGCCTGCGCAGCAAGGATGGCGCTGGCGTTTCCGAGCAAGCCTGGGCCCGTTTCCTCTCCGAGGTGGTCACCCCACGCTTCCCCGACGGGCTGACGGTGCTCAGCGCTTACGGCCAGAGCCGCGATCAGGCTTCAGCGCCGGCTTTGACGACGGCTGAAACCACCAAGCTCCTGCTGATCGTTCACCCCGACACTCACGACGCGCAGAAAAAGCTTGGTGAGATCAAGGCCGAATATGTGAAGCGCTTCAAGCAGGACTCGGTCTTCCAGGTCGAGGTGCCCGCCCGCATTGTAGAGTGATGCTGATCAGTTCAAATAAACCGCTTCGGTCGTGGCAAAGCTCTTCTCATAGGCCGCGCGCTGCAGGGATGCGGCTCTGACCGCATTGCGCATCAGCGTTGCGACGGTTACAGGGCCGACCCCGCCGGGCACGGGCGTGATCCAGCCGGCAACCGCAACGCAGCTGTCGAAATCTGCATCCCCCACCACCTTGGCACTGCCATCAGGCAAGCTGACCTGATTGATGCCGATATCGATCAAAGCGGCACCCGGCTTGAGCATCTCGGCCGTGACCAGCCCGGGTTTGCCCACCGCCACGAACACCGCATCCGCTTGGCGGGAATGAATAGCCAGATTACGGGTCATCGCATGGCATACGGTGACCGTGGCGCCCGCCCCCATCAGCAGGAAGGCGATGGGCTTACCCACGATTTCCGAATGGCCGATCACCACCACCTCGAGCCCTTCGAGCTTGAGCGGCGTCGTCTTGAGGATCTCGACCGCCGCAACCGCCGTGCAGGGTCCCATGACCAGGTCATTATAGACGATGTCGCCGATCGAGGCCGGATGCAGCCCTTCCACATCCTTGAACGGATGCACCGCCCGCTGCACCGCCCGCACCGGGATGTGCTTCGGCAGTGGCCGCTGGATGATGACCCCGCTGACCCGCGGGTCCACATTGAGGCCGTGAATGATGCCGAGCAACTCGTCCGCTCCCGTCGTATCCGGATAGAAGCGGTCCTCGAAGGCAATGCCGACCTTCTCGGCAATACGTGCCTGATTGCGGATATAGAGCTCGGCCGGCTTGCTGTCGCCCACCGCGATCGACACCAGCCGCACCGGCCAGCCGCTCTCCTTGAGTGCTGCGGCGTCCTCATGAATGGTTTCGTGCATGGCTGCCGCAATCTGGCGGCCATCCAGCAGTTTATGGGTGAAGTCCGTCATTCGAATGTCCTCGATACACGAGCGGCCCGGCCAGAGCCAAATCCACGCCCCGCGCCGGGGGTGAGCATTGCTCCGGGAGCACGAACAAATCATGACGTTCTAATAGCCATGCCCCAGCTCCGACGAGGGCATCCGAGGTCGCATGACTGAGGATTGTCTCTACGCCGCCTCCTCCAGAAGGCTGGGCTCAGGCAAGCCATTGGTGCGGCAGGTTGCGGTGAGTGTATTCGCCAGCAGGCACGCAATCGTCATCGGACCCACCCCACCCGGCACGGGCGTGATCGCGCCGGCCACCGCCGAGGCTGAGGCAAAGTCCACATCCCCCACCAGCTTATGCTTGTCGGGCCCTTTCTCCGGCGCCGGCACGCGATTGATCCCGACATCGATCACTGCCGCCCCCGGTTTGATCCAATCGCCTTTGATCATCTCCGGCCGCCCGACCGCCGCCACCAGAATATCCGCGCGCCGGCAGATCCCCGGCAAGTCGCGGCTCTTGGAATGCGCGATGGTCACCGTGCAGCTCTGTTGCAGCAACAGCTGCGCCATGGGCTTGCCCACGATATTGGACCGCCCCACCACGACAGCTTCCAGCCCCGAAAGATCGCCCAGCGTGTCCCTCAGCAGCATGAGGCAACCGAGCGGCGTGCACGGGACGATCGCCTCCTGTCCGGTGGCGAGCAGGCCGGCATTGACCACGTGAAAGCCATCGACGTCCTTTTCCGGACTGATCGCCTCCAGCACCCGCTCGGAATTGATCTGAGCAGGCAAAGGCAGCTGCACCAGAATGCCATTCACGGCGGGATCGGCATTGAGCTTGGCGATCAACGCGAGCAAATCTGCCTCCGGGGCAGAGGCGGCAAGCCTGTGCTCGAAGGAGGCCATGCCGGCCTCGACCGTCTGCTTGGCTTTCGAGCGCACATAGACCGAACTCGCCGGATCATCGCCGACCAGCACCACCGCAAGCCCGGGCGTGATGCCATGCCGTGTCTTGAGTTCGGCAACCTTGCCGGCGATCTGCGCGCGCAAACGATCGGCGAAGGCTTTGCCATCGATGATCCTGGCCGTCATGGATTGCTCCTTGTTTTCCGGCAGCTCTTAAAAGAGGCCGACGATCTCGCCCGCCTCATTGAGACCAATGACCTCCGCGGCCGGCTTTTTCGGCAGGCCGGGCATGGTCATGATCTCACCGCAGACGGCGACGATGAATTCTGCGCCGGCGGAGAGCCGCACCTCGCGCACCGGCACCACATGTTTCGACGGCGCGCCACGCAGATTGGGGTCTGTCGAGAAGGAATATTGCGTCTTGGCCATACAGACGGGGAAATGGCCATAGCCGGCCTTCTCGAAGTCCGCGAACTGGGCACGCACGGCTTTGTCCGCGATAGCATCGTCTGCCCCATAAATCTCGCGGCAAATGGTACGCACCTTTTCCCACAGCGGCATGTCATCCGGGTAAAGCGTGCGGAACTGCGCATGCTCGTCTTCCGCCAATGCGGCAACCTTGACCGCCAGCTCGCGAATACCTTCCGACCCCTTGGCCCAATGTTCGCAGACCACCGCCTCGACCCCGAATTCCTTGCAGAACTTCTGGATCGCCTCGATCTCAGCAAGGGTATCCGTGCCGAACCGGTTGATCCCAACCACCGCCGGCACGCCGAACTTGGCGACGTTCCGCAAGTGCCGGCCAAGATTGGCGGCGCCCTTGATCACCGCCTCCACATTCTCTTTGTTCAGATCTTCTTTGGCGACCCCGCCGTGATGCTTGAGCGCCCTGACCGTGGCGACCACGACAGCCGCCGAGGGCTTGAGCCCGGCCTTGCGGCACTTGATGTCGAAGAACTTCTCCGCCCCCAGATCCGCGCCGAATCCCGCTTCCGTCACCACGAAATCCGCCAGCTTGAGCGCGGTCTTGGTGGCGACCACCGAGTTGCAGCCATGGGCGATATTGGCGAATGGCCCGCCATGGATGAGCGCCGGATTATTCTCGAGCGTCTGGACGAGATTGGGCTGCATGGCTTGCTGCAGCAGCACGGTCATGGCGCCGGCGGCCTTGATATCCGCCGCAGTGACCGGTGACTTGTCCCGCCGATAACCTACGACGATATTGCCGAGCCGTCGCTCCAGATCGCTGAGGTCATTGGCAAGGCACAGGATTGCCATCACTTCCGATGCGACGGTGATATCGAAGCCTGCCTCGCGTGGGAAGCCGTTTGTGACGCCGCCCAGCGAGGTCACGATCGAGCGCAGGGCCCGGTCGTTCATGTCGAGCACGCGCCGGAACGCCACGCGGCGCGTATCGATATTCTGCTCGTTGCCCCAATAAATGTGATTGTCGACCATCGCCGCCAGCAGATTGTGGGCAGACGTGATCGCGTGGAAATCACCCGTGAAATGGAGGTTGATGTCCTCCATCGGAATGACCTGAGCATAGCCGCCGCCGGCCGCCCCACCCTTCATGCCGAAGCACGGGCCGAGTGAAGGCTCGCGGATGCAGATCACCGCCTTGCGCCCAATGCTGTTGAGCCCATCCCCGAGCCCCACCGTCGTGGTGGTCTTGCCCTCGCCCGCGGGCGTCGGGCTGATGGCGGTGACGAGGATCAGGTGACCGTTGGGCCGATCCTTGAGCGACGCAATGAACTTCGCCGAGATCTTTGCCTTGTCATGGCCGAAGGGCAGTAGATCGCTTGGCGGAATGCCGAGCTTCTCACCGACCTCCTGAATGGGTTTCGGCGTTGCTTCCCGGGCAATCTCGATATCGCTTTTGACAGTCCCCATCTGCGCGCTCCTCTTCACCCATACTGCGTCGGCTGACTGGCCGCCTTCCGCCCTCTCCCGCATCCAGCGGCATGCACGAGTCTCGTGACCCACGCGCTACCATAGAGCCGGGCGGGAGCAAATTACATTTCTCAAGAGAGATTATTTTTTACTTCTATTCAACAGGCCAGATCAGCTCCCCGCGTCCCAGAACTGCCATGTCGCCTGAAAAGCGGAGCCATCCGCTCCCAGCCGCCTCGGACCTGAACGCGAAACCTTTCTGCGCCACTTCGCGGAAGAGAAGCCTCAAGAATACGTCATCCGCCTGACCGGAACCGACAAAGCTTGGACTTGTGGATAATGGCGCCCGACCAAGGACGATCGTGCCGCGCCGCATGAGATATCCGGGCAGCGCCCCCGCCTGGCCGCCAATCAGCAGGCTTCCCGCGATCATCCGGCTGCCCGCATACGCACCCGCGTTGCCGCCGATCGCGATGAGCCCGCGCCGCATTCTGTCCCCGGCGCGCGCGCCCGCATTCCCGGCAATCCTGAGCACCCCGCCGCGCATCCCGGCCATCTCGCCCGGCAATGGCCCTCCGGCGAGATCACCCGCCTGGCCTCGAATCTCGATAACGCCGCCAGCCATGCCCGACCCCGCAAGCCGCCCGGCATTGCCTTTGATAGTGACCTCGCCACCGGACATGAGCCTTCCCGCCTGCTGGCCCACATCGCCCTCAACAATGATGCTGCCGCCGCTCATCTTGAGGCCCACATAGTCGAACCGCTCGCTCCCACCCTCGAACCGGAGGGATTGGGCATCATCTCCGCTGATGTTGAAGAGATCCCCGACGGTGAGCGTTTCCCGTGTCGTGCTGATGACGGCCTTAGCGATGTCGCGATGAGATTTGCCTGCGATCGCGTCAGGCGTAAGGCTCGAAAGATCAACCCTCTGCTCGGGTTCGGCCTTCAGGCGGAAGCAGATGGTCATGCAAGCTCCCGCAAGTGGTAATGGAACTTGCCGAGCTTGCCGCCGTAATTGCCGGCGGTGATCCGCAAGGGTCCCTTGTCCGGCCCCAGCGCCGCCGCTGCATGGAGCCCTGCGCGCATCGCATCTCTCACCGCCTGATCATTGAGGCCGTCGATCACGATTTCCATGACCGCCCCCACCTCATCGCTGAGCGCGGTATGCGTCACCGCCCGCAATGTCGGGCAATACGCATCATTGGTGGAGGCCATCATGGTCTTATAGCGCGAGCCGACCTTGGAGCCTGAACGCACAATGCCGCCCGGAAAAGGCAAAATCACATCCCGCACCTTGGCAATGGCCTGCACGGCAGCCTCCGCCGCCCTGAGCGCCCTGGCACGGTCGCGGGCGAGGAACAACAGATTGCCGCCACCGACCGCTGCCTTGGTCAAGCCGGTCGTCGCCTCGCAGACGAATTCGCCATCCATCACGGGAACCCGCCAATAGCGCCGCCCGCCAATCCGCTTTGCGATCTGGAAGCCGTCGCCGAAATAGCGCAAATTTGCACCGAGCTTGAGCCGATCGGAACTATCGAGCCCCGCATAACAGGCCGAGCCCGGGCTGGTGAGCACGCATTGCCCAACCCGTGCCTCCAGCTGCTTCTGCAGCGCATCGGTCGAAATGGCGAAGAGCAGCACGCGCACGCCAGGCCGGCCGTCCGGTGTCTCATCCGGGCTGACCGTGCCATCGATACCGGCCTCGCAGCCGCAGCCGATCACCGAGGTGGCAAAGCCCGTCATCGTCACAGCCGCCTGCCGCGCCCAACGTAAGCTGTCAGCGGTGATCACAACCGCTGTTGCGCGCATGCCAAAGGCCTCCGCAAACGTGTCTTCGACCACCACCCCGCCGAGCATGAGGGGTACGGTGGTGGGATCTGAGGTCATCTGCTCAGACATGGTACGCTCTCGAAGGGCTCTGGCACCCCGACCGCATGCGCGGGCACCGCGAACATCCGCGCGGACAAGCCGAAGGTTTCCTCGTAATAGCGTTCGACCCGCGCCTCGACCTGGCGGGAGGCCGGCGGCTCGACCATGAGTGCCCGCCCTGCCGGGCGCTGCACCACCTGGCCATCACGCACCACCAGCTCCCCGCTCTTGAACACGAACTCTGCGGCCCCGAACATCGCAGCATAATCAGTCTGCGGCCGGTAGACCGCAACATCGGCCAGCGCGCCGACGCCGAGATGTCCGCGATCCCGAAGGCCCAGCAATTTGGCCGGGGCGGCCCGGGTCATGATCGCGATCTCATTGAGCGAATATTCGCGCGTGATCGAGGGCAGCGTCGTGCTGGCAAGCGCCGACTTCGGCAGGCGCGCCATCCACTCATCACGCAAGGGCCGGTCCATCAGCAGTGCGAAAATCTCGGGATAGGCCGTGAAGGGTGCGCCATTGGGATGATCCGTCGTGAAGAACACCCGCCAGGGGTCGTTGATGAGCAGGAACAGCTCGAGGCCGATCGCCCATTGCAGCGCATTGACGGGATTGGTGGACTTATACGCATAAGGCACGACCCCGCCCCCATCTCCGATCCCGTCCCACAGGCTCCACTTGCGCGGCCGTGCACTGTTGCGTGAGCCAAATTGCAGGATCGTATCGCACGAGACGGTCACGGTCTGGCCAAACATCACCTGCCCCACATCGACCGTCACGTTCTTGCGGGCATTGACCGCCTCTGCAATCTGCGCCGCGGCTGACGAGAACCGCCGTTTCCCTTCCGACCCATAGCTGTAGAACTGGATATGGGCGAAATGCATGGGCAAATCGCCCGCTGCATCCATGGTGGCGATGGCCGTTTCGACCGCCCCGGGAAGGCCGAGATTATTGCAATGGACATGCAGCGGATGCGGAATACCGAGTGCCGCAACCGCCTCTTGCAGCGCGAGCACGATTTCCCGCGAGGAGAGCCCATAGCCCGGCACCTCGTCATCGAGCGAAAAGGCGCGCACATTCTCCTTGAACGCCGCCGAGCCGCCCGCATTGATGCATTTGACCCCCAGAGCCTTGGTTGCCCGCATCACGTAGCCGATATAGTCGGCAACCGCGTCGGGGCCCTGGCGCTCCCGCAACAGCTGGAGCAGATAGGCGTCATTGCCGACAACCGCGAGCCCCGCATTGTCGAGAATGGGAATATCGGCAAATTCCATATGCGCATGCAGCGCATGGCTTGGCACCATGGCGGGCTCGACCACCGTGGTGCAGCCCATTTCCGCATAGCGAAGCCCTGTCTCTTCCGTCGACCAGCCGGCCGCACCGAGCGCCGTGGTCGCGGGCCGGCGCGCATGGGCCTTGTGCTGCTCGGGTAGCATCAGCCTCGCCGTATTGACATTGCCGCCAGCCACGTGGCTGTGGATATCGATCGCCCCGGCCATCACGATCGCGCCGTCGAGGTCGAACGTCTCCACCGCACGACCATCCGGAGCCGGCACTGCGATCCTGTCCCCCTCTATCCAGAGATCACCGATCTCATCGCGCCCATTGGCGGGGTCGATGATGCGACCACCCTTGAGCCTGATCATGCCCGCCCCTCCAAGCGTGCGCCGATCGCACCGACCACCGCATCAACCGATGGCTTGTCGCTCTTGGCGGAAGCTTCGCATGCGATGAGACCGCCCGCCTCATTGCCAAAGAGCACCGCGCCATGATCGATACCGGGAATGCCGACCTCGATGCGCACATGTGGCGGCCTGGCGAAGGCAGCGCCGGGCGCAACCAGCGCCACCATGGGAAGATCCCGTGACCATGCCGGCACCGCTGGCCGCATGGCTGAGATCCACAAGACCGCATCCGCTTCGCCGCTCTGAACGAGCCGGTCGGCGCTGTAGGCCCACGGGTCATGCAGCGGCGCCCTCGCGCCGGACCGGAAGGCGCTGCCGCCGAAGGCGGTGCGCATGGGATAGCCCGTGAGCCAGCCGCAAGCTTGCAGCGCGCCTGTGCCATTATCCCCTGCCGCAAGCGGCAGCCCCACGAATCGCCTGTTCATGTTGAGATCGCGGATCAGGCCCACCACCATCTCTATGGCCAGTTCATCGAGCGTTTCGGCCGACCACACGATCGCACCATAACGCGCTGATTTGAGCAGAACCGCGAGCGCATCGAGCCGGTCGCGCAGCTCGGGCGCAGCCGTAATTTTCCGGCCCGCAAGCCGCGCCCGCAGACCGGAAAGCACACCCGGCAGCAGCTCCGCGCCGATATCGAGCCGCTCGATCCTGCGTCCCGCCATTCCGGCCGCCGTTTCGATATCGGCCGCGCACAAGCTCACCAGGGTAGCATTCTGCGATGCCGGTGCGATGTGCTCCAGCATCCCTGGCCAGGCGCTCGTCATCTGATCGCCGATGAACATGATGAGATCCGCATGCCGGCGAACCTCACCGGGCGAGGCGATCATCCAGCCGGTATCGCGCATGACCGATGCATTGCGCAGCACGCTCTCTGCCGCCAGATGGTCGATAGCAGCGCCCACCGCCTCCGCGAGCCGTACGCTCGCACGAATTCCCGCGATATCGGTGCCAAGACCCGCGATGAGCGGAAGCCGTGCTCCAGCGAGCAGGCTGGTGGCCCTGGCCACCGCCTCATCCAGCGTGGCCGGCCTGCCTTCCACGAACACGTCAGCCATTCGGTTTACCCGCGCCGGACCTCATCTTGACCGGACTGCCCGGATCAGCCGACCGGGTCAATCATATTTGATGTAGGCAAAGCGCAGATCCTTCTGCGGCGTGCCCTCGAGCGGCCCGTCTTCCGCGCCTGGCTGCCATTGGATCACCTCCTCGATTTTCTTGGCCAGAGCGAAATCCTTCTCGGTGATCCCGTTCGCCGCGTGATTCTTGAGCCGCACCTCGAACCAGCCATAGGACATGGTGATGTCCGGATGGTGCCAGGCGGCTTCTGCGAGATGGCCGACCGTATTCACGGCCATCAGCGTACCCTTCCAGCTATTGGTACGGTATTTCCGCCGGATCCAGCCATTCTCCAGTCGCCATTTCGGCAGCTCGGCCGCAAGCCGTCGCTCTACCGTATGATCATCGAAGGTCTGATCGCGCTCGCTCATGGCAACAGCCTCTTTCGCGATTGTGCATCCCATTACGCCCACCCATTATTCGGATGTATGGCCCCTTGAGCCAAGCCTCGCCGGCAAGGGATCGCCGGATACTGAGCCTCACCACCAAGGGGCTTGACTTCGCGCCCGGCGAAATCTCCATTGGCGACGGGTGCGGTGAGCAGAAACGAGCATGAGAGATGCCGAACAGCGTGAGCGTGACGGTGCCAGCGCGCCTGCATCTGGGCTTCCTGGACATGGAAGGCGGATTGGGTCGGCGCTTCGGCAGCCTGGGCCTCTCGATCGAGGTCCCGGTCACGCGCCTGACGATGTCGGTTTCCCGAACCCCCGGAGTGCGCGGGCCGGATCAGGAGCGGGCAACGCGCTATCTAGCAGCCCTGGAAGAGGCGCTGCGCCTGCCGCGCTATTGTCATCAGGTCCAAATCGAATCAGCCATTCCGTCTCATGCGGGGCTCGGCTCGGGCACCCAGATGGCCCTTGCCCTGGCCGCGGCACTGCGGCGTCTGCATGGTTTGCCGCTCGATATCCGAGGTGACGCAGCCCGATTGGGCCGAGGGGCTCGCTCGGGCATCGGCATCGGCCTCTTTGAGACCGGCGGCTTTGTGGTGGATGGCGGTCGAAGCGAGGCGAGCGGCCCCCCGCCGATCATCGCGCAGCACCGTTTTCCCGAGGAATGGGGCATCATCCTGGTCTTGGATGATCAACTGAAAGGTGCCCATGGTCAGGAGGAGACGGAAGCCTTCCTCGACTTGCCGCCCTTCGCCGCCAAAACGGCAGCCACCATCTGCCGTCTGCTCCTGATGCAGGTTCTGCCGGCGGTGGTCGAACGCGATCTTGCCCGCTTCGGAACCGGGATCTCCGAGATCCAGGGGCTGCTGGGGGACTATTTCGCGCCCATTCAAGGTGGCCGCTTCACCAGCCCCGATGTCGCGCGTGCAATCGAACATCTCGCCGCCGCAGGCGGAACCGGGGTCGGCCAGAGCTCCTGGGGCCCCACCGGCTTTGCCTTCGCGCCCTCGCTCGAGGCGGCCGCCCACATGGCTGATGCACTGCGCATGCAACCATTCGCAACCGACCTGGATATCCGCGTGGTGAAGGCCTCCAATCGGAAGGCCTCGATCACGGTCGCGGAGACCTGTCCGACCGATTGAAGGCGAGATGCCCATGACCGACAAATCGATCCTGCACATGGTGACGCCGCTCAAGCATGTGAGCCCGTTCGACATCAACATGGCTGCGGATGCAGGCTTTGACGTGCTGAGCACCTACACAAACGTGACGCTCGATGAGGTCGCCGGCCTGGTTCAGGACGCGATTTTCTCCCGTTCGCCCAAGCTCGGGCGGAAAACCGGCCTGTTCATCAGTGGCAAGGACGCGATCGTCGCGCTCGACATGCTGAAGCTCGCCAAGCGCGCTTTCGTGCCGCCCTTTGTCATCTCCCTTTTTGCTGATCCCGCGGGCTCCTTCACCACGGCGGCGGCGATGATCGCCAAGATCGAGCGCTTGCTGCGCGCCCACCACGACCGCGCGCTTAAAGGAGCAAAGATCGCGGTATTCGGTGCAACCGGCGTGGTGGGCTTCTCCTCCGCCGTCATTGCGGCCCTCGAAGGCGCCGAGGTGACTTTGGTTGGCCATGATGGCCGGACCCGCGTCGAACGCTTGTCCAACGAGATCGAAGCCCGTTTCGATGTGACAGCACGCTTTGCGGATGGCAGCGATGATGAGAAGAAGGAACAGGTATTGATGGGCACCGAGATCGTGCTCACCGCCGGCAAGGCTGGTGTCCAGATCCTGTCGTCAGCCCTTCTCGCCAGCGCAGATAGCCTGCTGATCGCAGCCGATGTGAACGCGGTCCCCCCGGCCGGCATCGAGGGATTGTCGCCGACGGCCAATGGTGAGCCGATCGGCCAAACCCAGGTGCTGGGCCTGGGCGCGCTCGCCATTGGCGGCATCAAATATCAAACTCAGTCCGGCCTGTTCAAACAGATGCTGAAGGCCGAAAAGCCCGTGGCTTATGACTTCCGCGACGCCTTCGTGCTGGCCCGGACTCTTGTGCAATGACTGATTTGGGCCGGCCGGCCATCCTGATCGTGGCGATCTCCGGCCGGGCTCTCGTAGCTGCTGCGCGCAAGGCGGGCTTCGCCCCCCTTGTGGCCGACCTGTTCGGCGATCTCGACACGAGAGGATTGGCAGATGCCTGGGCCGTGGTCCCCGGCGACCTTGCCCTGGGATTCGACCGGGAAGCTCTGCTCCAAGCCCTTGAAGCCCTTGCGACGGGGCGCGAGCCGCTCGGCATCGTCTATGGCGGTGGCTTCGATGGCCGCCCAGACCTCATTGCGGATTTGGGCGAACGCTGGCCCTTGCTGGGGAACGATGCGGAGACCACTCGCCTGATCAAGCACCCCTTGCGCTTTGCTGCTTTATGCCGCGAGCTCGACATCCCTCACCCCGGCGTTGCAACCCTATCCGAGATCGCACCCGGCAAGCTTCTCGTGAAGCGCGCGGGTGGCTCGGGCGGCACCCATGTCAGACACTTCAACGGTGCGCCATTGCAGGAAGGAGAGTATCTGCAGCCTTTCATAGGTGAGCGCTCGGTCTCGGCCCTGTTCTGCGCCGGGCTCGGCCATTGCGAGGTGATTGGCTTCAGCGAGCAATGGACCGACCCTGATGCCGCACCCTTCGCCTATGGGGGCGCTGCTCGCCCGGCTGCGCTCGATGCAACCATGGCGGTCGCGATGGCTGAGGCGGTGAAACGAATAAGCCAGGCCGCCGGCCTGAACGGCCTCAACAGCGCGGATTTCCGCCTCGACCGCGAGAAGTACTGGCTCATCGAGATCAACCCTCGCCCCGGTGGCAGCCTCGACGTTTTCCACGACCGCAACGGCCAGCTCTTCGCCTATCACGTCGCTGCCTGCCGCGGAGAGCTGCCGCCAGAGCATTGTCGAGCGACGTGGGCGGAACCGCTCATCTTCGATGATGCGGCCGTGGCCGAAATCCTGTATGCCACGCGCTGCGTGAGCGCGGTTCCGGCATGTGATTGGCCCGAATGGACCGCCGATCGCCAGGCGCCGGACACAAGAGTGGAGAGAGGCTGGCCGCTCTGTACGATTACTGCGCGCGCCGGGACGGTCGATGAGGCTCGCGCCCTATCAAGGAGCCGCAAGGCGGCCATGCGCGCAATCTTGGAGAGAGGCTGACCCATGGCGCCCCCGAGCATCAATGCCAATGCCCTGCACTTGGTCGAGGCCATGGTGGCGAATGCCGATGCGCTGCGCCTCGCCATAACGAGCGGTGCATCTGGCGAGCGCCTGATCGATGCCGGATCAAAGGTCCAGGGCGGCCTCGAAGCAGGGCTTATGCTGGCGCGCATCTGCATGGGCGGCTTGGGCGAGATGTCGATTGCCTCCAGCCCTGGCATCGTCAATTGGCCTTGGGTCGTGAATGTGCGCTCGTCCCAGCCCGTCACCGCCTGTCTTGCCAGCCAATATGCCGGCTGGAGCCTCAGCCATGGCGAGGGTCGCGGCGCCTTCTTTGCCCTGGGCTCCGGACCTGCGCGCGCGCTCGCCGCCCGTGAGCCGATCTATCAGGAGCTTGCCTACCGCGACGACTTTGACGCGGCGGTCCTCGTCCTTGAGACCGATAAGGCACCACCGTCGGCCATCGTCGAGAAAGTGGCAAGTGACTGCGGAATTCGGCCCGATCGGCTCACCCTGATTTATGCGCCGACACGCTCCCTCGCCGGCACGCTGCAGGTGGTCGCCCGGGTGCTCGAGGTCGCGCTCCATAAAGCGCACAGCCTGCATTTCCCCCTCGATCGCATCGTCGATGGCATGGGCAGCGCGCCGATTTCACCGCCCCACCCCGATTTCGTCACGGCCCTGGGCCGCACCAATGACGCGATCATCTATGGCGGCCATGTCCATCTCTTCGTGCTCGGCCCGGCCTCCGATGCGCAAGAGCTCGCCCGCAATCTGCCAAGCAATACATCGCGCGATTTCGGCGAGCCGTTTTCGGAGATCTTCAAGCGCTTCAACGGCGATTTCTACGCGATCGACCCGCTGCTGTTCAGCCCGGCTTCCGCGACTGTCACCGCCATTGAGCACGGCCTCAGCTTCCATGCTGGCAAGATCTCGCCTGCGCTCCTCGATCGCTCTTTCACCTGATCAGCCGAGTGGCAGACATGCTGCACCGTGTTGCGCTTGACCCGCCTCGCATCGCCCTCTTTGCCGACAGCACTGATGGCCATGCGAATGCCCTGGAAAAACGGCTGATCGCGCAAGGTGCGAGCGTCTGCCGCGCCAGTCTCGCCGCCTGCAGCTTCGATACCGGTGCCCCGGGTGGGATCCGCATTCCAGGCCTCGATGGCCTGCCCGACGCGGCGCTTGTACGCACAATCGCAGCCGGCAGCTTCGAAGCCGTGACCCGGCGCCTCGGCATCCTGCACGGATTGCGCGAAGCCGGCGTTCTCGTGTGGAATGATGCACGCGCGATCGAGCGCTGCGTGGACAAATCAACGACCACCTTCCTGCTCGCCCACAACGGCATTGCGGTGCCACCGACCTGGACCGTGGAGCGCCGCGAAGAGGCCGAGGCGATCCTGCGCCGCGAGGAGGTTCACGGGCCCCTGGTCTTGAAGCCGCTCTTCGGCGCGCAAGGCAAGGGCCTGCGCTTGATCCGCAAAGCCGACGAGCTGCCCCCGCCTGAGGATGTGGCAGGCGTCTACTACCTCCAGCGGTTCATGGGGCTTCACCGTGACGGCTACCGTGACCACCGGGTCTTCGTCGTAGCCGGCCGCGCCGTCGCCGCCATGTCACGCCGCAGCGACCATTGGATCACCAATATCAAGCAGGGCGGTGAGCCGGAGCCTGTCACCCCGGACGATGAGCTCTGTGATATCGCCGTCAGGGCTTCCGCTGCCGTCGGGGCTGACTTCGCCGGTGTGGATATTCTCCGCCACGCTCCTGGTGAAGCCGTGGTCCTGGAGGTGAACTCCATGCCGGCCTGGAGCGGCCTCAGAAGAGTTGCAGATATCGATATTCCGCTTGAGATTACCCGAGCGCTCATCGAAGCTATAAGGGCTCGGGCGGCGCGGAGAATTGCGGGATGAGCCTGCCGAAAGAAGCCATAGCCACCGCCTTCATTGCGGCCTGCCGGGCTGAGCTGAATGCGCCCAAGCCCGGCAATGTGCACCTTTTCGCCGATGGTCACGGCATGACCATCGAGCAGTTCCTCACCAGTGCCGAGGCGGCCTCGACCGCCCTTTGCGAACCAGGCACTGCCGTTGGCACCCGTATCCTCGATGCCGTGGCTGCCACCAAGATTGCGGTTGGCTGCAATACCAATCTCGGCATCCTCCTCCTCTGTGCACCCCTGGCCGCCGCGGCCGAGCGTGATGGTCCGCTGCGGACTTCCCTCTCAGAAATACTCGACGAGCTGACCGTGGAGGATGCCGACCTCGCCTTCGAGGCAATCGTATTGGCGAGCCCCGCGGGCTTGGGCAGAGCGCCCGCGCATGACGTAAACGAGCCGGCGGATTGCACCTTGCTCGAGGCCATGGCGGCAGCAGCCGCCCGCGACCGGATTGCCCAGGCCTATACCGATGAGTTCGAGGAGATCTTTGGCGCCGGCCTCGACGCGCTGGATGCTGAACGCACCCGTGGCCTCGCCGATTGGTGGCCGGCAACAGCTGTGTATCTGAATCACCTGTCAGCCGGTCCCGACAGTCATATCGCCCGGAAATTCGGAATGGAAGCGGCAACACAGGTCCGCAACGAAGCGAAGATGATCCTGGGCGAGCTGCTGCAGCTTGCCGATGGCCAGGCCGTCCTCCGCCGGCTCCTTGACTTCGACAGCGCATTGAAGGACCGCGGCCTCAATCCCGGCACCTGCGCGGACCTGACCGTCGCCACCCTCTTTGCTGACAACCTGCAGGGGCTCTTGAAGAATTCGACCGGGAGTGGTTGACTGCCCGCAAGCGGAGCAAGCGTCCGCCCTATCCGGCCAACCGGTCCGGCGCCTTGCTGGATGCTGACAACAAGGATAGCTGTTTCAGTGGAACCCGCGGCTTCGGCACGGCCAGTCGCATGCAAGGGAGGTATTTGGCCTATGGCGAAAATCAACAAGGTGCTGGTGGGCGAGTCGCTGGTCGGCGACGGCAATGAGGTCGCCCATATCGACCTGATCATGGGGCCGCGCGGCAGTGCAGCGGAATCCGCCTTCTGCAATGCGCTGGTCAACAACAAGGACGGTTTCACCAGCCTGCTCGCGGTGATCGCGCCCAACCTGCCCTGCAAGCCGAACACCGTGATGTTCAACAAGGTGACCATCAAGGGCGCCAAGCAGGCCGTGCAGATGTTCGGTCCCGCGCAGCATGGCGTCGCGATGGCCGTACAGGATTCGGTCGCCGAGGGCGTCATCCCGGCTGACGAAGCCGACGACGTCTTCATCTGCGTCGGCGTCTTCATCCACTGGGAGGCGACCGACGACAAGAAGATCCAGGAGTTCAATTACCGCGCCACCAAGGAAGCGATCGCCCGCGCCGTTGCCGGCGAGCCGAGCGCGGCCGAAGTCACTGCAAAGCGCAGCAGCGTGAAGCATCCTTTCGCGGCCGCCTGATCACCGGCGCGAATTCCGTAAGCCTCGTCAATATCCTACACATCACCGGGCTAGACCCGGTGATGCCTCACAGCGCGGCCTGCTGCCAGCCATCGGCCAGGCCGAATTGGGCTGGGACGTGCCGCTCCCCTATGGGCGTCAGCCGGAGCGCCCGGCTATGAGGGACCGATTGCACCCAACCGAGGCTGCGGAAGCGGTCGAGCATGGCAGCCCCCAGGCGACCCGCGAGATGCGGCCGGCGCTCGCTCCAATCGAGACAGGCCCGGCAGATGGGCCGCCGGCTATGGCCCGGAGATGAAAGGTCCAGGCCGAGTGCGTCGAAGAACTGCCAGCCAGCATCGGTGATGACCGCGGCACCCTCGCCCAGGACCACGTATTCCTGTGCCGCGAGCGCATCCGCCAGAGCGACACCCAGCCGCCCCGCCATATGATCATAGCAAGTGCGGGCGAGCCGCAGGGCCTCATCCTTTGGCCCCACCACCCGCCGCAAGACCGGCTCTCCTGCGGTAAGCGTCATCAGAGTCTCCATGAGTCGCGCAACCTCGGTGGATGCGAGCCGGTAATAGCGGTGCCGCCCCTGCTTCTCCACGCGGATCAGCCTGGCAGCCAACAGCTTGGCCAAATGGCCACTCGTGGTCTGAGCGCTGACACCCGCATGCCAAGCAAGTTCACCGGCCGTGAGTGCGCGCCCGGCCATGAGCGCGGAAAGGATGCTCGCCCGTGCTGGATCGCCAATGAGTGCGGCGACTTCCGCCATGCGGTTCACTGAAGCCTGTGCGGTCATGGCGCCAAGTCTAGCTGGCGGTGCGGGACCTGTCAGTGGGAGACGGTTCGGGCGCGGCCGAAATACCTGGTTCCTGGTCAGGCCGGCTGGGCAAAATGCTGCCGCACGCGCTCCATCAGCCAGTCCCAGGCAAGCTGCTCCTGTGGCCCGGCCGTCTTGCTCACCGCAATGCTGAGATAAGCAATCTCCGCCTCGATCTTTTCACGCGGCAGCATGTCGAGGCGGCTCACCAGAATGGCCAGTTCCACGACCGCCGCTTTGGCGCGGTTGAAGCCCATGAAGGGCGCATGATTGACCACCTCCAGCACCCGGCAGCGAAAGCGTGGACGCTGTTCATCCTCCTCGACATCCTCAACCACAAGCGTCGCATGCGCGAGGCAAGCGGCAAGCCGCGGCACCGGGAACCCGTCGACGGTTGCAAGCGGCCAGTCGCGCCGCCCCGTGAGACATCCCGCGATGATCCGGACATCATCGATGAAATTGGCAACCGCAAACGGGTGCGCCCGCAGATTGTCCAGTGTGCTCGATGGCCGGAAGGGCGCAATGGTCCAATAAGGCTCCTGCACGATGAGCCCCAGCGGCGCGATATGCACCGCGCACTCCGCCTCAGGTCCGTCCGCCGTCGTCACCACGCATTCGCGGATCATCGGCATCATTCACCGCCCTGCCCTTTTGCGCGCAACGTGTGTCCAGCTCTGGCAAGGCGGGTGAGATCCTCGCTCGCCCGGTCCACCGCAGCGCCCCAATCGAGCGGCTCATCCTGGGCGAAACGCTTGCCGAGCCTGTAGGCGATCTCGGCCTTCATGAGCTCGGTCCCGAGATAGAACGCATGTGGCCCATCCGCTTCAACCCCGAGCAGAGGAAACAGTGACATGGCATCGCCGGCAACGTGATGCCCTTTCGCATTGTAGACGTGAATGCCATCGTCAGCGACCTCGATCCGGAAATTCGCATCGCGCACCTGCGCCGCCAGCTGCGCGATATCCTCTGGCGAAGACGCAAACGGCGTGCGGTCATGCAATTGCAGCAGCATGCGTCCATAATCGCGCGGCAGGCTGAGATCCTCGTGCGCCGCCAGCATGACACGTCGCGCGGCATCGTGCTCCTGGATGGTCCGCCGCGTATGCCCGCTCACATTGACCACCAGCACATTGTCGATCGTAAGCTCGGAACATATGCCCATGAGCATCGCGGTAATGCCGCCACTGTCAGCGTCCGTAAGCTCGGTGAGATTACCGGTCCCCATCAGCAGGGGTGCATCGGGATACGCCCGCCGGACCTCGGCATAACGCTCGATGGACGCGGTGAAGCCGAAATGGATGGGGTCAAGGATCGGGTCCGCGATCCAGGTCAGCCCCGCCTTCTCCGCGAGCTCCATTGCTTCGTAAAGCGAGGCGAGATCCCCGTGCTTGGAGGGCACCAGGACCGCGCCGGCCGATGTGTCGCGCGCAATATCGAGTGTGCTGTGACTCAGGCTCAGCAGCCAGTCGACGCCCGCCTCCGCACCGCGCCGCAATTCGCCCGGATCGGCCGAATCGACGCTGACCGTGAGCCCCGCCCCCTTCAGCGCGCGCACGGCATCTTCGAGATGCGGAAATGGTGTATCCGGCAGACAGCCAATATCGATGACATCGGCGCCTGCCTCGCGCATGGCAAGCGCCCGCTCAAGCAGATGATCGACACTGCAGGACGGCGCATCCACGATTTCGGAGAAAATCCTCACCCGATAGCGGGAGAGATCTGGGGCGGTACGGGCGCGGCCGAGAAACACCGGCAGGTCCGCAACCTCGTCTGGGCCGCGCTCGAACCGCACGCCGAAGGCATCCTGCAATCGGCCGAGATCAACCCGCGCCCGGCCCGGCAGGATGACGCGGTCGGCACGAACAGGTCTTGGCAGCCGCCGCAGGATGATGGCTTCGGTCATCAGCGCCGCGACCTTGACACCGATATCGAAGATTTCCCAACCGAAGGGAGTATCCCCGAGCCGTTGCAACGTTTTCTCAAGCCGCGGCCGCGCCAGATGACCGGTGACGAACAGCAGCGTCTCAGCCATGGCCGGCCGCCGCCGGTTCGCCAGACAGCTCGGATTTGCGGGCGGCGATGGCTGCCTTCAGCTCATCGAGGCTTTCAACCACCGTGGTTGCCTCGAACGTCTTCAGCCGCGCCGTGTTCTCAAGATCGATGCGCCGGGGAAAGACCTTGACCATCCCCTTGGGCGCCATCGTGTCATGCTCGGGCGCGGTATCACACGCAAACACGATCGCCGGCACCCGGCATTTGCCCGCCTGGGCGAAGATATTGGTCACGAGCGTATCGGAAATGCCGAACACGCATTTGGCGACCGTATTGGAGGTCGCCGGCGCCACGATCAGCGTGTGATAGACGCCGTAATAGAAATTGCCGACCGGCGGGGCACTGGCGGCCTTGTCCTTGTAGATCCTGACGGAGCGATTGAGCGACAGCTCTTTCCGATACATCCGCACGACTTCTTCGGCCGCCTTGCTGACGAAGATGTCGAGATGGTCGAGCTCTGCCATCAGCTCCATGGTTTCGGTGACGAAATGCCCCGACCCCGTGATCGCCCATCCCCAGCGTGGTGTGGCGAGCTTACTCATGCCACGGCGATCCCCTGCCCCAAGGGTCCAATGATGCTGAGACGCACGGGATAGCGCTGGAGCATCTCAGGCAAGGCTTCGTCCACCACGCCCGTTCCGACAAGCACGCCAATGTCGCTCTCTGCAACTGGCTCGGCTATGCGCTTGACCAGCACCACGTCGCATGCGCCGAGCTGCCCCGCGAGCCACACAGCAAGACTGTCTGAGGTGACCCGCCACGACATCTCGATGGATGGATCAGCAAGGGCCATTTGGCTCGGCAGCCATACGGGAATTTGGCCAGCACTCAGCGCTTGCGCGAAACCATCGGTGCGGCTGGCCGGCACGTAGCGATCATCAAGGCTGCAGATTGCGAGGCCGAATTGCTCCATCGCGAGCAGCGCCATGTGATGAGCAGCCCTGTCATCCAATCCCATCACCGGCTGTGCCTGCCGCACCGCATCCGCGAACGGCCCCCCGCCGGGCACCAGCACCATGGGCCTGCGCCAGCCAGCGAGCGCGTCAAGCTCATCCGCGAGATCTGGACTGAGCGCATGCGCGCCGCCCAGCTTTACGATCACGAGTCCCGATGCATCCGCCCTATCCATCGGCTCCCATCCTGGCACGAGTGATCTCGACGCCGATCGCACCCCCGCCAAGCTCAAGCTTGGCCACCCGGATGGTCACCCGCTGCGCTCGTGGTTCAGCAAGAATACGGGCGGCGAGCGCCTCGGCGAGCGTCTCGACCAAGGTGAAATGGCCGCTTTCGGCAAGCTCCGCCACCGCATCGGTGATCACATCGTATGAAAACACATCCCCCATATCATCGCCGCTGGCGCGACGCGGGGCGAGGTCCACCGTCACATCGAAGCGCACCTTCTGCTTGCGGTCGCGCTCCCGTGCATAGGCGCCAAGCGGCATCGAGACCACCAGGTCCTGCACGATGACGCGATCCGGCCCGACTGGTGCCACTTTCATTTCAACCGGTTCGCTGGCGGTCGCATGAACCAGGGCAGCGATCGACCGCACCACCCGTTCCTCAATTCCTGCCGTGCGGTCACCGTGGCGGCACAGTGCCGTGCGAAAGCCGAGCACATCCGGCTTGAGCGGCAGGAGACGGGGTATGTCGGGTGCTTCGAGTGCGCCGGCCAATCCGGTGAGCAAGCCAACAGCGCGGCCCCGTTCCACGAAATCGCGCAATGCGCGGATGCTCATCCGCTCCAGAAGCCGTCCTGCCCCTTTATCCGCCGTATCGAGCATCACGCCCGTAAACCGGTTCGCAGCAAGCCGGCCGGCAAGATCAGCCGGAAAGCCTTGATCTGCGAACGCCACCGCAACCAGCTTCACATGCGCCGCACATGGCGCCAGCGCCGCAAGGCAGGCATCGAGCTCCGAGCCGTTATTCGCACCCAACAGCCCCACCTTGACGAAGTCGACACCCGTTGCCGACATGGCCTGTACGGCATCCCGCAAAACGGCGGCCTCGAGCGGCAGATCGCCGACCACGGCGCTGGTTGGCACCCGTCCGCTCACCGCCTGCACGACCCCCTGCACGGTCGCGAGCGGCAAAGCTCCGAGAGCACCCTTGGCCGGATCCTTCAGATCGATGACATCGGCGCCCCCGGCGATGGCTGTCTCCGCCTCGTGGGCATTCGTCACACTCGCGAGCATCAAGGTCATCGCACCGCCTCCCAGCTGACTTCCCCAGGATGTGATACCTCATCTTGCATGAGCAAGGCGACCGCCGCGGCCGGCGCGCAGGCCGAAGCCGCCTCAGCAGCGGCCGGAGACCTCGGAACGAGGCCATCGAAATCGAGATATTCACACCCCAAGCGCTGAGCCAGGCGCCGAATCACGGGCCTGCCGATGCCGGCCCCAATCACCGGCATGCTGGCATCCCAGTCACCGCGAGACACCACCAGTGCCACCGCCTCTCCCACTTGCCTCAGCTGCATTTCTGCAAACCAACGGCTGAGGGCTTGGCACTCAGCAAGCGTGGCATCAGAAGCGTCCCGACCGATCATGCGCATGAGGCGCTGACAGGAGGCAGCAACCGTCTTCTCCCGATTGTCAGCCGTCTGATGCTGATCGACCGCCTCGTCGAGCTCGCCAAGAATCCGGAACACATCCGCCATCGTGGCGAAATACTCGTTCATCAGCGTGGTCCAGCGGCCGCGGAACGGCGCGCGATCGCAAATCGCCATGAGGAACGAACGGGTATATCCGGTATAGACGAGCTCCCCCTCGACGAGCCGCTCTGCATCTGTATAGCCACACCCCGCCCAGGCCCCATCCCGCAACGGGATGATGTCGGTCGTGGTGGAGCCCATATCGACGAACAGCCCATCCTTGCACAGCCGCGCCGCGATGCTGGCGCTGCCATGCCAATTGGCCGAGGCGATATCCAATTCGTGCTGGCCCGCTTGATCCGGCGCGATGAAGCCGGCCCGCCCGCCATAGATCTGAACTGTCGCCGGCGCGAGCTTTGCGGCCATGATCGCGCTCAGCCCTCGCACTCCCTCGGCGCGATTGGCGAAGACATCTGACAGTTCCCCGGTCATGGTGACGCCGTGACGATCCGCACTGCCGACCGTGCGCCGTGCAGCCAGCAACGCATCATCGAGCTGGTCGAGCCCTTTCCACAGCGGGCACAGCACCTGCACAGCCGCCACGATGCGCCCATCTTCGGCCCGCGCGGCCTTGACATGAGCGCCACCGATGTCCCATCCGATCGTCGCTGCCACTGTCATTCCCTCGCCCATTCACGTCTCGGTCAGGCACATGGATATCATCCCGGTCATCGATGTGAAGAACGGCCTAGTCGTCCATGCCAGGCGCGGCGAGCGCGGCACCTATCAGCCGATCGCGACACCTTTGAGCGCGACCGCCGAACCTGACGACGTGCTGGCCGGTCTGCTGACCCTCTATCCCTTCCGGCACGCCTATATCGCCGACCTCGACGCGATCGCGGGCACCGGCGACAATTCCAGCCTAGCAGCTGATCTCGCCCGGCAATACCCCGGCATGGAATTCTGGGTAGATCGCGGCACGGCGGATGTGCAGGAAGCCAAAACGTGGCTGGCACGCGAGCCTGGCATACTCGTGCTGGGCAGCGAATCTCAGCGCGACGGAAGACACATAGCGATGCTGCGCCATGAGCCGAGGATCGCCCTGTCACTCGACTTCCGCGGCGACGAGTTTATCGGCCCCGCCGAACTGCTGGCAGCTCCTGATCTCTGGCCCTCACGGGTGATCGTGATGACCCTCGCCAGAGTCGGCAGCGGCATGGGGCCGGATCTTGAACGTCTTGCCCGCATCAAGGCTGCATCCGGGAAGCGTAAGATCATTGCTGCGGGCGGCGTGCGTGACGCCGCCGATCTCGCCACGCTCGCCAAAGCGGGCATCTCGGGAGCTCTGGTCGCAACCGCCCTCCATGATGGCAGGCTCACAACAGCCGATCTCAGGCGCCTGGCCGATAGCGCCGGCAGGAACGCGGCTACTGAGTCGCGATCTGCTCCGCCTTCTTCACCAGAACCTCTGCCTGGCGGATCGAGGCATAATCGATGAGCTTGCCATCGAGCGAAACGGCGCCCCGGCCGGCTTTCGCTGCCTCATCCATGGCCTCGAGGATCCGTCGCGCTTGGGCGATCTCCGCCTCGCTCGGGCTCATCACCTCATTCGCCAAGGCAATTTGCGAGGGATGGATCGCCCACTTTCCCTCGCACCCCAAAGCGGCTGCCCGTTTCGCCGCCGCGCGATAGCCATCAGGGTCTGAGAAGTCGCCGAACGGGCCATCGATCGGCCGCAACCCATTGGCGCGCGCCGCCACCACCATCCGGGCAATCGCATAGTGCCACATATCGCCCCAATAGATCTCCCTCGGGCCATCTCCCTGCTTATCCGCGAGAACAGCGTAATCCGGATTGGCACCGCCGATATTGGTGGTCTTGGCCTTTGTTGAGGCCGCGTAATCCGCGACACCGAAATGCAGCGACTGGTTGCGTCTGCTCGCAGCGGCAATGGCATTGATATTCTGCATGCCAAGCGCCGTCTCGATGATGAGCTCGAACCCGATACGCTTCTTGCGCCCCTTGGCCGCTTCGATCTGCGTGACCAGCATGTCGACCGCATAGACATCGCTCGCCGTTCCGACCTTCGGGATCATGATCAGATCGAGCCGGTCGCCAGCCTGCTCGAGCACATCCACCACATCCCGGTACATGTAGTGGGTATCGAGCCCATTGATCCTGACCGACAGGCTCTTATTGCCCCAGTCGATATCGTTGATGGCTTCGATGACGTTCTTACGCGCTTGCGGCTTGTCGTCGGGCGCCACCGCATCCTCGAGGTCGAGGAAGATCACATCCGCAGCCGATTTCGCCGCCTTCTCGAACAGCTTGGTCTGGCTGCCCGGCACGGCAAGTTCGCTGCGATTGAGGCGGGGCTCGGCCTGCTCGACGATGTGGAAGCTCATGGGGGCGCTCTCTCCAGAAAACCTGTCCGAACCGCAGAGCAACCGAGACGCAGCCCCAAGTCAAGACGATCGCTCGACCTAGCCGGTGATATGCGCTCCAAGCGGCTTCGTTGCAGGGCCATGGATAACCTCGCCGCTCAGTTCGAAACGCGATCCATGGCAGGGGCAGTCCCAGGTCCGGTCGGTCTCGTTCCAGCCCACGATGCAGCCCATATGGCTGCACACGGCCGAGACCGCATGCACCTGTCCTTGCTCGTCCCTGAACGCAGCAACGGTCTCACCATCGATCTTCATGATGGCAGCCTCGCCAGGCGCAAGCTCATCGAAAGATTTCGGCTTGCGCGAGAGATAGCCTGTCACGAGGTGAGCGGCGACCCCGGCATTCTCCTTCAGGAACTCGCCAGCCCCAGCGAGCGGCTTCACCCGGCTCGCATCGAAGAGCTCGAGCCACCGGTTCTCCTGGCCCGTGGCGAGATCGGCCAGGATCATCGCCGCCGCCGTGCCATTGGTGATGCCCCAGGCCTTGAAGCCCGTCGCCACCAGATAGCCATCCCTCTTGGAGGACGACCAGCCGATGAAGGGCGCGCTGTCCATGGGTGTGTAGTCTTCATTCACCCATCGATATTCGACGGGGCCCGCCTCGAAATTCGCCTTCAGCCAGTCCTCGATATCCGCGAAATATCTCCGCTCCTCATCCGTATGGCCGGGCTTGAACCCCGACCCCGCGACGATCGCATAGATCTCGCCATTCTCTCGGACATGCGTGCGGATGGAATGGCTCGGCTGCTCGGCACTTATATACATGCCCTCCTGCGCGCGGGAGACCCGGGCCGCGATCACCGGCTCCGCGTAAGGATAGGCTTGCGCATAATAGCCACCCACCTGCCCCAGTGGCAGATGCGTGGCCATCACCACATGCCGCGCCTTGATGGTCCCCTTCTCCGTGACCACGCGCGTCGGCTCCCAGTCGAGCGCCCGGCTGTTCTCGAACACATGGCACCCGTCCCCTGGGATGGTCCCAGCGAGACCCGCGACATATTTCGTCGGATGGAACTGCGCCTGATGATCGAAGCGCATGGCGGCGCGCACATCGAAGGGCAGGTCGGTCTCGCGGGTGAGGCTTGCCGGAAGTCCGAGCCGTTGCGCGATCGCGACTTCCGTCTCGAGCTGGCTCACATAGCTCTCATCGAGCGTATAGGTATAGGCGGGCTTGGTCTCGATATCGCAATCGATCCCGTGCGTCGCGGCAAGGGTGCTGATCTGCCTCAGAGCTGTCTCCTGCGCCTCGCCATAGAGCCGCGCGCGATCCTCGCCAAATTTTTGCTCGAGCGTCTGATAGATGATCTTGTGCTGAGAGGTGATCTTCGCTGTCGACTTTCCCGTCACCTGCCGGCCAACTCTGCGCGCTTCGATCACAGCAACCGTGAGGCCGCGGTCTTTCAGCAACCGGGCCGTGGTGATCCCGACGATACCACCGCCGATGATTGCGATATCGACGTCGAGGTCACCGGCGAGCGACGGAAAGCTTGCGGATGATGCGGTGGAATTCCAGTAGCTGCGATTATGGGACGAGGCGGGCATGTCATTCTCCAGCGCTTTTCCATGAAGCGCTGGAATTGTCCGGCCGTTCCCGAGACGAAAGAAGCACCCGCCGAGTCAATCGCCGGCCGTGCGCACCATGGTTTCGTTCCTGGTCGAGCGCTCGTCCCCATCTCCGCCAGCCGAGAGCTCGACGGCCGAAAGCTGAGTGGTCCCCGAAGGTCCCGCATCGTCGTCGGAAACGGGCGCCTGTGCCGGCAGGCCGATGCGGCCAAATCCTGGCAGCTTGATCGCCGGTCGTCTCAAGTCCACCCCCAACACCCCGCCAAGGAGATTGATCTCAAAACCCTCGTACCACCCGATGGTCAACCCGGCATAGCCTCCCAGGCTGATGCGGAACCCGAGCCCTGAGGGTACCCGCGCAAACCAGTGACCGTCATACGGATAGTCCTTGCCGATCGCGGTCGGCGGCAAGACCGCATTGAGGCCGGGCACGCTGGCGATCACCGCGGCGACGAATGTGTTCGAGTTGGGCCCGGGCCAGATGCGATAATCCCCATAATCCCCGTAGCGGTAAGTCTCGACTGCCTTGCGGATGCCGGGGATCAGTCGCTCGGCCGCAGCCCCATCGGCTGCGAACACCGTCTCGGGCACGCCGCCGAACCAGCGGGCATCCGCGGCATAGCCATTGACGCGCAAGGGCTTGCCCCAGCCCACCACGTCATAGCGCTCATAGGAGCTGGCGCCGCGATCCTTCACAACGATCCAGCTATGGACGGCAAAGATCCCCTTCCAGCGCCCGGTGCGCGCTGCATAGATCCGCACCATCGCCTCCTGATGCGCCCGCGCGGCAGGCAGCAGGCCGGCGCTTGACCAGTCGGCATCTCGCCAGCTGCGCGGCCACCCCTCTTTCCAGTAGAGCGCGCCATGCACGGCCAGAGGGGCTGCGAACAGCAGGAGAAATGCGACTGTAATGTATTTAGCAAAGGACAACATTGGCTGGGCTAAGATAAGCATGATCCGAGGCGACCGGTAGATTCGCTGATCGGTGGGAACGGACAAATCAAAGATCCGGCATTAGGTGGGCGCCCCGGTGTTCGATAGATATTACCGCAACAGGCTTGCGGCTGACCTGAACCTGTGGCGCGACCGCGGCTGGGTGACCCCCGAAGCAGCAGCCGCCATTCTTGCCTCCGTTCCGGCGCCCGGTCGAACGCTGACACTTTCCGGTATCATTGCCACCCTGGGAGGCCTGCTGCTCGGCGCGGCGGCCATCGCCTTTGTCGCAGCGAACTGGGAAGGCATGGCGCCGTTCCTCCGCTTCCTTCTGCTCCTGGCAGCCCTTGCCGCAGCCTATGGCGCGGCCGCCTGGCTGAAGCATCGCGACCACCCCGCCTTGAGCGACGCCATGGTGCTGGTCGCTTGCCTCGTCTTTGCCGCAGCCATCGCCCTTGTCGGCCAGGCCTATAACCTGGCTGGCGAATTTCGCGACGCGGTATTGTTTTGGACCATTGGCTGCTTTGGCGCGGCACTGCTGACCCGCGCGACGTCCGCCACGATCATGAGCCTGGTCGGTGTCTCGGTCTGGGCCTTTCTGACCACAACCGAGCTCAACACGGTGCCCCATTGGGCAAGCCTTGCCCTGCTGCTCGCGGTCGGCCTCTTCGCCCTTTGGCTCGACAAGACGCTCGCGCGCGCCTTCACGGCCGCACTCGTTTTCTGGGTCGGGCTCACCCTCATCACGCTCACCGAGGCCGTCGACTGGCCCTATATCGGTGGCCTTGCTCTGAGCGCTGCAGTCGCCCTGTTCTTCTGGTCGCTGGGAGCTTTTCTCGCCGGTCTGGCGGGCAGCGAGCCATGGCCTGAACGCTTGCGGGCTCTCGGCCGAGCGCTCGCATGGCCATCGCTTGTCGGCCTTCTCCTCGCGCTGTTCATGATGCAGTTCCTGTTCGATGAGACCAGGGCCGAGGCACTGGGCTGGCTGCTGCCGGCGATCATCGCCGCTCTTGCCGCAGGCTTGGTCGCCCTCTTGGCCGTAAAGCGCGGCATGCTCTCTCTGGCGCACAGTGTGATCGGGCTGATGATCGTGCTCTGCGCCATTCTTTTCGCCTATTGGCAGACGACAAACGGTGTCCCGGCGGGAAATGACGCGACCCTGAGCGAGCCAGGACTATGGTCCCGCCTGGTGATAGCATTCATCATTCTCTGTGCAAGCCTTTGGCTGGTGGCGCTCGCCCAAACCGCCTCTGGCCAGTATGTCCACGGACTCGGCCTCATCGCCTTCGGCGCGGAGGTGCTTTACGTCTATATCGAAACCTTGGGCACGCTGATCGACACGGCCTTGGGCTTCCTGATCGGCGGCATCCTCTTGATCGCGCTTTCATTCGCGCTGCTGAGGCTCGATCGCTGGTTGCGCAGCACGAGGAGCCTACAGCCATGACCGGCCGGCTCACCCGCATTGGCTTCGTGCTGGCTTTCCTGCTCCAGGCGGCGCTCCTGTCCTGGATGATCGTGGGCCGCGCCATGCTCCTCGCCAACGGCACCGAAGTGCGCCTGGCCGTCGTGCCTGTCGACCCTCGCGACTTCCTGCGCGGCGATTATGTGGTCCTCGCCTATGACATTTCGACACTCGATCCGGCGAAGCTGGCGGGCGATGACAGCTTCAATGTCGATGACCCCATCTACGTGGCGCTGGTGCCGGCATCCGCGCCCTCTCCATCCGCGCCCACGGAGACGGCGCCCGCTGACCCTGTTTGGCAAGCATCTGCGCTCTACCATGCCTATCCCCCCGATGCCGCGGGGCCGGTGCTGCGTGGCCGGGTCAGCGGCACCCTCGACCGGTCGGGCTGTACCCAGCCCCCCTGCCAGGAATATCGTGTGGACTATGGCCTCGAGAAATTCTTTGTTCCCGAGGGTGAAGGCCGTGCGCTGGAGCAGCTTCGCAATGACGAGAAGCTGACCGCCGACATTGCTGTCGGCAGCAATGGCGCCGCCGTCCTCAAACGGCTCCGCGTGAATGGCGACATCCGCTACGAAGCGGGCCTCTTCTGATCCCGCAGTCGCGTCCCGTCCCTCAGAACGAGGCTGAAGCCGGGGTGATCAGATCCTCGATCTTCTCTGGAACCTTGCGAGGCTGGCTGGCGGGCGCGGTGACGGGCAATGGCGCAGGGCTTGCCTGCAGGTCGGCGGGTTGGGAAACGGGTTGAACCACGGGCGTGATCGCTGGGCTGACAGGCTTGGCCGAAGCAACCCGCGTCGCGTCCCTGTTCGGGCGGCCCGCGCCCCGGATGTAGAAGGCGTTCCCGCCGGCCACCGCCACATAGTGCATATTCTTATAAGGGAAACGCAGGCCGGCTTGATGGAAGAACATGGCCTCCCCGAGCTTCGGGTGCCGTTTTCCTGCCAGCACCGCATCTGCAACCTGTTCCACTCGCGGAAGATCGCGCGGATTCATCTTGCGGCTCAAAACCCCCGCGGCGAACTGGTTCCTTTGGCCGACAACCCCACAGATCGTGTCGGGATAATTCGGCGAATTCACGCGATTCATCACCACGGTGCCCACCGCCAGCAACCCGTCTTCGCTGGAGCGATGGGACTCGAAATACATGGCTCGGATGAGGCAATCACGCTCTTTGGCGGGAGTAGCCGATGCTGGGGTAACGCTTGCACCAAGGCTCGCTGTGTTTAGGCGCCCTGTCGGGGACAATGGACCGCATGCGCTAAGAATAGAGGCCAGAGCCAAGACCACGACACCCGACTTGAACAGCCGCTGAGACTTCCCCATCACTGCCCTTCTCACTCCAACTCGGCCCACCCAGACCGATTTGCATCAAGACCCAAGGCAGCTTTACAAATCGTAAAGATTCACCGAAGCGGCCTGCATTGCCCCCGCTCCATGAGGAACGTGGCCCGATGCGCGATATGTGAACGAAGACCCCGCTCGTCCCGCTCACCGTGAAGAGACACGCAGATTGGGGCGATACTGTGTCGATCAGGTGAACAGCCACATTTCGGCCGACTCGATTAACTGCGTGTTCTGACGGGGAAACGAGAACGCCCTAAGCGAGCCAGCGCTTACGGCGGCGATAGTGCTTCACCGCGTGGTAGTCGACCTTCTGGGCACCGCCGAGATAGGCATCCTGCACATCAGGATTGGAGCGCATGACCTCCGCCGGCCCGCTCATCACCACCCGGCCGTTCTCGATGAGATAGGCGGAATGGGCGATATCGAGCGCCGCAGCCGCATTCTGCTCGACCAGCAGAATGCCGACACCGGTCTCCTGGTTGATGCGCTTGATGGTCTCGAAGATCTCGTCGACGAGGAAAGGCGCGAGCCCCAGGCTCGGCTCGTCCAGCAGGATGAGCTTGGGCTCGGTCATGAGCGCCCGGGCAATGGCCAGCATCTGCTGCTCGCCCCCGGAGAGATAGCCGGCCTTCGCCTTGGCGCGATCCGCAAGCCGGGGGAACAGCGCGAACATCTTGTCCATCAATTCCCGCGTCTTCGCCCGATCGCGGTGCATGGACGTGGCGGCGAGCATGTTCTCCGCTGGTGTCAGATGCCCGAACACACGCCGCCCCTCCAGCACATGCACGATCCCGAGCCGCACCCGCTGTGGCGGATCAAGATCGGCGATGCTGGCGCCCTGGAAGGCGATATCGCCACGGGTGACCAGCCCGCGTTCCGGCTTCAGGAGGCCGCTGATTGCCTTCAGCACCGTGCTTTTTCCGGCACCATTGGCCCCGAGCAGGCCAACGAGCCCGCTCTCGGGCACCTCGATCGAGACGCCTTTGACCGCGAGGAACACCCGGTCATAGACCACCTCGATATTGTTCAGGCTCAGCAGCGACAATGAAGCCTCCTCACCTCGCGATTGCGGACAGCAATCACCCGGCAACTACTTCCCGGTCTTGGCGAATTCCTGGGAGTATTTTTTGATCTCCTCCCAGACCACGTCCTGATTGGCCGTGAACCAATCTGTTTCCGGCACGAACTTCTCGCCATCCCAGCGCGAGACGCGGCCCATGCCACCGCCTTGATGATCTTCGGGCGTCACCGTCGTCGGCGGAATGAACCCATCGAGCGTGAAGTCCTTGATCGAGACGAGGCCCTGGTTGAGCCATGGCCCGTCGATCGGCCCATTGGGGTTCTTCTCGAAGGCCATGCGTACGCCTTCGACCATGACGGATGCGAGCATCACCCCATAATTGTAGTAGTTGGTGCCAACCTTGTCCTCGGGCCCTGCCCCCTTGCCCGGCTGCAGCACCTCCTTGAGAATGTCCTGGATCACCTTCGGCTCACGACCAGACTCGCACGGGTCGAACTTCAACACCCCGACCGCCTGGTCCCTGCCGACCACATCCATGTCCGACTGCGACAGCCACACGCTCGAGGAGACGCGATCCATCGGCAGACCGTTGCGGATCGCCTCGGTCAGCGCCACGGTCTGGCCGACGCCGGCTCCCCAGAACATCACCCAATCCGGCCGCGCTCGCCGCACCTGCGGCCAGATCGCCGATTGGTCATTGCCCGGCGGGGTATAGGGGAAGGCCTGCAGCTCGAAGCCAAATTTCTGGCCGAGCTTCTCAACGATCGGCAGCGGCTCCTTGCCGAAGGGCGTATCGATATGGACGAAGCAGATCTTCTTGCCCTTGAGGTCTCCATCCTTCTGCCGGAAGAAGTCGATGAGCAATGCCGCCTGGGTCCAGTAATTGGGCGACAGCGGGAAGATATAGGGGAATACCGTACCATCCGCCGCGTCACTGCGGCCGGAGAAGGCTGTCACCATATTGATCTTGTCCTGCAGCACCCGAGGAACCAGCGCCCGCGCAACCGGCGTCGACAACGGGTCGACCAACACTGCCCCCTGGGTCTTCGCCCGCTCATAAGCCTCGATCGCCCGCGGCAGGTCATTGCCATGATCCGAGACATCTAGCGCAATCGTATAGCCATTGATACCGCCGCGGCCATTGATGAGGCTGATATAATCACGCTGCCCCTGGCTATATTCCGCCGTTACAAAGGTATAAATGCGGGTGAAATCCTGAGGCATCGCAAACCGAATCACCTTTTCCTGTGCCGATGCGACGCCGATCTTCACATTGGATGCAAGCGCCGCGGCCGCGGCACCTGCTAAAAGGCTACGACGACTGATCTCCATCTTGCTTCCTCCCATTCTGCTCTATCGTTGTGCATGCCGGAATGGCCAGACGAGCAGGTAGTTTCTGAAATTGTTGTAGATCTTGGCGAGGCCCAACGGCTCCCACAGAAGGAAGCCGATGATCAGCGCGCCATAGAGCACCAGCGGCACATGCGCGCGCAGATCGGTCGAGATGGCGAGGCCGAAAGTTGAGGCCATCGCGCCGATGAGATTATTGAGGATGATCGGCGCGAACAGGATCAGGCCAGCACCGAAGAATGAGCCGAGCACACTGCCGAGACCGCCGACGATGACCATGGCGACCAGCTGGATCGAGAGCTCGATATGGAACTGATCGGGCGAGATCGAACGCAGATAGCACACCGCCAGCACCGCCCCGACAACGCCACCGATGAACGAGCTCGTCCAAAAGGCCAGCAGCTTGTACTTGAAGGTGCTGACCCCGATCACCTCCGCGGCGTAATCCTTCTCGCGCACCGCGGCGAGCGCGCGCCCGAAGCTCGTTCGCTGCACATTGAGCATGAACAGGGTGACGATGGCGCAGATGATCAGCGCGACGAAATAGGTCCGGATGTCCCCGACCACCGGCACGCCGAGAAAGCTGACCGGCGGCACCGCGATCGAGGCCAGCGATCCACCGGAGATCGCGGGAAAATGCGAGATGACGAAATCGACGATATATTGCATGGCGAGCGTGGCCATCGCGAGATAGAGGCCTTTGACCCTGAGCGCCGCGGCACCGAAGATGATGCCGATCACGGCGCTCATCAGCCCGCCGGCGATCATCGCGATCTCGAAGGGCACGCCTGCCAGCACGAGATGCACAGCCGTATAGGCCCCGATCGCCATCACCGCCCCGTAGCCGAGATGGATCTGCCCGGCGGTCCCCATGAGGAAATTGAGCCCCAGCGCTGCCGTCGACCAGATGATCCACGGCAGAAGGTAGCTCGACAGATAGAGCGGTCCGACCACGAAGGGCGCGATGACCAGCAGCACGGCAATCGCAACCACCAGCCCCTTGTCGAAGGGCAATGGCCAGAGCTGCCGCTCGTCCTGATATCGCGTGTGCCTGATGCCGGCGCGGCGGTAAAGCATCAGACCCTCTCGATATGTTCGCGGCCGAACAGGCCATGCGGCTTGACCAGCAGCGTCAGCAGGATGATCACCGAGGCGACGATGTCGCGCGTGCCACCACCCACCAGCGGATCGAGAATGCCCGACGCGAGACTTTCGGCGACGCCCACGATCACCCCCGCGATCAACACGCCGGGAATGGAATCAAGCCCGCCGAGAATGGCAATCGCGAGCGCTTTGATCAGCAGCAGCGATAGCGACCAGTCGATACCCTGTGTCGCGCCCCACAGCACGCCGGCAACCGTCGCCATGACCGAGGAGAGTCCCCAGGCAATCGCGATCGCCCGCTCGACCCGGATGCCCACCGACCATGACGCCGTCTGGTCATCCGAAACGGCCCGCATCATCACACCCAGCTTCGAATTGAAGAAGACCAGCGCCACGCAGATCATGGCCAGCGAGATGGTGCCGCCGATGAGGATCGACCGATTGATCAGGAAATCGCCGAGAAAGATCGGCGCGTTCGGAATGCCGAGATCGAGCCGTTTGACCGCCGAGCCGAAAATGCCCGGCAGCAGCCCGCGCAGCATGATCTCGAGCCCGAGGGTGAGCATGATCACCATGATCACCGGCTGCCCGATCATTCGCCTCAGCGCGAGCCGCTCGATCAGAGCGCCCACCAGGAACATCAGCACGATCGCGATGGGAATGGCGCCCCACACCGGCATGCCGAAATACGAAGCAACCGCCCAGGTGGCATAGCCCCCCATCATGGCGAGCGCTCCTTGCGCAAGATTGGCAAGCCCCGAAGTCTTGTAGATCAGCACGATGCCGACCGCGACCAGCGCATACATCAGGCCGACAAAGACGCCGTTGATGGCCAGTTCCGTAAGCAGGATGTAATCCATCAGGCCGGCACCTCCTGAATGGCGAGGGTGCGGCGGATCACGCCCTTCTCCCCGCTTTCATACGTAATCTGCGCATCGAAGGTCACTTCCCTTGCATCGGAATAGAGCGCATCGATCAGCGCCGCGTAGCGATCCTCGATCACCTTCCGGCGCAGCTTCCGCGTACGCGTGATCTCGCCGTCATCCGCATCGAAATCCTTATGCAGGTTGACGAAGCGCCGGATCCGCAGGCTCTCCGGCTGTGTCTTGTTCACCCGCCGAATGATACTGCCGACGAGATCCCGCACCTCCGGCTTCTGCGAAAGATCCGCATAGGACGTATAGGAAATGGCGCGCTGCTCGGCCCAATGGCCGACCGCTTCGAAATCGATACAGATGATCGCGTTCAGCACCGGCCGCCCTGCCCCGATCACCGCCGCATTGCGCACGAACGAGCTGAATTTCAGCCGGTTCTCGATGAAATTCGGAATGAACCGCTCGCCGGATGCGGTGCGCACCACCTCGCTCACCCGCCCCAGCACCACGAGATCGCCATCCGGTTCGATATGGCCGGCATCGCCCGTTTTGAGCCAGCCGTTTTCGAGAGCCTTGGCACTCTCGTCCGGTGCGTTGAAATAGCCATCGATCACCGAGCCGGACCGGATCAGGATTTCGCCGCTATCGTCGATCTTGACCTCGACCCCCGGCATGATCGGCCCGACCGTATGCAGCTTGACCTGCCCCTCCGTCTGCGCCGCCGACAAGGCGCAGGTCTCCGTCTGCCCGTAGAACTGCTTGAGCTTGACGCCGATCGCGCGGAAAAACAGGAACGTATCTTCACCAATGGCCTCGCCGCCGGTGAAGGCGCGTTCGGCGCGCGACAAGCCGAGATGATCCCGGATCGGCGCATAGATCAGCACATTGCCCGCCGCATCGACCACGCGCTCCCAGGCGCTGGGCTTCTCACCCGCAAGCCTCTTGCGCTCGAGCTCGATCGCGCGCGGAATGAAATAGTTGAACAGCCCCCGCTTGAATGGCGTCGAATCTGCCATGCCCACTTGCACGCGCGTCAGCATATTGTCCCATGCCCGCGGTGCCGCGAGATAGAAGGTCGGCGCCACCTCGCGCAGATCGTGCAGAGCCGTCTCCTGGCGCTCCGGAATGCTGATCGTGGACGTGAGCACCACGCCTGCTCCCAGGCTGAACACGAAATCGCCAACCCAAGCGGTCGGCAGATAGGCGAACAGCTCCTCATGCGGCTTGAAATAGCCGCCCTTGGCCGCATTGCTGATCCCCGTGATCACGTTGCGATGGCGCAGCGGAATGCCCTTGGGCAGGCCCGTGGTCCCCGAGGAATGCAGCAGCACCGCGATATCGTCCGCTTGCGCCCGATCGACGAGACCCTGTGCGAGGCTGGGCTCGCTGGCGAGCCGCTTTCGCCCGGCCTCGATCACTGCATCTGCTGAGACGATCCCGTCCACCTTATAGGCGCCGATTCCGCGCACATCGTCATAGATGATGGTCCGCGGCCGGCCGGTGCGCTCGCGCAAGTCCAGCAGCTTATCGACTTGCTCCTGATCCTCCGCAACGGCGACATTCGGTGAGCCATTGCGCGTATAATCCACCAGCTCATCCACCGGAACATCGGGAAAGACCGGGGCGGGGAAGGCTCGCAGTGCCATGGCCGCTAGCATCGCATAATAGAGCCGCGCGCGGTTATCCCCCACCACCGTGACCGCCTCGCCGGGTCCAAGTCCGAGCCCTTCCATGCCCGCGGCAAAGCTCAAGACCTCGCCCAGAACATCGCGCCAGCTTGCCTCCTGCCAAACCCCGTAATCGCGCTCGCGAAAGCCGATCCGGTCAGCGTCCTCGATGGCGTTCCGGGCCAGAGCCGAAATCAAAGTTGCGGGAAGTCCATCCTCGCGCTTCGGCCAGGATGTGATCGCAAGCGGTGCGGCACTCATGCCGGAACCCTCACATGCCGCGCGGCCGCCTTGTCGCCGAGATAGGCCTGAACCACCTTGGGCTCCGAGATCGCCGCCAAGGGCTCGCCCTGCGCGATGATCTCCCCATAGCTCAAAACCGTGATGCGGTCGCAGATGGCGGTGACCACATCCATGTGATGCTCGATGATGAGGATCGAAACCTTCCGCTCGTCCCGCGCATCCAGAATGAACCGCGCGATATATTCCTTCTCCTCCTGGTTCATGCCCGCCATGGGCTCATCCAGAATCAGGAGCTTCGGCTCGGCCACCAGAGCGCGGGCAAGTTCCACCCGCTTCTGCAGCCCCATCGGAATGACCTCGACCGGTTCATCTCTGATGTCCTGCAGCTGCATGAAGTCGATGATCTCTTCGACCACCCGGCGATGCGCCAGCTCCTCCCGCTGCGCCCACCACCAGTAGAACAGCGTGGGCAGCGCGCCGGGCCGCATATGCACATGTCGCCCGAGGAGAATATTGTCGAGCACGCTCATGCCGCGGAACAGGGCAAGGTTCTGGAAAGTGCGCGCCACCCCCTTGGCTGCGATCTGATGCGGCTTGAGCTGGGTCACGTCCTCGCCGAACAGGACCACCTTGCCCGCATTGGGCGGATAAAACCCGGTGATGACATTGACCATGGTGGTTTTGCCGGAGCCGTTTGGGCCGACAAGGCCGAAGATCTCGCCGTCATTGACGTGGACATCCACGCCCTTGAGCGCTCTCAATCCGCCGAAACTGCGCTCGATGCCTCGGCAATCAAGCACGGTTCTGCCTCTGCTCACCGGACCAGCCATGCGCCCTCCGGCTGTAAAGGCGGGAAGGTCAGATGCTCCGGTTTAACCGTCCGACCGATCCTTTGGTAAAACGAATTCAGCAAGGGGCGGCGGGAATGCCCACACGCGAGGAGGCCCGGAACCTGTGCCGATCTTTCACCATAAAATTTGGAGAATTCTTGGCCGCGCGCAATCATGACGCACTGCCGTCACGGCGGCTCCTCGGCACCTCACCCATGCATCCCTCCATGCCGCAATCTTATTATGCGTGCTGCAGCATGGGCTTATTGAATACGCTTCACTAAGAGCTGTCAACTCATCCGATGGTAGGGAACCGCGCCGGTCAGGCGCAGAGAGCCCGCATTTCTCGGGCGATCATCCACTCCTCATCCGTGGGGATGACAAACACCGAAACCGGCATCCGCCTGCTATCGATCCGCGTGGCGTTTCGCGCATTCTCTCGCGGGTCGATTTCAACCCCGAGCCAGGCGAGCGCCATGCAGGCACCGGCCCTGATCTGCGGCTGATTTTCGCCAATGCCGGCCGTGAACACCACCGCATCAAGCCCGCCAATGCTGTTGGCAAGTACTGCCGTCTGGCGGGCAATATGAAAACAGAACAGATCGATCGCCTCCCGCGCCTGACGAGCCTCCGGTCCCCTATCTCGCGATCTCTCCACGAGCACGCGCGTATCTCCGCTGAGCCCTGAAACCCCGAGCAGGCCCGACCTGTGATAAAGTAGATCCTCAATCGCATCAGCATCGAGCCCGCGCTGCTGCAGAAGATGGAGGATGACGCCTGGATCGAGCGCCCCGCAGCGGCTGCTCATGGGCAGGCCATCGAGTGTCGAAAACCCCATGGTCGTGTCAACGCTGAGGCCGCCCTTGAGGCCGCAGAGGCTCGCCCCGCTGCCGAGATGCGCGATAACCACCCGGCCCTTGGCCACATCCGGTGCAATCTCCTGAAGCCGCCCTGCGATATAGGCATAGGAGAGGCCATGAAACCCGTAGCGCTGCACGCCCTCGTCATGCAGCGCGCGCGGGATGGCAAACCGCCGCGCGATCTCGCTTTGCGTGCGATGGAAGGCTGTGTCGAAAGAGGCGATCTGCGCAAGCTCAGGCCGGATCTCCGCCACCGCCTTGATGAGGGCGACGCTTTGCGGCTGGTGCAATGGTGCGAGCGGCACCAGCGCCTCGATGTCGGCCAGCGTCTCCCTCGTAATCCGCGCTGGACCCGTGAACCGCCGCCCGCCATGCACAACCCTGTGGCCGATCGCGGCGATCTGCCCTCCGGCGGGCAGGGCTTCGCAGATCTCAAGCACCTCTCGCATGATCCCCGCGAGATCCTCACGCGACCCCTGCTTGACCGGATAAGCCTCTTGGCCCTGGGGTCCGCTCACGCTAAGCCGCGGCGGCTGTTCGGAAAAATCGATTTTGGCGCGAAACGCGGCGGGGCCCTCCGGCTGCTCCCAGGGGAAGCCCGCGAATTTTATGGTTGATGAGCCCGGATTGACGGTGAGCGCGAGAGTTGATGCCATATCCGAAGCCTTGCCGATCGCCTAAGCAGCAAAGGTTAGCAGACCACGAGCCGCAGGATTGCGCTATAGAGAACCATGCACAGGTAAGAAGGCTGGTCCATGCAGTATCTTTTTCAACCGCGTTATGCGTCGCGCCGTTCCCCCGTCTTTGCGAGGAACATGGTCGCAACGTCCCATCCCCTCGCCACCCAGGCCGGTCTGGCCATGTTGGCACGCGGCGGCAACGCCGTGGACGCGGCGCTCGCAACCGCCATTGCCCTGGTGGTGGTTGAGCCCACGGGAAACGGCCTGGGCTCGGATGCCTTCGCCATTTTGTGGGACGGCAAGGAGTTGCACGGGCTGAACGCATCCGGCCGTTCTCCGCGAGCATGGACGTCAGAGCGTTTCCAGGGCCATGACAAGATGCCATTCCGCGGTTGGGAGAGTGTGACAGTCCCGGGAGCGGTATCCGCCTGGGTCGATCTCTCGGCGCGCTTCGGCAAGCTGCCCTTCGCCGATCTCTTCAAGCCCGCGATACGCTATGCCGAAGAGGGCTTCCTCGTCACCCCCGTCATTGCTGAGCAATGGCGTCGCGCCGTTGAGGAACTGAGCGACCAGCCCGGATTTCAGGAGGCCTTCACCGTGGACGGCGGCCGCAGCCCTCGCGCCGGCGAGCGCTTCGTGAATCCACATTTGGCGGCAAGCCTGCGGGAGATCGCCGAAACCAGAGGTGAGTCCTTCTATCGCGGCCGTCTGGCAGAGCGCATTGCGGAGTTCGCCCGTGCCCACGATGCGGCCCTTGCGCTCGATGATCTCGCCGCCCACGCCAACGACTGGTGCGGCACCCTCTCCCAGAGCTTCGGCGATATCGCCCTTCACGAGATCCCGCCGAACGGCCAGGGCATCGCAGCACTGATGGCCTTAGGCATCCTCCGAGAACTGGACATCGGTGAGTGCAAGGTGGACAGCGTTGATGCCTATCACCTGCAGATAGAGGCCATGAAGCTCGCAACCGCCGATCTTCACGCCTATGTCGCCGACCACCGCTTCATGACCGCCATGGCGGCAGAACATCTGCTCGACCCAGACTATCTGAAGTCGCGCGCCGCATTGATTGATCACCGCCGCGCCCAGAATTTCGGCCCAGGCGCCCCGCGCCACGGAGGCACCGTATGCCTGGCTGCAGCCGATGCCTCAGGCATGATGGTCTCCTATATCCAGTCCAACTATGCGGGCTTCGGCTCGGGCGTGGTGGTGCCGCAAACCGGTATCAGCCTGCAGAACCGCGGCGCCGGTTTCACGCTCAAGCAGGGCCATCCCAATGAAGTCGGGCCGGCCAAGCGTCCGTTCCACACCATCATTCCGGGCTTTGTCATGCGAAGGAGCGAGCCGCTCACGGCCTTCGGCCTGATGGGCGGTCCGATGCAGGCGCAAGGTCACGTTCAGATGGTGTTGCGAATGAATGCCTGGGGCCAGGATCCGCAGACGGCATCTGATGCGACCCGTTGGCGCATTCTCCAGGAGCGTGCGGTCGCGATCGAGCCGACAGCCGGCGAAGCGCTCCTCCGCGAGCTGGCCGAACGTGGCCATGAGGTGATCGCGGAAACCCCGGATGCGAGCTTCGGCTTTGGCGGCAGCCAGATCGTTCATCGCATCGAGGGCGGCTATGTCGCCGGCTCCGATCCTAGAAAGGACGGTCAAGCCGCAGGGTTCTGATCAGCCAAGCGGGAAGACCAGGATCGCGGCATCATATCGGCCGTGATAAGCTCGCGCGGTGGCACTCGCGCGCCAGAAAACCAAAACGAGGGAGGCTCGCAATGACATCTCCACTGAAGCTCGGCTACAAGGCGCTTCTCGCCGATGCGGAGAAGGAGGTCCAGAGTGTAGAGGCTGCTGAGGCGGTGCAGCTCGCGCAGAACGGCGATGTCGTCATTGTGGACATTCGCGACCCGCGCGAGCTCGAGCGCGAAGGGCGGATCCCCGGCTCGTTCCATGCGCCGCGGGGCATGCTCGAATTCTGGGTCGATCCGGAGAGCCCCTACTTCAAGCCCGTCTTCGGCGAAGACAAGACATTCATCCTGCACTGCGCCAGCGGCTGGCGCTCGCTGCTGGCAGCCCAGCAGCTGCAGCGCATGGGATTGCCCAAAGTTGTCAATATGAAGGGCGGCTTTTCCGGATGGAAGCAGGCCGGCGGCCCGGTTGAGGCCTGGGGCAAGAAGGACTGACGTCATGCCGCGGCAAACCGGCCGGATCACACCAGATTGGGTTTGTCGTCCTGCCGTTGGTCCAATTGGCCCGAAACACCAAGACCGAGGCTGATCAGCTTGCGCCATGCCTCTTCCGCATCATCCGCGAACTCGAACAGCCGGGTGTCGTGAGGGGCAATCATGCCCTGCTCGATCAGCGCCTCAAAATTGATCACGGACGTCCAATAGGCCTTGTCAAACAGGATGGTCGGGATGGCAGGTGCTTTCCCGGTCTGAGTGAGTGTCAGGATCTCGAACAGCTCATCCAGCGTGCCAAACCCGCCTGGGAACACGACCAGTGCCTTGGCGCGCATCGCCAGATGCATCTTGCGCATGGCGAAATAGTGAAACCGGAACGTGAGATCCGGTGTGGAATAGGCATTTGGCTCCTGCTCGTGCGGCAGCGTGATATTGAACCCGATCGACGGCGCACCGGCCTCCATCGCGCCGCGATTGGCCGCTTCCATCACACCGGGGCCGCCGCCAGTAGCGATAACGTTATACCGCGCGCCTTCCTCATCACAGAGGGCACCACCCCGTTTGGATGCGATATAACCGAACTGCCGCGCCTGCTCGTACCAGTACGCTTGCGGGCCAGGTCCATTTTCCCTTACGCGCGCGCTGCCGAACACGACGATTGTCGATCGGACGCTCCAATTGCGCAGGGCTTCCTCGGCCTTGGCATATTCCAGCAGGAACCGCACGCCCCGCATGGAATCGCCGAGCAGGAAGTCCGAGTCCAATGCTGCAAGCCGGTATGATGCGGCATGAACCTGCGCCTCATTGGCACGCGCATGCGCTTCGCTCTTGGACAACGGCGTCGGGCCGGATGGCTGATCCACCGTTGAATTCTTGTCGGTCATGGAGTCGCCGCGCCTCTTGCAGGCTGCCCCGAAGGATCAGCCCGCATTCGCCTCGAGTTCGGAATCGCCACGAGCCTCGGTCTCGGCGGCATCGGATGCAGCCCGGCTGCGGGTGGTGCGGCGCCTACGCGTTGCAGGCTTTGCCTCCGCAGTTTCCTCCCCAGCCGCTGGCTCGGATGCCGGAGCGGCGGCCTTGCGCGACCGCGACTGCCGCTTAGGCTTCGCCGGCACAGCCGCTGCCTCTACAGCATCATGCCCCGGAGCAGACCCGTTCGTGGACGCCACATCCTGCGGGGATGCCGTCTCACCGACAGGTGCCTCGGCGACAACGGTGCTGATCGGCGCCTCGTCCGACAACAAGCTGATCTGCTTCGGCTCGGCCGGCTCGATCGCAGCAGCCGGGGTCGGGATCTCGATTGGCGCGGGCTCGATGGCCGGACGCTGCTCGCGGGCATGCCCGTTCAACGGCTGCTCGAAGCCAGCCGTCGCGCCATTGGCGCCTTCGCGATATTCACGCCGCGGGCGATCGCGGCCGTCACGGTCCCGCCGCCCCTCGCGCTGCCGATTGTCGAAACGCTGCTCCCGATCATCGCGGCCATTCTCCCGCCACTCGCCACGGTTCTCGCGCGGCTCGCGCTCGCCACGGGGGTCACGGTCTCCACGGGTATCACGCCATTCACCCCGCTGGCTGCGATGCTCATGGCGAGAATCACGGCTGTCCCGCTGCCTGTCCCGCTCGCCATCGCCGCGGGAGTCACGCCACTCGTTGCGCTGTCCCTCGCGCGAATGTTCCCGATGCCGGTCATCTCCCCGCGGCTCGCCGGAGCGATGCGTCTGATGGGTGTCGAAACGATCGCCGAACTCCTCTGCAGCGTCCGCGTCCTCATCCTCGTCGACCGGTGCGCGGCTTGCCATCTCGGGATTCTGCTGCTGCAGATAAGCCTGGGCGGCTGCAACGATACGAAGATAATGCTCCGCGTGCTGGAAGTAATTCTCAGCTTGAACAATGTCCCCAGAAGCCTGCGCATCCCGACCGAGCGACAAATACTTTTCCGCGATATGTGATGCGGTGCCCCGAACTCGTACATCCGGCCCGTTTGACTCAAAAACCCGACTGGCTGGATTTGGCTGTCTGCGCCCTCTATTGCGCGAACGCTTGTTGTTATTGTTGTGCTGGCCCTGTCTCATTGGCGTAAACACTCTTCTCGATCAAAGATTGATGCTGTTGACAACCCGATACTGGCGGACACCTCTACGGGATCTCGCACCCGAGAGGCACGGTCGCGCCGAAAAGGGATATCGGCGAGATGCAGTCGCTCCATTGGACGCGCATCCTGCCTAAAACCCATTTACCTGCCCGCACATCGATGTCATCCGCCCCCTTTTGGCGCCCCTAATGACGACCACGCGCGAGCTTCTCAAGCAGCGTGGTCGCTTTAAACCCGGTTCGGCCCTGCGCATTGTCCGGCAGCTTCGCTCTCTGCTTTGCCTGGCGGTCTTCCAAGCCATTCATGACGGAGCGTCAGAACGCCGATGCATCCTGATCTGCTGAAGCTCGTCACCAGAGATCAATGGCACGCGAGACCGGTGTCGATAGTGCCTTGTCGGCGTGCCGAAATTCCAGAGGCACCACTGGCACCTCTCTGGCTCTCAGGCCTCAAATACCATTTGGGTATTTCGCGGTCACTCTCAACTGCCCGGCACGTTAGACGCTCAAAGATCCCTTTCCAACCCCTTTTTTCCAAGCATATTTGACTGTCTGTTAAGTCGTTCAACCGAGTTGCATGCTTACCACACGATGACAGCCTGAAAGGTCCCTCGCAGTCTCCGGAACCGCCCCATGCTCCCGAAAGCCGGCGGCACGACAGAGCTCAACCACCTGGGTTGATTGACCAACACCAACCTCGAGGATCAGCCATCCTTCCCTTGCGAGCAACGCGCTGGCCGCGGGGATGATCCGGCGATAGGCCTCTAGGCCATCAGCGCCGCCATCAAGGGCGGCAACAGGATCAAAGCATTTGACCTCCGGTCTGAGCCCGGCGATGTCGTCTGTTTCTATATAGGGTGGATTTGACAAGATTACATCAAAGCGACCGCAAAAAGCATCGGTCCAGTTGCCGCATGTCAATGCGAGTCTCTCAGCCACCCCTAAGGCAGACGCATTTTGCCGGGCCGCCAGCAACGCGTCGTAGGAAAAATCGACCGCCACACCCCAGGCGTCTGGCAAAGCATGCAGCAAGCTGATGATGATTGCGCCACTCCCCGTGCCCAGATCGCAAAGCCGCAGAGATCGACCTGCGACACCGTGCCGCCAACCCATGATGTCCACCACCTGCAGGCAGCGCTCAACCACTGTCTCGGTATCGGGCCTTGGATCCAATGTCGCCGGTGAAAGCGCGAATCTATGTCCGTAGAACTCCCGATACCCCAGAATGCGCGAGACGGGTTCACCGCCACGACGCTGGGCGATCATCGCGCAATAACGGCGCACCTGATCCGGTGATAGAGCACGCGCCGGCTCCGCAATCAGGGCCGTATGTTCGACACCGGCTGCCGCAAGCAGCAAGAGGCGCGCATCGAGTTCCGGCGTTTCTATATCAGCCTCTCGTAAGCGATCACGCCCCCATTTGAGCAGATCGCCCAGTCGCCCGGCCGCATCATCGTGCGGCTGCGTCATTGGCCTCGACTTCAGCAAGCAGGCCCGCCTGATATTCGGTTGTAAGCGCCTGCACGAGCTCGCCCAGAGCTTCGCCCCGGATCACCTGATCCAGCTTATAGAGCGTCAGATTGATCCGGTGATCAGTCACCCGCCCTTGCGGGAAATTGTAGGTGCGAATGCGCTCCGATCGATCGCCACTGCCGACCTGGCCCTTGCGAGCGGCCGAGCGCTCGGCATCGCGCTTCTCGCGCTCCATCTCATAAAGGCGGGCGCGGAGAACTTTCAAGGCCTTCGCCTTGTTCTTATGTTGCGATTTCTCATCCTGCTGCGTCACCACCAATCCGGTCGGCAGATGCGTGATCCGCACCGCGCTGTCGGTGGTATTGACCGACTGGCCCCCAGGCCCGCTCGAGCGATAGACGTCGATGCGCAGATCCTTCTCATCGATATCGATATCCACCTCTTCTGCCTCGGGCAGCACTGCGACGGTTGCTGCGGATGTGTGGATCCGGCCCTGGCTTTCCGTTTCTGGAATGCGCTGCACCCGATGCACGCCAGATTCGAACTTCAGCTCCGCGAACACCCCACGCCCTGAGATCGTGGCGATGATTTCCTTATACCCTCCAAGCTCCGCTTCGCTCGCTGACAGGATCTCGACGGTCCATCCCTTCAGGGCTGCATAGCGCTGATACATGCGGAAGAGATCACCGGCAAAGAGAGCCGCCTCATCGCCGCCGGTGCCGGCACGCACCTCGAGAATGACATTCTTCTCGTCAGCCGCATCCTTTGGCAGCAGCAGCAGCGTGACCTGCCTTCGCAGCCCCTCTAGTCTGGCCTCGAGATCTGCAAGCTCGTCTTCGGCCATGCCCTTGAGCTCGCGATCCGTGTCATCTGCCTCGATCAGGCGCTTGAGATCCTGCGCCTCCTTTTCAGCGGCAAGTAGGGTCTTAGCGGCCTCCGCAACGGGCTCGATCTCGGCATATTCTTTGGAAAGCTTGACGAATTGGCTCGGCTCAGGCCCCGCCGAAAGTTCCGCTTCGATCGTCCGGAAGCGGTCGAGCATCCTATCGAGCTTGTCGCGGTTCAACATGTTCCAAACCACAGAGGTCGCGTCCGTTGAGTCGGGCCGCGAACCCAATCAAAAAACCCCGCGCCGCGGATGCGGCTGCGAGGCTTTATATAGGTCTTTCCGTAAGACGGAAGAGTGGCGTCAGCTTTTCGCGCTTCTCTCGAGGCTCTGGAGATCGAGTGGCCTGCCCACCAGGATTTCGCCGGGGGCACCGAGGGTCCCGACTTTTCTGCCATCCACGCTATAGGTCAGCGCACCGCCATCGCGGGCAATCACCACCAGATCATTCCGGTTCGGAACCCGATAGGCATCACCTGCCATCATGGTCTTGGTGAGAATGACGTTGCCCTGTCGGTCCTCGATACGCACCCAGACCGGCGCATTCGCCTCGAGCACCAGGCGGGAACCGCCATTCTCGGTCCCGAACACCCGGCTCTGCTGATCGGATGTCGGCCTTGGGCTGGCCGCCGCCTCGCTCGGCACCGTGCCGGAGACATTCTGCTGGATGAACTCGGTCAGACCATCGAGACCGCCAGCCCCGCCCTGCACCGGCGCATTGGCAACCTCGGTATCCTCCTGCGTCAGCGTATCACCGCCCGCCGCAGCCTTGCCCAGGGCCTGGCTCGCCGCAGGAATGCTGGCGGTGGTCATGGGATCGGCCTGCATGGTCGCGCTGTCATCCACCCGCACGACGGGGATGCCGCCGCTATCTCCTCCTCCGCGCAGCCCCGGAACGACCACCCAGGCCGTCGCGGCAAGCACGCTCGTTGTGACGAACACCGCGGCGAGTACCGCCATCGTGCCAGAACCCAAAGGAAGGCGCGGAAATGGTATGATCTTCGCCGAAGGCTTGGCGCCTTTGAGTGCCCGCTCCGCCGGACTCCCGACTCGGCTGCTCTGGATGACTGACGCATAATGCTGCGCCAGGGGAGCAGGCTCGAAGCCCAGGAATGAGGCATAGGTCGTCACATAGCGCAGCCCGTCCTCAGGATCGGGCAAGGCGTCGAGATCACCGTCCTCTATGGCCGCCAGATAGCGCCTGTTGATGCGGGTGGCGAGCGCAGCATCCTCGAGGGAGCAATTGTAGCGTTCACGCTCGCGGCGCAGAAACCAGCCGACCTCTGCCGCTGGATTGTCCTTCCGCGGCCTCGGCGCGTGAGACCTCTGCCGACCCGCGGCCGGATGGGATGTGTTGATCGAGTCCATGGATCTCGGTCTCGCTTGTACAGCAACTGAAACACCGGAGCGCAAGGGCCGAAGCCCTTAGAATCAGCGCCCAGACAATGGATGAAAGATGACCGAAAAAGGTAAGTAATTAATAAACATTGAGCGATTTGCGGACCAGAATCCGCATTAAGGAAAATTAACCAAGACTAGATGGGCACCCCATTATCTCTGGCAAATGCCATGATGTGCGGCCGCAAGCTATGCTCGGGCAGATCGAGCAGCGGCAGGAGATAATCGGCTAGCTTGCCCGCATCGAGCTTCAGGATCATCGCCTTGATCGGGCCAATGGCTGTCGGCGCCATCGAGATCGAGCGGAGGCCAAGCCCGATCAGCGCCATGGCCTCGAGCGGACGACCGGCCATTTCACCGCAGAGATTGACTGGCACACCATGGGCGTCGCCGGCCCGCACGATGTCGCGAATGATGCTGAGCGGTGCCGGGCTCAAGGGATCGTACCGGCCAGCCAGCCGCGGATGCCCGCGATCGCAGGCAAACAGGAACTGGACGAGATCGTTCGAGCCGATCGAAACGAAATCCGCAACCTCCATCAGCCGGTCGAGCTGCCAGACCAGCGCCGGCACCTCGATCATGCTGCCCACTCTGATCCGTTTCGGCAGCAGATGGCCGCGCTGCTCCAGATAGTCCCGCTGCTCGTCCAGGATTTCGCGCGCCCGGCGGAATTCGTCCACCTCCGCGACCATCGGGAACATCACCGACAGCTCGCGGCCGCCAGCCGCCTTGAGCAGCGCCCGAAGCTGCAGCTTCATGAGCGCCGGACGGTCCAGGGCCATGCGAATGGCACGCCAGCCAAGCGCTGGGTTCTCTTCTTTTGCCTGCGCGAGATAAGGGAGCACCTTGTCCGCGCCGATATCGAGAGACCGGAACACGACCGGCTTGCCCTGTGCCGCGTCCAGGATCGAGCGATAATGCGCGACCTGCTGATCCATGCGCGGAAAGGCCGACGAGATCATGAACTGCAGCTCGGTGCGGAACAGGCCGATGCCATCCGCGCCGGAATCGGTAAGATGCGGCAGATCCACCAGCAGGCCCGCATTGATCTGCAGGGCGATCCGCTCCCCATCCACCGTGACCGCCGGCACGTCCCGCAAAGCCCGGTACTGCTCCTGGCGCTTGGCATAGAAGCGCACCTTTTCCGCGTAGGCATGCTCGATATCGGGCGATGGCCGGATATGCACCTCGCCGCCCGAGCCATCGACGATGATCGCGTCCCCCGTGTCCACGATGTCGAGAACACCACTCGCCTGGCCCACCAGCGGAATGCCTAAGGCCCGGGCCACCACGGCCACATGGCTCGTGCTGCCTCCCTCCTCCAGCACCACGCCCCGCAGCTTCTGCCGATCGTAATCGAGCAACTCCGCCGGTCCCATATTCCGTGCGACCAGAATGGCATCCTTGGGCAGATCGCTCGAGGAGGCCGCCGTGTTGGACTGGCCGGTGAGAATGCGCAGGAGGCGGTTTGCCAGATCCTCCAGGTCATGCAGCCTTTCCCGCAGAAAGGGATCCTTCTGCCGGAGCATGCGCGCTCTGTTGTCGCTATGCACGCGCTCGACCGCCGCCTCGGCCGTTAGGCCCGTGCGCACCGCCTCGCGCATCCGTTGCAACCACCCGCGGTCATGGGCGAACATCTGGTAGGTCTCGAGCACCTCGCGATGTTCGCCGCGCGGGATCTCGAGCCCCTGGACCGCCGCCTCGATCCAGTCCTGCAGGGCGTGAATGGAACGGTCGAGCCGCTCCATCTCAGCCTGGATATCCTCGGCGATGAGATTGGTCACGACCACCCGTGGCTCGTGCAGCACCACATGGCCCAAGGCGATGCCATCGGCGAGCGAATCGCCCACCACCCTGTGCGAGCGAACATGGGCGACATCGGCCTCCACATCCGCGGTGATCTCGTCGAACTCGCCGGATGCGATAATCTCGGCCAGCACCATTGCCGTGATCTGCAGGGCCTCTTCCTCGTCCTCCGTATAGAGGCGCGAGGCGCGGTTCTGCACGACCAGCACACCCAATGTCAGGCCCGCACGCAGCAGGGGCACACCGAGGAAGGACTTGTAGATCTCCTCCCCGGTCTCAGGCAGATATTTGAAGGCCGGATGGGCGTAAGCATCCTGCACGTTCAGCGGGCGGGCTTCAGCGGCGATGGTGCCGACGAGGCCCTCGCCGACGCGCAGTTTGCTCTTGTGGACAGCCGTGGGATTGAGACCTTCGGTCGCGTAAAGCTCCAGAACCCCGCCTGGACGCATCACGTATATCGAACAGACCTCCGCGATCATGTTCGAGGCAATCAGCGCTGCGATCTTGTTGAGCCGGTTCTGCGTATTCTCCGGCTCTGCCATGACCTCGCGCAGCCGCTTGAGCAGAATGCGCGGGCCGGCTGCGGCAACTGGCATTAGGCTCAAAATCCTCCGCTACCCTGTTCGGCCGGCCTGCCCGATACTGTCAAACGCTGGTGCAAGCCGATCATCAAGCCTCTACGGTCATTCAGTGCCCATCAAGATTATAGGTGGTATGCAGCGTTCGCACGGCCAATTCTGTATAGGCGGCATCAATCAGAACACTGATTTTGATTTCGGACGTGGTGATCGCCTGGATGTTGATGCTCTTTTCGGCCAGAGCCTTGAACATCTGCGCGGCCACGCCCGCATGGCTTCGCATGCCAACCCCGATCACGGAAACCTTGGTGATGTCCTGGGCCGCCTTCACGGTCTCATAGGCGATCTGGCCCTTATTGGCCTCCAGCACCTTGAGCGCTCGGTCGAGGTCCTTCTGCGGAACAGTGAAGGTGATGTCGGTATATCCTTCGGCGGAGACATTCTGGACGATCATGTCCACGCTGATTCCCATCTCGGCCAGCGGGCCGAAGATGCTGGCCGACACGCCCGGGCGGTCCGGCACGCGCACCACCGTGACTTTCCCTTCGTCCTTGGAATAGGCGATGCCGGTGACGACCTGCTGTTCCACGATATCTTCCTCATCGCAAACGATCGTGCCGGGTCCGTTCCCGTCGACCGTGTTCTGATTGGGCGAATCAGGTTCCTCGAAGCTCGAGCGCACCTGCAGCGGCACTCGGTGAACCATGGCGAGTTCTACCGATCTCGTTTGCAGCACCTTGGCGCCGAGCGAGGCCATTTCGAGCATCTCCTCATAGGAGATCCTAGCAATCTTCCGGGCCTTGGCAACGATCCGCGGATCAGTCGTATAGACCCCGTCCACATCCGTATAGATATCGCACCGCGCATTGAGCGCTGCCGCAAGAGCGACGGCGCTGGTATCGGACCCGCCGCGGCCCAGCGTGGTGATCCGCCCATCGCGGCTGATGCCTTGGAATCCCGCGACCACCGCCACCTGCCCCTGGGCGAAGCGCTCGATGATGCCATCAGCCGCAATCCCCATGATGCGAGCGGCCCCATGCATGGAGTCTGTCTCGATCGGCACCTGCCAGCCGAGCCACGAGCGTGCCGGAATCCCCATTTCCTGGAGCACGATGGCCGTAAGACCCGCGGTGACCTGCTCGCCGGAGGCAACGACCACGTCATATTCGCGCGAATCGTGCATGGCGGCTGCCTCGCGCGTCCAGCCGACAAGGCGGTCGGTCGTACCGGCCATGGCCGACACCACGACGGCCACCTCATGGCCTGCCTTCACTTCACGTTCCACATGGCGCGCCACATTGCGGATGCGTGCGATATCCGCAACCGACGTGCCGCCGAATTTCATGACCAGACGGCCCATGCTCGGCCTTCACCACGACGTTTCCGTCACGGGCCCCCGAAAAGAGGTTTGGTTGACTTTTATCCGCCGGTGAGCATCAGCACCTCCGGACGGCGGCCGTAGTCATACTCACGGCCCTTTTGATATGCAATTAATACGTGACGGCAAATTGGCGGGTATTGTTTATGTCAGAGATCAGGAGCACCCGGGAACGCTCGACCATTGATGCTGGTGAGGTTGCGAAATTCTCCGCACTCGCCGAGCAGTGGTGGGACCCCAAGGGCAAGTTTGCCGTTCTACACAAGTTCAACCCGGTGCGGCTGAGCTATATCAAAGCCCAGGCTTGTGCGCGCTTCGAACGAGACCCGCGCGCTCTGAAGCCGTTCACCGACCTTAGAATTCTCGATATTGGCTGCGGTGGCGGTCTGCTGACGGAGCCCATGGCGCGGCTTGGCGCGGAGGTGGTGGGCGTTGATCCCGGGGAGCGAAATATCAGAACGGCCCAGGTTCATGCTGAAGCCCAGGGCCTCTTTATCGACTACCGCACCGGCACCGCCGAGTCGCTGGCCGATCAAGGCGAGCGCTTCGACATCATCCTCAACATGGAAGTGATCGAGCATGTTGCCGATCCCGACCGCTACGTCGCCCGCTGCGCGGAGATGCTGAAGCCGGGCGGCATCATGGTGCTCGCCACCATCAATCGCACCTTCCGGTCCTTCGCACTGGCGATCATCGGTGCTGAATATGTCCTCGGCTGGTTGCCCCGCGGCACCCACCACTGGGAGAAGTTCATCGCACCCGACGAATTGGAGCGGATGTGTCGAAATGCCGGTCTTGGCCTTTGCGATCTCGTGGGTGTCGTCTTCAATCCACTCGATGGCACCTGGCGCCGCTCCGAGGACAGCTCGGTCAATTACATGATGCTGGTGGATAAGCCTAGCCAGCCCGAAGCACTCTCGGGCTGAGCGCTAATTTGCGTCTTCAGGCAATACCGGAAGGGGGTGGATCTCAATCCCCTCCTCCAGCAGGGCCTTTGCATCCTCGAGCGAGGTCTCGCCATAGATGCTGCGCCGTTCGGCTTCGCTATAATGGATCTTGCGTGCCTCTTCGGCGAAACGCGGCCCCACGTCTTCAGCATTCTCGATGACATGCTGCCGGATGCGCCTCAGCAGCTCCAGCACCTGATTGAATTGCGGCGCCTCTGCCGGCCCCTCTGCACTGTCCGGCTGATTGCCGGCCTCATTGCGGCCCGAATTGATCCGCGGCGCCATGATCGCCTTGCTCACCGAGGTGTCGCCGCAATGTGGGCAGGCAATGAGCTGACGTGACGCCTGCTTCTCGAAGGCATCCATACTGGCGAACCAGCCGTCGAAACTATGGCCGTCGCCGCAGACGAGATCATAACGGATCATGACGCAGCCTTCAGCCTCTGATCCGGACTGGGGCAAGCGAATGCCCGCCCATTCTTCAGGGAAGGGACGCGCCCGCGCGCTTGCGCCACCAGGTCGAGATCAAGCTCAGCGAGAATAATGCCGGGTTCCGTGCCGCCCTCCGCCAGAACCTCTCCCCAAGGCGAGATGATCAGGCTGTGGCCGAAGGTCTCACGCTTACATTCATGGTGCCCGCCTTGCGCCGGTGCGATGATGAACACGCCGTTCTCGATGGCCCGCGCCCGCTGCAGCACATGCCAATGCGCTTGCCCGGTCTGCCGGGTGAATGCCGCCGGCACCGAGATGACACTGGCCCCGCTTTCGGCCAGCGCGCGATAGAGAGCCGGGAAGCGCACGTCATAACACACTGTCATGCCAAGGCGGCACCACGGGAGGTCGGCCGCGACCGCCTGGTTCCCGGCAACGAAACTCGCGGACTCGCGATAGCTCTCGCCATTGGCCAGATCCACGTCGAACATATGGATTTTGTCGTAATAGGCGCTGATGGCGCCTTGCGGATTGATCAGAAAAGATCGATTGGCCGCCTTCTCCCCCTCTCGGATGGGAAGCGATCCGATCAGCAGCCAGATGCCCAAGTCTTTCGCCAGCGCGAGAAAGCGCCTCAGCGCGGGATCTTCATCCTGCGGCTTGATGGCGGCGAACAGATCTTGCCGGTTGTTTTCGAGGATCGAGGTCATTTCCGGCGTTGCCACAAACTCGGCGCCAGCCATCGCCGCATCCGTGATCAACGATACGGCGGCCTCGATATTCGCATCGACCTTGCGGCCGGAACACATCTGAACGCAGGCCGCGGTGAACTTCAAAGACGGCGATCCGCTCATTCTTTCTTTCTCTGTCATGCCTCCAGGAGAGCGTCCAGCTTACCTGCACGCTCAAGAGCATTCATATCATCGAAACCGCCCACATGGTGCTCGCCGATAAAGATCTGCGGCACTGTGCGCCGCCCGTTGGCCCGCTGCGTCATGGCCTCGCGCCGTTGCGCATCTCCCGAGACATCGATCTCCTCGAATGTAACGCCCTTGCGGTTAAGAAGGTTCTTTGCCGCCATACAATATGGGCAGGTGCTCGTGGTGTAGATCGTGACCTTGGCCATGTCTTTGTGTCTTGGAAGTTGAAATGAAGGCTAAGCTGCGACGAGATCGTCACATTTCGTCATATATGGAGCTGTGCCGGGTCCAAGACAAGCGCGAACACGAGCACATCGGCCGCAGCGGCGCCCGCTTTGAGCAAAGTCTCGGCACAGGCATTGCTGGTCGCTCCCGTCGTCAGCACGTCATCGACGAGCAGAATGCGCTTGCCGCTGATCTTTCCTCGCTGCCGCTCCGGGACCGCGAAGGCGTTGCGCACATTTCGCCGCCTCGCCCTCTCATCCAGCCAGACCTGCGAGGACGTGGCGCGAACCCGCTTCAGCATCTGCGGCGCGAAGGGCTTCCCGGCCATCCCGGCAATCTTCTGGGCGAGCACAGCGGATTGATTATACCGTCGCGACCAAAGCCGTTTCCAATGCAAGGGCACAGGAACGATCAGATCCGCATCCGCCATCAGCTTGCCGCCGGCCCGCCCCATCATGCGCGCCATGCAGTCGAGCGCATCATGTCGATCGCGATATTTCCCCGCATGCACAAGCTTGCGCGACATGTCGTCGAAAGCCACGGCACCCCGCGCCCTTGCAAATCTGGGGGGGCGCGCAATGGCGAGCGCACTCACCGCGCCCTCTCCCGGATCATAGGGAAAGGGGATGCCGAGACGATCACATAGGGGTTCATCCACGAAGGTGAGGCCATGCCAGCAGCTGGCGCAGAGGCTGCGTGGCTCGGCCGTGCGCGTGCCGCAGGCCAGGCATTGCGGCGGCAAGATGAGATCGACCGCCAGCCGTGCTGCGGTCTCGAACCCCTCGCTGATCCTTACCGATAAGGCCATGGCTCCTCCCCCACCATTTCGCCCCACGGCGACGAGAGGCTGCAATCTCCAATTTGGCGCGCGCCCCCGTGCTTCACGAAATCCACAGGCCCCTGGCGCCAAGCCCCTAGCGGAATCGCATCCGCTTGCCATATTTGGCCGCATGGCAGCGGATCAGACTTCTCTTGAGGCCCTAGCGCCGGTCGTATTCGACCGGGAATTGGTGCGTGCCCGCAGGTCCCGCGCGATCGCGCGAGAAGCGCAAGAGAACCGCCCGGATTTCCTCTCCGCTGCTGTGATTCCCGAGCTTGCCGATCGCCTGAGCCTGATCACCCGCACCTTCACCAGAAGCCTGGTGCTGGCGGCCGGCGCCCGCGCCTTTGCCAACAACCTCGGCATGGAAGAGCGGCTTGGACATCCGGTCACCGCCGAGATCACCAACACTGCGGCTGCGGACCTCATCTGCGACGAAGAAGCCCTACCCTTTGCGCCGGAAAGCCTGGACTGCATCGTCAGCGGTCTGACTTTGCACTGGGTGAATGATCTTCCGGGCACGCTGATCCAGATGCGCCGCGCCTTGCGTCCCGATGGCTTGCTGCTGGCAGCCCTGTTCGGCGGCGATACGCTGAGTGAGCTGCGCACTTCTCTTCTGCTCGCCGAAGCGGCCAGCCCCTCCGGCGCAGCCCCTCGGGTTTCGCCCTTTCTGGACGTCCGCGATGCAGGTGCGCTCTTGCAGCGCGCCGGCTTTGCACTTCCCGTGGTGGACACGGACCGGCTGACCGTCCGCTATTCCCACCCCTTGGCCCTGATGCGAGATCTGCGGGCCATGGGCGCGACCAACGCGCTCCTCTCACGCAGCAGGCGTCCGCTGCGGCGCTCTGTGCTGATGGAGGCCTGCGAGGCCTATGCCGACCAATTTTCCGATGCCGACGGGCGTATAAGGGCGACCTTCCAGATCATCTACCTGACCGCCTGGGCGCCCCATGAAAGCCAGCAGAAACCATTGCGCCCGGGCAGCGCCAAGGCAAGGCTGGCCGATGCGCTGAAGACCACCGAGCACAAGCTGCGGAACTAGAAGGCGAGACCCGATTCGCGTGAAGAAATGCGGCTAAGCAGGATTTAGAGCGCATCGCGCAGATGGGGGATGAGCGGCAGATCCGCGGGCGGCATTGGGTAATCGCGCATCTGCAGCGGCTTCACCCAGGCAAGCTCCTGCCCTTCCCGCCCGGCAATCGTGCCAGACCACCGGCGGCAGACATAGAGTGGCATCAGCAAATGGAATGTCTCGTAAGCATGGCTGGCAAAGGTGAGCGGTGCGAGGCAGGCGGCCGCCACATCGAGGCCGAGCTCCTCCTTCAGCTCGCGGATCAGCGCAGCTTCAGGCGTCTCACCGGGTTCGACCTTCCCGCCGGGAAATTCCCACAGCCCGGCCATGGTCTTTCCCTCCGGGCGTTTGGCCAGGAGAACGCGGCCATCCGCGTCAACCAGCGCGCAGGCGGCCACCAGCACCATCTTCATCACATTACCCTATGGGGCTTGGCAGCCCTCAACTGCGGTAATCCGCGTTGATATCGATATATCCGTGGGTCAGATCGCAGGTCCAAACCTGGGCCTTCCCTTGCCCCACGCCCACATCCACCGCGATGTCGATCTCGCGCCCCTTCATATGCGGCACGATCTCCTCCTCCCGATAGGATGGGTCCCGCATTCCTTGAGCCGCCACCAGCACGCCGCCGATCTCGATCCTGAGATCATCCCGCGAGGCGCCCTCTCCTGACTTACCCACCGCCATGACGATGCGGCCCCAATTGGCGTCCTCGCCGGCGATCGCGGTTTTCACCAGCGGTGAGTTGGCTATCGCAAGGCCGATGCGACGTGCGGCCGGGTCTGATTCGGCGCCGGTGACCGTAATGCTGATGAGCTTCTGCGCCCCTTCGCCATCCCGGACCACCAAGAGCGCCAATTCACGGCAGACCTGATCGAGCGCGCGGCGGAAATCCGCGAGGCTGGCATCACCCGCACTGGCCGGAGCGATATTGCCGGCCTGTCCTGTGGCGAACAGCAGCACGGTGTCGCTGGTCGAGGTGTCGCTGTCGACGGTGATAGAGTTGAAGCTCTTGTCCACACTGGCGGAGAGCAGCGCTTGCAACACCGGTTGCGGCAGCTTTGCATCCGTGAAGATGAAACCGAGCATGGTGGCCATGTCAGGCGCGATCATGCCGGATCCCTTGACGATGCCATTGATGGTGACCTGGACCCCACTGAGGTCGGCCGTCGCGGTCGCAGCCTTGGGGAAGGTATCCGTGGTCATGATCGCCCGCGCCGCCTCGCTCCAGAGATCTGCGCGGGCCTTGCCGGCGAGCCCCTCGGAGAGGGCTTTCTCGATCGGGTCCGTCGGCAGCGGCTCACCGATGACACCGGTTGAGGCGAGATAGACCGCATCCGTAGGGCAGCCAACCGCCCGCCCGACCGCTTCCGCACTCACCCGGACGGCCTCTTCGCCGAGCTTTCCCGTGAAGGCATTGGCATTCCCCGAATTGACGAGAAGCGCGCGGGCGCGGCCATGGGCGAGCTGCGCACGACACCAGTCGACCGGTGCGGATGCGGTCTTCGATCGCGTCAGCACTCCCGCCGCCACCGTGCCCTCATCCATGATCGCGAGCATGAGATCCGTCCGGCCGCGATACCGGATGCCGGCCGCAGCGGTTGCGAACCGAACACCGCGGATCGGCGGCAGTTCAGGAAAATGTGCGGGAGCGAGGGGCGAGACGGGAAGTGTGCCGGCCATGATCAAGTCTCGACAGAGAGGTCATTGAGCAAAGAAACGGCGGCGTGCTGATTAGGCATGCCGCCGCGCAACATCATAACGCTGCTGGTCCGGCCGTCTACTGTCCTTGTGCCGGGCTGCTGCCGGTCTGTGCGGGAACCTGGCCAGGCTGCTGGCCATTGCGCATCTGTTCCATCTGTGCCTGCAGACGCTGCAGATCCGGGTCGACCATCTCCACATCTGCGCCCTTGCGCAGTTCGGCAACCCTCTCCTGCACCTTCTGGCGGAGCACGACCATGGTCAGGCCGCCCTTGACCTTCTCGAAAGGCTGCGCGCCGCCGACCTTACGCTCCAGCACCTTGATCACGTGCCAGCCATATTCGGTCTTGATCGGCTCTGAGATCTGTCCCGGCTGCAGTGAGAACGCGACCTTAGAGAATTCAGGCACCATCTCATCGGCGCTGAAGAAGCCGAGATCGCCGCCAACTTGCGCCGAGCCATCCTTGCTCACCTGCTTGGCGATGTCCTCGAACTTCGCACCGCCTTTGATCTTTGCCAAAGCGTCCTGCGCCTGCTCCTCGGTGTCGACCAGAATGTGCTGAGCATGCACCCGCTCGGCGCTGTTCACCTTCGCCGCCTGCTCGTCATAAAGCTTGCGAACGTCCTCTTCCTTGACCGTAGGCTGGATCTTCTCGTGGAAATAGGCATCGCGAAGCGCCTTGGCCTGATAGAATGCCAGACGGCGTTTATATTCGCCCGTATCCGCGATCGCTTCCTTGACCGCTTCCTGCGCCATCAGATGGCGCTCGACGAGATACTCCACCACGAAGGCATACCGAAGCTGCGGCGGCACTTCGGCAAGCTGCGGCAGGTCATCTGCTGCGAGCTTTACCTCGGAAGCCTTGATCTCGTATCCGTTTACCTTGGCAACGACCGGATCTTCAGCCGGCGCCTGCTGTGCCCGCGCAATGGGTGTCACCGCCAAGGCGACTGCGACGGCTGCGGCGATGCACAGTCCGCTTTTGACTCTCATGATGTCTCCCAGTTTCTTGCCGCCACGCCTATGCGCGCGTCTCAGCTTCGTCTCTTGATCCCACATTTCGGCGACATTGTGCCGACGGACATCTGCCGACGTTGTTGTTATTAGATCCGCCTGATCGGGGGCACAATGGCGGGAAACCTGCTCTCTGACAAGCGGGGAACATCAACTGTCTCTTAAGTCGCACAATCGGTGGATTGCTGCGGACGATTGAACGGCTAGGCAAAGCCGCCTATCTGAGGGCCGGTTCACGAGCACCCGATGCTCCTGCGCCGATCACGTTTTTACGAGTGTGGGTGCGGCGGGATCGAACGCGACCACATCGCAAATTGCGTTCGCTTCCTCGCTCGATTAGAAGACGCGGGAAATACATTGCCAGACCATGGCAGTGCCGAAGCGATTGCCCTAAAGGACTTTGCCTCATGGTTTCCTTCTCAGCGCTGGCTGCAAAGATCTTTGGCCGCTCGGACGCTCGACGCCTGAAGCGCTATTACGACAAGGTCGCAGCGATCAACGCGCTCGAGCCCGAGATGGAGAAGCTCAGCGACGAGGAGCTTCGTGCTCAGACCGCCAAGTTCAAGGAGCAGCTTGCGGCCGGCAAGACCCTCGATGACCTGCTCGTTCCAGCCTTCGCCACCGTTCGCGAGGCGGCCAAGCGCGTGCTCGGCCAGCGCCATTTCGATGTGCAGCTCATTGGCGGGATGGTGCAGCATGAGGGCAAGATTTCCGAGATGCGCACCGGCGAAGGCAAGACGCTGGTCTCAACCGCGCCGGGCTATCTCAATGCTCTGACGGGCAAGGGCGTCCATGTGGTGACGGTCAATGATTACCTGGCCCAGCGCGACGCCGAGTGGATGGGGCGGATCTACCGCTTCCTGGGCCTGAGCGTCGGTTGCATCGTTCATGGGCTCGATGATCAGGAGCGGCGGGAGGCCTATGCCTGCGACATCACCTATGGCACCAACAACGAGCTCGGCTTCGACTATCTCCGCGACAACATGAAATTCGACCTGCAGGACATGGTCCAGCGTGGACACGAATTTGCCATCGTGGACGAGGTCGATTCCATCCTGATCGATGAGGCGCGCACGCCACTCATCATTTCCGGCCCGCTTGAGGACAAGTCAGAGCTCTACCTCACCATCGACGAGTTTATCCCCCGGCTTGCTCCGGAGCACTACGAGGTCGACGAGAAGCAGCGCACGGTCAACCTGACCGAGGAAGGCAATCAGCTGCTCGAGACCTTGCTTCAGCAGGCCAACTTGCTCGAAGGCGAGTCGCTCTACGATGTGGAGAACGTGTCCGTCGTCCACCACATCAACCAGGCGCTGAAGGCCCATAAGCTGTTCCAGCGCGACCGCGACTATATCGTCAAGGACGGCCAGGTCATCATCATCGACGAGTTCACCGGCCGCATGATGCCGGGCCGTCGCTATTCCGATGGCCTGCACCAAGCGCTCGAAGCCAAGGAGCGGGTGCAGATCCAGCCGGAGAATCAGACCCTCGCCTCCATCACCTTCCAGAACTACTTCCGCCTCTACAAGAAGCTCGCCGGCATGACCGGCACGGCCATGACGGAGGCCAATGAGTTTCTGGATATCTACAAGCTCGAGGTGGTCGAAATTCCGACCAACCGGCCGATCCAGCGCGTGGATGAAGATGACGAGGTCTACCGTACGGCGCGCGAGAAATATCAGGCAATCATCGAGCTCATCAGGGATTGCCGCAAGCGCGGCCAGCCGATTCTGGTCGGCACCGCCTCCATCGAGAAATCCGAGCTCCTCTCGGCGATGCTGCGCGAGAACAAGATTTCGCACAACGTGCTGAATGCCCGCTATCACGAGCAGGAGGCCCAGATCATCGCCCAGGCCGGTGTGCCCGGTGCGGTGACCATCGCCACCAACATGGCCGGCCGCGGCACCGACATTCAGCTCGGCGGCAATGCCGATATGCGCATCGCAACCGAGCTTGCCGATATCACCGACGAGGAGGAATACCGGCGGCGCGCAGATGCGATCCGCGCCGAGGTCGAGGAGCGCAAGGCTCAAGCACTCGCAGCCGGCGGCCTGTTCGTGGTCGGCACCGAGCGCCATGAAAGCCGGCGCATTGACAATCAGCTGCGCGGCCGCTCCGGCCGTCAGGGTGACCCCGGCCGGTCCCGCTTCTATCTCTCGCTCGAAGACGACCTCATGCGCATCTTCGGTTCGGACCGCATGGACACCATGCTCCAGCGCCTCGGCATCAAGGAAGGCGAAGCGATCGTCCACCCCTGGATCAACAAGGCTTTGGAGAAGGCGCAGCAGAAGGTCGAAGCCCGCAACTTCGATGCGCGCAAGAACGTCCTCAAGTTCGACGACGTAATGAACGATCAGCGCAAGGTGATTTTTGAGCAGCGCATCGAAATCATGCGCGGCGAGGAGATCTCGGAGACGATCGATGACATGCGTCAGCAGGTCGTTCAGGACCTCGTGACCGATCACATTCCCGAAAAGGCTTATGCTGAGCAGTGGGATGCTGCCGGTCTCCATGAGAAGGTCTTGGAGATCCTGAATTTTGATCTGCCGATCGAGGAGTGGGCGCGCGAAGAAGGCATTGCGGATGAGGAGATCCGCGAGCGCATTCTGAACGAGGTCAACAGCGCCTATGAGGCAAAGCGGCAGCGCTTCACGCCCGAGATCATGGCGCAGATCGAGAAAGCGGTTCTCCTGCAGACCGTTGATCATCTCTGGCGCGAGCATCTGGTGACGCTTGAGCACCTTCGCCAGGCGGTGGGTCTGCGCGGCTATGCCCAGCGCGATCCGCTGAATGAGTACAAGACGGAAAGCTTCACGCTGTTTGAAAGCATGCTGTCCAAACTGCGCGAGGCCGTCACGGCGCAGATGATGCGGGTCGAAATTGTGCAGGATGCCCAGCAGGACCTGCTGCATCATGATGCTCTGCCCCCGATGGAGGCGCATCATGCAGACCCCTTCACCGGCGAGGATGAACTGGCGCTCGCCATCGCGAACTCCGCCGGCCGGCAAGGCCAATTTGGAGCCAGCGCTCCGGCCGTTGATCCGTCCAATCCCGCAACATGGGGCAAGGTGCAGCGCAACGCGCCCTGTCCCTGTGGCTCAGGGCGTAAATACAAGCATTGCCACGGAGCCGTGCGTTAGAAGCCGCATCTACGCACAGCGCGCTTGCATCTCCTGTACGAACAGTACGCGACCGCCCGCCACAGCAATATGATCGGTTACCGAGCGATCGTACGGCGCAAATGGCGCAGAATCCAGGCAAAGCTCCTGACGAAATGACATGAGGCCGTGCGCGTACGGAGAGTAGCGCACACGCCTCGGTGTTGATCACCACCCCTGGATCAGGCGCGGCGCATCAGGGCTGGCGCTTGCGGCGCTCACCCGGAATACCTCCGGGACCGACATATTGTCGTTGAAGAAGACATATTTCTTGTCCTGGACCCCGACCACAGGCGGGCGCCGATATTTCTCAAAGAAGTCATAGCCTTCCTTGAGATTGGCCCAGAATTTGTACCACTTGTGGTCTTTCCGGAAGGCCATGTTCTCGTCGGTCATGCGGAAGGGGAACGCGGCGATCGGAAATTCTCTCTGCCCCGCTATGAACGCTTCGCGCGCCAACGCGAAAATTTCCTCGACCGCTTCATCCGTCATCGCATAGCAGCCCGCCGACCGGCATCCGCCATGCACCATCAGTGCAGAGCCGGTACGCTCGTTCGCTTTGTCGAAAGCATTGGGATAGCCGATGTTGAACGACAGGTGATACGCACTTTTCGGGTTCATCTGCGCTGGCGTGACCACATAGAAACCCTCCGGCGCCTGCCGGTCGCCCTCCTTCTGCTTGGGCCCGAGATCGCCGGACCAGTTGCAGACATTGTAGCTCTTCACCAGCGTATAGGTTCCGGAGGCATTGGCCATCCAGACCTCGAACTCCGATTCCTGCTTGAAGATCCGCACGTAGAGCGGCGCGCCTACGGCGACGCCCTTGCCAGCCAACAGCGCCTTCATCTCCTTTGAAAGCGGCTTTAGCGCCTTATCTGGCTCAGTACTCATTTTGCAGCCGACGAGCAGCAGCCCGAGGCATGCGGCTAGAAACAACCTGAAGACCATATGGAACGTCACGGCCTAGATGATGAACCCTCTTCCCCCGCAAGGGCGAGCCTGCACGAAACCCGTTGTCAAAGCCTTAACCATGTCGATAAGGCCTGGCAATAACCACGAACAACGCCTTTCGGTAGCATTCCCCCTCGATCGACGTGGGTCAGCCGAGCACGTTTAAGCCCGGCCTGATCGAGCAATGCTTATCGCTTTCCCGAGCAGACGGGAATCAAAATCCTGAGATCGTCGCGTCAACTAGCCTTGCGGGCTGATCAGAGATTGCGGCCGATCGCCAGGAACTTCTCACGCCGGGCCCGCCGCAGATCATCTGGCGTCATCGCTTCAAAGCGCCTCAGCTGCGCGGCAATCGCCTCGCCGACGGCGGTCATCACCTGCTCCGGCGCCCGGTGCGCACCGCCCACCGGCTCCCGGACGATCTCGTCGATCACTCCGAGCCGCTTGAGGTCATCCGCCGTGATCTTCATGGCGGTTGCAGCATCCTTGGCACGGCTCGAGTCCCGCCAGAGAATGGATGATGCTCCTTCCGGTGAGATCACGGAATAAATCGAGTGCTCCAGCATCAGCACCGCATTGGCTGTCGCGAGCGCCACGGCACCACCCGATCCGCCTTCCCCGATAATGGTCGAGATGAGCGGAACGCCGATGCGCAGGCAGCACTCCGTTGACCGTGCGATCGCCTCGGCTTGCCCGCGCTCCTCAGCTCCGATGCCGGGATAGGCGCCGGCCGTATCGACGAAGGTGATGACCGGCAATGAGAACCGGTCCGCAAGTTCCATGAGCCGCACCGCCTTGCGGTACCCCTCAGGCCTCGCCATGCCAAAATTGTGTTTGAGACGGGATGCGGTATCGGCGCCCTTCTCCTGCCCGATCACCATGACCGGTTTGCCCTTGAATCGGGCAGGACCGCCAATGATCGCGCGGTCCTCTGCAAACGACCGGTCTCCGGCCAGGGGTGTGAAGTCCGTCAGCAGGAAGCGCGCATAATCGAGCAGATGTGGCCGTTCCGGATGCCGGGCCACCTGCATCTTTTGCCAGGGTTGCAGCGACTCGTAGAGCTGCGCGAGGCTGCGTGCCGTCTTCTGCTCGAGCTGCTTCACCTCCTCTTCGATCTGGACGGAGGATCCATTGGCCGCAGCGATGGCCTTGAGCTCGGCAATCTTGCCTTCGAGCTCGGCAATCGAGCTTTCGAAATCGAGGAAGGTTCGCATTCCCTGTCTTGCATCCCGTAGCGTGAGAACGGCGCCGCCTATATAGGGCGTAGCGGCCGGGCCGGACAGTGGCGATGCGCGCCGCCGATGTCAACCGGCGAGCGGGTGGTTAGCAAGCACCTGCTTCAGTCGCTCCGCAAGCACATGGGTATAGATCTGGGTGGTGGAAATGTCAGCATGCCCCAACATCTGCTGCACGGCCCGGAGATCTGCCCCGCCGGCGAGAAGATGGCTGGCAAAGGCATGCCGCAACACATGCGGCGAGACCGCATCCGCATCGAGCCCCGCCCTGGCGGCAAGCCCCTTCAGCTCCTGTGCAAAATACTGCCGGGTGATGTGGCCGCTCTCGCCATGCGATGGAAAGAGCCAGGAGGAGTCCTGCCCGCCACCGCCAAGCTCGACCATGATGGCGTCGTAGAGCTGCAGCGCCTGGCGCGCGGCCGTGCTGAGCGGCACCAGACGCTCGCGGCCGCCCTTGCCGCGGATCGTGAGAAACCGCTCGTCGGCCTTGACGGTGAGCCGGGTCAATGACACGAGCTCCGAGACGCGCAAGCCTGTGGCGTAAAGCAGCTCCATCAGGCAGTGCATTCGGGCAGCCCGCAGCCGGTCCGCCGGCAGCCTCGCATGGTCCACCTCCTCCCGCGCAAGCCCCAGGAGCCGGTCGACATCCCTGACCGAAAGGACCTTGGGCAGGGCCCGCTTGAGGCGCGGACTATCGAGAATGCTGGTCGGATCGTCCGTGCGAAACCCTTCCGCATAGAGAAATTTATGGAGCTGGCGCAGGGCCGAAAGCCGGCGGGCCGCGGTGCTGGCTGCAAGTCCCGCCGCCTCCAGTGCCGTAAGGTAAGCCCGCAGATCCGCACTATCCGCGCCCGTGATCGTCTTCTGGCGGCCTGCGAGAAACGCCCGATAGTCGCCCAGATCACGCGCATAGGCATCCAGCGTGTTTTTCGCGGCCCCGCGCTCGGCGCTCAGCATTTCGAGAAAGCTCTCGATCAACCGCCCATCAGCGGAAGAGCGTGTCACTGGGCACCTGTTTGACCACAGTGGTTTGTTCCGGCTTTATTGTCGACAAAGCGTATACGGCGCCGTAGACGGCCACGCCGAGACAGCCGAGAATCAGCAGAAACCTAAGACTACCGGGCATTTTCGCCGCACACTCCAAAATAGCCCGAGATACACAATGCATACCCCTTACCGGCCAAGCCAGCAAGTAACGGACTGCTCATCAGATGTGTCAGGACGGGTTGCCCTTTGCGATCGGACGGCGCACGGGCTAAAACGGAGTGCCTGGGGGCATCGAGGAACGTCGGAGTGTGATGAGTTTTCTGCTAAAGATCTCTGATCAGGAGCGGGCGATTGCCGAAAATCTGGCATCGCGGAGTATCGTTCTGGTCGGCCTCATGGGTGCGGGCAAGACGACCGTTGGTCGTCGTCTCGCGCAACGTCTGGGCCTGCGCTTCGTCGACGCGGATCATGAGATCGAGGCCGCCGCGGGAAAGACGATCCCCGAGATCTTCGCCGATCACGGCGAAGCCTATTTCCGCGAGGGGGAGCGTCGCGTCATTCAGCGTCTGCTGCTGGACGGACCGCAGGTCCTGGCCACAGGCGGCGGCGCCTATATGGATGCCTCGACCCGCGAAGCGATCCGTGTTTATGGAATTTCGGTCTGGCTGCGCGCCGATTTGGACCTGCTCATGAAGCGGGTACGGCGTCGTGCCAACCGCCCCCTGCTATATCACGAGGATCCCGAGGGTGTGATGCGGAACCTGATCGAGCAGCGTCATCCGGTCTATGCCGAAGCCGACCTGACGATCGAGAGCCGGGACGTTCCTCACGATCTCGTCGTGAACGACGTGATCCGCGAGCTCAGCGCGCGGCTGGTTCCGGCAGATTAGAGGCGCTCATGTCGAACAATCTCACCCTGTCCACCACCGCCGCAGGCGAGCGTGAAGCTGCCGCTCGGACCGTCGGCGATACGATCGAAACGGTGATGGTGGAGCTCGGCGATCGCCGCTATCCCATCCATATCGGCTCCAACCTGCTCGACCGGGCGGGTGAGCTGCTCAGGCCCCTCCTGGCCCGGCCGCACACCGCCATCGTCACCGACGAAACCGTGGCCTCTCTCCATCACCAACGGCTCGCGGCTTCGCTTGCCGCATCCGGCATCGGCGCCAGGCTGATCGTTGTACCGGCCGGCGAGCAGAGCAAGAGCTTCGCCTGCCTCGAGCAGGTCTGCGACGGGCTATTGGAGGCAGGCATTGAGCGGCGTGATCACGTGATCGCGCTCGGTGGCGGGGTGATCGGCGATCTCGCGGGCTTCGCCTCTGCCATTTTGCGGCGCGGCGTCCGCTTTATCCAGATCCCCACGACCCTGCTCGCGCAGGTGGATTCCTCCGTTGGCGGCAAGACCGGGATCAACGCGGGCGCCGGCAAGAATCTGATCGGCGCCTTCCATCAGCCCGATATGGTGCTGGCCGATACCACCCTGCTCGACACCCTGCCCGCACGCGAGTTCAGGGCCGGCTATGCCGAGGTGGTGAAATATGGCCTCTTGGGCGATGCTCCCTTCTTTCACTGGCTTGAAGAGCATCACCGCGCGATAGCCTCGGCAGACGGACCCGAGCGGCGCCGGGCCATAGCCAGCTGCTGCAGGGCCAAGGCGGAGATCGTCGCCGAGGACGAATTCGAAACCGGAAGGCGCGCCCTCCTCAATCTCGGGCACACCTTCGGCCATGCCCTGGAAGCGGCCACCGGCTACTCCCAGCGGCTGATCCACGGCGAGGGCGTGGCCATCGGCATGGCTCAGGCCTTTCGGTTTTCCGAGCGCCTGGGTCTGTGCGCGCCCGGGACGGCCGAGAAAGTCACAGCGCATCTCTCCGCGGCGGGACTGCCGACCTCCCTTGCTCAGATCGATGGGCCCCTGCCCGATGCGGCGGGGCTGGTGCGCTTCATGCGTCAGGACAAGAAGGCCGTGGCCGGCAAGCTGACCTTCATTCTGGTACGCGACATCGGTGAGGCCTTCATCAGCCGCGATGTGGAGGATGCTGCCGTCGAGGCCTTCCTCGCCGAGGAACTAGCAGAGCGCTGAGTGTCAGGCGGGCGCTTAGCTCTCCCGGAGCTTCAGTCCTCACCGGGTGCGCGCAGCTCAAGCGCTAGGGCGTGAACTCGTCCCGCAAGCTCTTCGGCGAGAATGCGATTGACCATGCGATGCCGCTCGACAGCACGCTTGTTTACGAAGGCCCCAGATACGATATGGATCCTGAAATGACTTTCTCCCTCAGGATGATGTCCGGCGTGGCCCTTGTGGAGGTGTGATTCGTCGATGATCTCGAGGCGCTCGGGCACGAATGCTCGGCTGAGTTTCTCGGAGATCCTTCGCGCGATCGCTCCGCTCGTCATGGCCGTTATCCCCCGAGGCTTGTCGTAGGATGTGATAACCGATTGTTCGGGATCTATAGCCAGAGATATAGCCCTGTCCAGTGGCGCCTATCGTCGCGTTGCGGTGCCCTGGAACGCGAACCATAATCATCGGCGTCATGAAGCTCGACTCGAAATACTTTGATCGTATCCGTGTGAAACCCAACCGTGACCGCATGTCCGATGCGAACGGGCCACGCTGTGAGTGGGCGGGATGTGACAAGCTGGCAACCCACCCCGCACCAAAGGGTCGCGGGCAGGATGGCGATTATCACCATTTCTGCTTCGACCACGTGCGCGAGTACAATGCGTCCTACAATTATTTCAAGGGCATGCGCGATAACGAGTTCATCGATTATCAGCGCGAAGCCATGCACGGTCATCGCCCCACTTGGCGTCTCGGGCAGAATTCCTGGGCCTACCACGCCCGTCGCGCTCGGGCCGGCCGTGAGACGGGCGGTTTCCGCTACAACAAGGACTTCTTTGATCCCCACGAGATTTTCGGCGAGGGGGACGGCTCGACAAAGACGGCGCCCCGGCGGGCCGTTCGCAATGCCGAGCGCAAGGCACTCGATGTCATGGGCCTCGATGAAAATGCGACGCCCGAGGCACTGAAGGCGCAGTTCAAGCGTTTGGTGAAGCGGCATCATCCCGACACCAATGGCGGGAACCGCGATGGCGAGGATAAGCTCCGCGCAGTCATCAATGCCTATAATTATCTGAAGTCGGCCGGATTCTGCTAATCGGAGGTTGGTTGGCGCTTGCAGCTGACACGCACTGCGGACTACACATCTTCAGCCGTCTCAAAAATGCGCTCTGGGCCTTTAAAGCTGGTGTGGATTGCCGACATAGGGCGTGAGCAAACGCTCAGGAAGGATTTCAATGACGCCTCAGGCTAATGGGGAAGTGGCCGGACTGCCCGATATGAAGGTTTCGGTTCGGCAGGTATTTGGTATCGACAGTGATCTGGAGGTGCCGGCCTACTCGCAGGCCAGCGAGCATGTTCCCGACCTTGACGAAGACTACCTGTTCAACCGCGAGACCACGCTCGCGATCCTGGCCGGTTTTGCCCATAACCGCCGAGTAATGATCACGGGCTATCACGGCACGGGTAAGTCGACCCATGTCGAGCAGGTCGCTGCGCGCCTGAATTGGCCATGCGTGCGCGTCAACTTGGACAGCCATATCAGCCGTATTGATCTGGTGGGCAAGGATGCCATCGTCCTGCGCGAGGGCAAGCAGATCACCGAGTTCCGCGAGGGCATTCTCCCCTGGGCGCTGCAGACCAACACCGCCCTGGTGTTCGACGAGTATGATGCCGGCCGTCCGGACGTGATGTTCGTGATCCAGCGGGTGCTCGAAGTCTCGGGCAAGCTGACCCTCCTCGACCAGAATCGCGTGATCCGGCCGCATCCTGCCTTCCGTCTGTTTGCGACCGCCAACACGGTGGGTCTTGGCGACACCTCCGGCCTCTATCACGGCACGCAGCAGATCAACCAGGGCCAGATGGACCGCTGGAGCATCGTGACCACGCTCAACTACCTGCCGACCGAGCAGGAGAACGCGATCATTCTGGCCAAGGTGAAAAGGCTGAACACGCCGGAAGGCCGCAAGCGCGTTGCCGACATGGTGCGGCTCGCTGACATGACCCGTACTGCCTTCATCAATGGTGACCTGTCCACCGTGATGAGCCCCCGCACCGTGATCACTTGGGCTGAGAACACTGAGATCTTCGGCGATCTCGGCTTCGCCTTCCGGGTGACCTTCCTGAACAAATGCGATGAGATGGAGCGCGGCCTCGTGGCGGAGTTCTATCAGCGTTGTTTTGGCCAGGAACTGCCGGAATCGACGGCGCAGGTCACCCTGTCCTGATCCTAATGGAGGCGACTGCAGCTCATGGCGGCGGATAAAGAGGCTCCCGCGGAACCCTTCAAGCGCGCGCTCTCTTTGGCGATGCGCACCCTCTCCCATGAGCCTGAGCTGCAGGTCACATTCGGCGGCGAGACACCTGGCCTGTCCGGCAATCGGGCGCGACTGCCGCAGGTGGACCGCGATCTCGACCCCCACAGTGTTGCGGTCACCCGGGGCGTGGCCGACGCCTTCTCTCTTCGCCTGGCCAATCACAACGAGGCGGTCCACAGCCGTTATCAGCCGGAAGGCCGCAATGCGCGCGCCGTCTATGAGGCCGTGGAACAGGCAAGGGTCGAGTCGATCGGCGCCCGGGACATGGTGGGCGTGGCAGCCAATCTCTCGGCAATGCTCGATGATCGTTACCAGAAGCGCTCCTTAAGTCAGCTGCGTGACCGCAAGGAAGCACCCCTCGAGGAAGCGGTCGGCCTGCTCGTGCGTGAGCGCCTCACCGGCGTTCAGCCGCCCGAGAATGCGCGCCTGCTGGTTGACCTCTGGCGCCCTTGGATCGAGGAGAAGGCTGGCCGCCAACTCGACACATTGGCAGACCATATCGGCGACCAGACCGCCTTCGCCCGCATGACCCGCGATATCATCGCCTCCCTCGATATGGCGGACGAGTTGGGCGAGGATCCCGACCAGCAGGACGAGGACAATAGCGAGGACGGCGAAGCCGCTGATGGCAGCCAGCCCGACGAGGGCAAGCAGAGCGAGGCGCAGGAGGCGGAGAATGCCGAGAGCGAGGACGTTCGCGAAGCCCAGGGCGAGCTGGAGAGCAGCGATCAGCAGACCACGGATGTTGATGTAAACGAGGTCCCCGACGACGCCGAGACGGAAGAGGCGCCCGATGGCAGCGAGCCCTGGCGGCCGCAATTGCCCTTCTCGAGCACCGGCAACGAAGACTTCTACAAGGTCTTCACCCATGCCTTCGATGAGGAGATCCTGGCCGAAGAGCTTTGCGATACCGATGAGCTCCAGCGGCTGCGCAACTATCTCGACAAGCAGCTTTCCCATCTGCAGGGCGTGGTCGCGAGGCTGGCCAACCGCCTGCAGCGGCGCCTTCTGGCCAAGCAGAACCGCTCCTGGGATTTCGATCTCGAGGAGGGCATCCTCGACGTTGCCCGCCTGTCGCGGGTGATGACCGATCCCTTGCATCCGCTCTCCTTCAAGATGGAGCAGGACACCAATTTCCGCGACACGGTGGTCACCCTGTTGCTGGACAATTCAGGCTCCATGCGCGGCCGGCCCATTACGGTTGCCGCGACTTGCGCGGACATTCTCGCCCGCACCCTGGAGCGCTGCGGCGTCAAGGTCGAGATCCTTGGCTTCACCACCCGCGCCTGGAAGGGTGGCCAGTCCCGCGAGCGGTGGCTCTCGTCGGGTAAGCCCGCCTCCCCGGGCCGTCTCAACGATTTGCGCCATATCATCTATAAGGCAGCCGATACGCCCTGGCGCCGGGCGCGGCGCAATCTCGGCCTGATGATGCGCGAAGGCTTGCTCAAGGAGAACATCGACGGCGAGGCCCTGATCTGGGCGCATAACCGCTTGCTGGCCCGCCGCGAACAGCGCCGGATCCTGATGGTCATCTCCGACGGTGCGCCGGTTGATGATTCAACCCTTTCCGTCAACCCTGGCAATTTCCTCGAGCGGCATCTGCGCCAGGTGATCACCGACATCGAGAACCGCTCGCCTGTGGAACTGATCGCCATCGGCATCGGTCATGATGTAACCCGCTACTATCGCCGGGCTGTCACCATCGTCGATGCGGAGGAGCTTGGCGGTGCCATGACCGAAAAGCTCGCCGAGCTTTTCGACGAGGACATTCCTCGGGGCCACCCGGCTCAGCGCGGCCGCCCGCGTTCCCGCGGCCAGCGCCGTCAGTCCGCGGCCTGAACGCCCGTCGAAATTGCGACAAAGAGCCAGCCTATAGCTGCCGGCATCCGTTGGCATCGGGGAACCCTATGCGTCGCATCGCTGTCACAACCTCCATGATCCTCGGTCTCGCCAGTGCCATTGTCGTCGGACAAAGCGCATGGGCACCGGCTCAGGATATCGAGACGGGCCCCGTTGCTATTCGGACGCGTCCGATCGAGTTTACCCTTGGCACCCCCAGCGAGACCTATGGCAAGCTGAAATGGCGTGGCGGCCTGCAGCTCAGCAGCAGCGATGACCGTTTCGGTGGCTTTTCCAGCATTGTCGTGACCGAGGACGGCAAACGGCTTCTCGCTGTGAGCGATGACGGCTGGTGGCTGCGCATGAACCTGTCTTATGCCGCATCCGGTCAACTGAGCGATATCAGCAACGCCGAAATGGCGCCCCTGCTCAACAAGGACGGACGTCGCGAGAAACGAAAGTTCAACAGGGATGCCGAGGCGCTCACCGAACTGACACCCCGCGGCCCCGATGGCCCCGTGGCCGTCGGCTTTGAGAACAAGGTCAGGATCGAGCAATACGAGATCGGCAAGAACGGGCTGCCGACGAGACCGACAGCGGCCATCCCGCTCCCGGAAGCCATGCGCAAGGGGCCGCACAATGCTCAGCTGGAATCATTGACCCGCTTTGCCGACGGCAAGTTCAAGGACCACCTGCTCGCCATCAGCGAGAACAATGTCAACAAGCAAGGGAACATCAGGGCCTGGCTGCTCGGCGACAAGAAGCCTCTCACCTTTGCCTTCGAGAAACTCGAGACCTTCGCGATCACGGATGCGATCGTTTTGCCGGACCAGAGCATCATCACGCTCGAGCGGGACTTCTCCCGGTCGGACCGCCGGCTGCGTATGGCGCTGCGGCGCTTTCCCTCGGCGGGGATAAAGGAAGGCGCAACGCTGAAGGGCGAGGTTCTCTTGATTTCCGACTGGCCCCAGACCAGCATCGACAATATGGAGGCGCTCGCGACCTATCGCAGCCCGGATGGAGAGCAGCGGCTCCTCATCATGTCCGACGACAATTATAACGGCTTCCTGCAGCGGACATTGCTGCTGCAATTCGCCTTGCCCGACGAGCTGGGCTAGACCGCTCCACCGTCCAGAGTCGTTAGGCCAGATCCTCGCACCCGCGCACCGTCTCCAGCGCCGGGATGATCCTGCGCAGGGCGCCGAACGGCAATAACAGCACCACCGCCACCGCGAGCTTCACCGCGAGATCACCGAAGGCCCAACCGACCCACACCGGCAAATGGACTTGCACGAGCCCGAGATTGTAGGCGGCTGTGGCGAGACCCGTTCCGGCGAAAGCGAGCGAGAAAAAGATGCCCGTATCGGCCAGCGACCCCAGCACGGAAGAGACGAGCGGCGGCCGCCACCAGGCCTGATAGCGCAACCGGTTGAACACCATTACATCAAGCAGCTGCGCGAACAGAAAGGCGCAGGCGGAGGCGAGCGCGATGCGAGGGCCAGCGATCAGGATCGATAGGATGGCTGCGAGCGCAAAGCCGACATAAACGACGCGCCTGGCAAGAGCCGGACCGAAGCGCCGATTGGTCAGCTCTGTGACAAAGAAGCTCAAGGGATAGGTGAACGCGCCCCAGGTCAACACATCCGCAAGCCCAAAGGGCTCAAACGGATACTGCACCAGGATATTGGAGGCCGCGACCACGGCCACCATTGCAAGCACAGGAATGACGAGCTGCGCGATCTGTCCACTGCGAGGGCGTACCGGCGGCGTCGGAGCCATGCCGCGGGAAGGCCGCCGATCAGGCAGCCGCAGCAGCCGCGATCTTCTTCTCGAGCAGCCGCTTCACCCGGCGAGCCTGGGTGGAGAGCTCTTCGTCCTTGGCCTTGAGCAGGAAAGCATCCAGGCCGCCACGATGCTCGACGCTCCGCAGCGCATGCGCGCTCACGCGGAAGGAATAGGTCTGGTTGAGCTTCTCGCTCATGAGCCGCACGCTGCACAGATTCGGCAGAAACCGCCGACGGCTCTTATTGTTGGCATGGCTGACATTATTGCCAGTCTGCACGCCTTTCCCGGTCAATTCGCAACGGCGGGACATCTTAGTGCTCCGGTCAATTCTGATGTGGTGCGAGCCAGGCCCGAATGAGCATGACCGCTCGCAGCGCTTCCGCGCCCGATATTGGATGCGTTGCTATAAGGCGGCAACGCCGTCGGGTCAAGTCGGACAGCCTTATTCAGCGCGCATTCATCGGCCCATATACATCAAATCGAGGGATCGAACATCATGCTGGCCTCTTCGCCCTTGAATGTCACCGCATCCAGACCTCATGTGATGGGGTCAGCCGCCGATCGACGGACACTCAATCTCGGATGGATCATGGCACAAGCCTCATCATCGCCGATCGCCAGGATGCATAGCCTGGCCCTGGTCTGCGCAAGCGCCTTAAGCCTGCTGTCGCCGCTCACCGGTGTCATCTCCCCGGCAAGCTCGGCCGAGGCTGACAAGATCTCGCTGAAATTCGATGTCATCGCCCATGGCACCACAGTCTATGACATTGGCATCGATTACAGCTTTTCACCTGGGGAATACTCGGCCCAGGTGAGCGCCGCCACCACTGGCCTTGTCGGCTTCTTCGTCGACGAGCAGCTCGAGATGAGGGCAAGCGGCAGCCTTGATCAGTCCTCCGTTCGCCCGGCCCGCTTCACCTATCGCGAAACCGATAGCGACGGTCGCAAGAGCACCGAGATGCGCTGGGGCGCCGCCAATGTAGACGTGGACCGCAGCTACGACCTGGAGGAGGAACGCGCGCGCGCCATTGAACAGGCCATCGACAAGCCGCTTCCTGACCCGCTGAGCGGGGTTCTCAATGCCGCCCTCTCTTCCTCCGGCAAACCCTGTTCAGGCACGCAGCGCGTCTATGACGGCAAGGAAGTGTTCGCCCTGAACTTTTCCTATCTCGGGCAAACCCAGTTCGAGGAGAAGAATGCCGCCTATCGCGGCCCGGCCTACAAGTGCCAGGTGCAATATAAGTCCATAGCCGGTCTGTCCAAAAAGAAGGCCGAGCGGAACCGGGCCAATCCCCCTGTCTATACGGTGTGGTTCGCGCCGGTGCATGCGGCGGCCGCCAATCGTGACCTGCTCGTGCCGATTGCGGCGACGGGGACGATGAAGGGCCGCAGCGTGCGGATCATCGCTAGGAAGGCCTCTGTGAACGGCACGCCCTTGGCGAAATCCGCGCGGGCCGCCACCGAGTGATGTCCCGTTTTGGTGCAATTCGGTTAATGCGAGGGCCGATTGCATCGGATCTTCATAAGCCGATCACGCTGGGAAAAACCAGGCCTTGTGGTATAATATGATCAAACCTCTACATCTTGTTGCGAACAAAGAACGAATATGGCGTGATGAGCGATTCGCACACCATACGTTCTGCTTTGTTCCCTCTCGTTAACGGGTCTCTGCCGAAAGCCCTCCCCAGATGCAACGAATGGGTAACCAAGAAATGCCGCTGTTAACTCTTGACCCGAGTAACCGGCATAGGCTAGCGCGTCTCCGAGGACATCGCTGGTCACCGCCTCATAACGGAAACAGCGGAAACCTTGGGGGTTCGCTTGTGAACAAATGCGGAAAGTCCCGGGAGTCAGCGATTCGGTCGATCTTTGTTCTCCCGCCGTTCCAGAGATGAATGAGGCGCCTCATTTTGGCACAACTGTTCAGGCCGGCACGCTTAACGGATCCCCGACCGATGGAAGCGGCCTCTCTCTCAGGCGAGAACCCTTGCTTTGGGCCAGCCAATAACCCTATGTCCGGTGCGCCGCGTCTTGTAACCGGCCCAGCCTCGAGCACAGCATCAATATGAAAAGCATCACGGCGGTTCTCGGTCCCACAAATACCGGTAAGACCCATCTCGCAGTCGAGCGTATGCTTGGCCACGCCACGGGCATGATCGGGCTGCCACTGCGGCTGCTTGCGCGCGAAGTCTACGATAAGGTCTGCAACAAGGTTGGCACCGGTGAGGTGGCTTTGGTCACTGGCGAAGAGAAGATCGTGCCGGCCAACCCGCGCTTCTGGGTCTGTACCGTCGAGGCCATGCCGCCGGAGCTCGATGTTGATTTTCTCGCGATCGACGAGGTTCAGCTCGCGGCCGATCTCGACCGCGGCCATATCTTCACCGATCGGATTTTGAATCGGCGCGGCACGCAAGAGACCATGCTCCTGGGCTCCGCCACCATGCGGCCGATGATCGAGCGGCTCCTGCCGGGCACAAATTTCATCACCCGCCCGCGCTTCTCCAAGCTCACCTTCTCCGGCAGCAAGAAAATCACTCGCTTGCAGCCGCGCAGCGCCGTGGTCGCCTTCTCCGCTGAGATGGTCTATGGCATCGCTGAGCTCATTCGCCGTCAGCGCGGTGGTGCGGCCGTTGTACTCGGTGCGCTCTCACCCCGCACCCGCAATGCGCAGGTGGCGCTCTATGAATCCGGCGACGTCGACTTCCTGGTGGCCACCGATGCGATCGGGATGGGCCTCAACATGGATGTCGACCACATCGCCTTCGCCCAGGCCCGCAAGTTCGACGGCTTCAACTTTCGCGACCTGACGCCCGCCGAGCTTGCCCAGATCGCCGGGCGCGCCGGCCGCCACATGAATGACGGCACCTTCGGCGTGACCGGTGAGGTTGAACCTTTTCCGCGCGAGGTGATCGACCGCATCGAGAATCATAATTTCGAGCCGGTGCGCATGCTGCAATGGCGCAACAAGGAGCTCGACTTTACCTCGATCGAATCCCTTCTGCGCAGCCTCGCCGAAAGCCCGAACATTGCCGGCCTGATGCGCGCCCAGTCCGGCGCCGATCAGATGGCTCTCGAATACCTCGCGCGTGATCCCGAGATTACCGGCCGGGTTCGCGGGCGCGAGGCGGTCGAGAGGCTATGGGAGGTCTGCCAGATCCCGGATTATCGCAACACCATGGGCAGCGATCACGCCAATCTGGTGGCCCGCGTCTATGGCTTTCTCAGCTCCCCCGACGAGCGTATTCCCGGGGATTGGTTTGCTCGGCAGCTGAGCCTTGCCGACAATATTGAAGGCGATATCGACACGCTCGCGACGCGTATCGCCCATGTGCGAACCTGGACCTTCATCGCCAATCGCAATGATTGGCTTGCCGATGCCGAAGATTGGCGCGAGAAGACCCGAGCCCTTGAAGACCGCCTGTCGGATGCTCTTCACGAGCGCCTGTCCCAGCGTTTCATCGATCGCCGCACCAGCGTGCTCATGAAACGCATGCGGGAAAAGGAGCGTTTGGCCGCCTCTGTCGAGACTGGCGGTGAAATCATGGTGGAAGGTGTGTTCGTGGGTCATATAAAAGGGTTTCACTTTGTGCCCGACACGAGCGGTGACACATCCGAAGGACGAACATTGCGGGCAGCTTCCATGAAAGCCGTTGCGGCAGAAATTTCCGATCGCGCAAAGCAGCTCGTCGACGATCGGCAGGAACTTTTCGGGCTGACCCGGACCGGTGCGGTCACCTGGCGCGCGGCGAAGGTGGCGCGCCTGGTGGCAGGCCCGCATATCCTGAAGCCTCGTATCGAGCTCATAGCCGACAATCAATTGTCGGGCCCTGACCGCGAGGCCGTGCACAAGCGGCTTGAGCAATTTGTCGAGCATCGCATCGGCGAAGTGCTGAAGCCTCTGGTCCAGCTGGAGGCGGCGCAGGATCTCCAGGGTCTAGCGCGTGGCTTCGCCTTCCGTCTGGTCGAGCAGCTTGGCAACATCAAGCGCGAGGAAATCAGGGAAGAGGTCAAGCTGCTGGATCAGGAGGCGCGCGCGAGCCTCCGCCGGTACGGTGTTCGGTTTGGCGCCTTCCATGTCTTCCTGCCGCTGCTGTTGAAGCCGGTCGCAACCGAGCTGAAAGTGCTGTTATGGGCCTTGCAGGAGCAGCAGGCCGGTAGGCTCGATGTGGAGAATTTGCCCGAGCCGCCACCTCAGGGCCTGACCTCGACGCCGGCTGATCCGAAAGCCCCCAACGGCTTCTATGACGCGGCTGGCTTCCGCATCTGCGGAACCCGCGCTGTTCGCATCGACATGTTGGAGCGGCTCGGAGACATCATCCGCCCGCGCGTTTTCTGGAAGCCTCAGTCGGAAAGCGACGTGCGGCCCAGCGGCTCGGTGGAAGGCGGCGGCTTCACCGTCATACCAGACATGATGTCGCTGGTCGGCTGCTCCGGTGATGAATTCGCCGGAATTCTGCGGGCACTCGGCTTCCGCTCGGAACGGCGCGTGATCGCTCCACCAGCTGCAGCACCGCAGACCGCACCTGCCGATAAGGAACCAGCCCCTGAGGCCGTGACCGCTGATGCTCCGGCCGCACAGGCCGCAGGATCGGAGCAGGCGCACAATGATCCAGTCGCGGCCTCTGAGGCAGAGCATGCGGTCCCAGCGACGGCAGATCAGAATGAGGTGGCCGAGACAGCCGCTGCCCCGGAGCAGGCCAACGACTCCGTATCTGCGACCGCCGCAAGCCCGGCTGATGTGACGCCGGCTGACCTGCCGCCTTCTGAGGGCTCTCTCGCTGAGATGGCCGCGAGCGAGCAATCCGTCGGGAACGAGGGTCAAACCGAAGCCCTGCTTGCTTCCGCCGAACTGCCCTCTGGGGAGGCCAAGAGCGATGAAGCGGCCAACACCGAAGCGGCTGCCGCAGAACCGGCTGCCGACGGCGCCGCCTCGAGCCCTGGCGCCGGCACGCCGAGGGCCAAGGCCAAGCCGGCCGGCGCGAACGAACCGACCGAAATCGAAATTTGGTGGCCGAAGGATGCAGGCCCGTTCAAGCGGCAGGGGCAGCAGCGGTCAGACCAGCGTCGCCCCCGCCATGGTGCGCCTCGGGATGGCGCCGCGCAGGGCGAGCGTTTCACCAAGGGCGGACCCTCCCGGCATGGCGAGCGCCGTCGCGATGGGCAAGGCCAGCAGAACCGGCCCGAAAGCGACGGCGGGCGGAAAGGCCAACCCCGCCGCGATCAGCCGCGCGCTGATGCCGCCCATGGCGAGCGTAGGGACAAGCGCGGTGATGAGCGACAGCAACAGCGACAGAGACGTGAGGAGGCCGCCCGTGCCGATTCGCCTTTTGCAGTGCTTGGCGCATTGAAAGCCGAGTTGCTGCAGAAGCGCAAAACTGGTCAGTGACCGGTGGCGGGGCAGCGCATTGACAAGTGGCTCGTCTACGCCCGCTTGGTCAAAACGCGCAGCCTCGCTGTCGAGCTTCTCGAGCACGGACGCGTTCGCGTGAATCGCGAACGGATACGCAAGCCAAGCCACATCGTCGGTGCAGGAGATGTGCTGACCGTCTCGCTCCCCAGAGGCGTTCGTGTTTTGCGCATCCTGGCCTGTGGCGAGCGACGAGGCCCGGCCAGTGAGGCGCAGGGTCTTTATGAAGAACTCACCTCCTGCACCAGCGAGAGCGAAGGCTCGGGCAGCGAGTGAGGCCCAAATCCCATGTCTCGACCTCACTGGAGTGCATCTTGAGCCGCCGCCGCAAGCGCTTGGGCGCGAATTATGCGCGCGCCCATCATGCTGCACTTGCGTCCTCTGAGCACAGGGCACTAAACACGCTTCCGAGAGGCGCTTATCTGTCGCTCTGCGGCGAGCGCCAATGGACACGTGCGGAAAAGATCACCGGAGCCAAGGATGACCTACGTCGTCACCGACAACTGCATCAAATGCAAATACACGGATTGCGTCGAAGTCTGCCCCGTGGACTGCTTTTACGAGGGCGAGAACATGCTGGTGATCCATCCCGACGAATGCATCGACTGCGGTGTCTGCGAGCCGGAATGCCCCGCCGAGGCCATCAAGCCGGATACGGAGCCCGGTCTGGAGGAATGGCTTCAGCTCAATGCAGAATACGCAGCCAAATGGCCAAACATCACCACGAAGAAAGACCCTCTTCCTGAAGCGGAAGAAATGGATGGGGTCACAGGCAAGCTTGAGAAATATTTCTCCAGCGAGCCGGGAGAGGGTGACTGAACGCCGCACGTCACCTTTTTCGTGCGTTAAAGTCTCGGAACAGGTCCAAAAAGCGTCCTGATCATGCTTTCCGGCCGGAAAGCAGCCGATTCCTGCCGTCGAGCTCGAAGGTTAACGCTATTTGAAGCGATTATTGAACGGGGCTTCAAATTGCCCGGCGATTATGCTATAGTTTTTTTAGGTTAAGAAAACAACCACCCAGGAATGCAGCCGAGCTTCTCCGTGGCTCGGATTTTTTTCGCCAAACCTTGATCAACGATGTTTCGAGCTAGAGCTCTCTGGCGAGTAAAGTCCGAAGATCTGGAGAAAATCTTGGTGGTAAGACCTTTCCGCATCACGGTGAAAGGGTCCGAGCTGCTTTAGCAGCGAAGTACTAGATAGGTCGGGGCGACGCTTTGCGGCGTTACTGCGATCACTCCTGGGCACGACGATATTCAGGGCGGCGAATGGTGGAGAGTATGGCAGCACAAAAAAAATCAGATCGCAATCTCAAGTTCAAAGCTGACGAGTACGTGGTCTACCCGGCGCATGGCGTTGGCCGGATCGTGGATATCGAAGAGCAGGAGATCGCGGGTGCGCGGCTTGAGCTCTATGTGATCGATTTCGAGAAAGAGAAGATGCGGCTGCGCGTACCGACGAGCAAGGTTGATGCCGTCGGCATGCGCAAACTCTCCGACGCCGACAAGATCGAGCAGGCCTTGAAGATCCTGAAGGGCCGCGCCCGTGTCCGTCGGACCATGTGGAGCCGGCGTGCGCAGGAATACGAGGCGAAGATCAACTCGGGCGATATCATTGCCGTTGCGGAAGTCGTCCGTGATCTGTTCCGGTCCGATCGCCAGCCCGAGCAGTCCTATAGCGAGCGGCAGCTTTATGAAGCCGCGCTCGATCGCATGGCGCGCGAAGTGGCCGCTGTGAAGTCTCTGGACGAGCAGGCCTCGATCAAGGAGATCGAGACCCTGCTGCTGACGAGCCCCAAGCGGGCTAAGGCGGAGGGCGACGCTGACGCCGAGGCCGATGAGTCAGCCACGGAAGAAGCCGCCTGATCACGCCACAAATCGAAGTCAAATACTGCAAGGGCGCGGGATACCACCGCGCCCTTTTTGCTGAGATCGCGGTCTTCAGTCGAGAAGCTCGATTTGCTCCGGCACCTGAAGCGTGATCATTGGCCCGTTTCGCCGCTCGATGAAGCCGCGCACCCGAACCTGCTTGCCCCTGAGCTTTGCAAGATCAACCCCGGCCGCCTTCGCCTGCCGATACATGGCCGCCGTTGCCTTCCCGGTAAAATCCAGCCGCCAGTTTTCACCAAAGTTGAGAAACACTTCGGACTTTCCCACCGATACGGTGCTGACCACCCCCTCGATGATCTGAAAGCTGTCGGTTAATGACGAAAGCGCCTCGGGCGATCTCGCGGACCGCACCGCAAAGACGGGGTCCCCCCAAATGCCGCGCCGCGTATCTCTCGCCAAGGCCTCGGCCGCGAGCAAATCCTTGGCGCAGGCCTGTTCGCCAGGGACCGGCATCACCCTCGTCAAACCCTGCGCGATGAGCGCGCGCTGAGCCCAGATGCCATCCACGGTCTTGACCTGCACGGCAAGCCGCCCCCGCCGATCGGCCTGGTTGCTCCCGAACAGGCTGATCTCC